>REBZ01000106.1 GCA_007692495.1 Alkalicoccus sp.
GTTTGACAAATTGAGACAGAGTGTTTAATAATAGGGGAGATTCTTTTACTTGTGATACAGGGAGGAGCGACAGCACATGTCGGATTACTTAGTGATCGTAGAATCTCCCGCTAAGGCGAAAACGATTGGGAAATATTTAGGAAAAAAATATGTTGTTAAAGCATCGATGGGTCACGTCATCGATTTACCTAAAAGTCAGATGGGTGTAGATGTAGAAAATGATTATTCTCCTAAGTATATTACGATTCGCGGGAAAGGACCGATTCTTAAAGAACTGAAACAGGCTGCAAAAAAAGCTAAGCGTATTTATCTTGCTGCCGACCCCGACAGAGAAGGGGAAGCAATTGCCTGGCATCTGGCAGACAGTCTGAATATTGATATGGATTCCAAGTGCCGGGTTGTATTTAATGAAATTACTAAACAGGCTATTAAGGATTCCTTTAAACATCCGAGAGAAATTAACACGAATCTTGTAGATGCCCAGCAGGCCAGACGTGTTCTGGACAGGTTAGTAGGTTATAACATCAGTCCGCTGCTATGGAAAAAAGTTAAAAAAGGGCTGAGTGCAGGCCGCGTGCAGTCTGTGGCAGTAAAACTAATAATAGACCGGGAAAACGAAATCAAAGCTTTTGAACCGGAGGAATACTGGTCAATCACGGCAAATATGGAAAAAGACGGCAGATCTTTCGAGGCGAAATTCGTCTCTTTGGACGGAGAAAAGAAAGAGCTTAAATCTGAGGAAGAAGTAAACCGTGTTCTTGACAGGATGAAAGGAAGAGATCTTACAGTAGATTCAGTAAAAAAGCGGGAACGGCGAAGAAAACCGGTCGTCCCTTTTACTACTTCCTCGCTTCAGCAGGAAGCTGCCAGAAAATTGAATTTCCGTGCCAAGAAAACGATGATGCTTGCCCAGCAGCTCTATGAAGGTATTGCTATAGGTAAAGCCGGAACAACCGGTCTAATTACGTATATGCGTACAGACTCGACCAGAATATCAGACACAGCTAAAAACGAAGCTTATGACTATATTTTGGAAAATTTCGGTAAAGAGTATGCTGGAGATACAAGTGAACAGAAGCAGTCTTCCAAATCCCAGGATGCCCACGAGGCAGTAAGACCTACAGTAGTTAAGTATGATCCAAAGACAATAAAACAATATTTATCACGGGATCAATACCGTCTGTACAAATTAATATGGGAAAGAATGATTGCCAGCCGCATGGCACCAGCTGTGATGGACACGATGGCTGTTGATATGTCGAACAACGGTGTACAGTTCAGGGCAAATGGTTCCAAATTGAAATTTGCCGGTTTTATGAAAGTATATATTGAAGGCAGTGACGACGGGAAAGAAGAAAAAGACAAACTACTTCCGGATATGGAAGAAGGGGAAGTAACCACTGCGGAAACTATTGCTCCTAACCAGCACTTTACACAGCCGCCTCCGCGTTTCACGGAAGCAAGGCTTGTGAAAACTCTGGAAGAACTCGGTATTGGCCGTCCTTCCACATATGCCCCGACGCTGGATACGATTCAGCGGCGAGGATATGTTGCTCTTGAAGAAAAACGTTTTGTTCCGACTGAACTTGGAACGATTGTTCTGGAGCTGATTAATGAATTTTTTCCGGAAATTCTTAATGTGGAATTCACGGCGACGATGGAATCCGACCTTGACTCTATTGAAGATGGTGAAAATTCCTGGGTCAGTATTATCGACCGCTTCTACACGGATTTTGAAAAGCGCCTGAAAACAGCAGAAGAAGAAATGGAAGAAGTCGAAATTAAAGATGAGCCTGCCGGAGAAGACTGCGAAAAGTGTGGTCATGAAATGGTCTATAAAATGGGCCGCTATGGAAAATTCATGGCCTGCTCCAATTTTCCGGAATGCAGAAATACGAAAGCCATCGTCAAAGACATAGGGGTTCCGTGCCCTACATGTAAAGAAGGAAATGTAGTGGAACGTAAAAGTAAAAAGAAACGAATTTTTTACGGATGCGACCGTTATCCGGAGTGTGAATTCATTTCATGGGATAAACCAATTGAACGTAAATGTCCTAAATGCAGCAACCTGCTCGTGGAGAAAAAATCGAAAAAAGGCACACACGTCCAATGTACGGAATGTGATTATAAAGAAGACCGCAATTAATGAAGGAGGACTGTTACCTTTTAGGTGACGGTCCCTTGTTTTGAGTAAGGGCCTGCAGTGGGAATCCCGGCCTTTCCTGCTGAAGCACTATTTTATAAGCTGCCTTGAAAGCAAAGAGGGACGTTCGCTTTCGTTACCGTGGAAAGGCTTTCCGAGCGGACCGGCGTCAGCTGATTCTGTCCTCCTTTTGTCGGTCAGATTGGGGAAAGGCCATGACCGCTCCGGAGTCTCTCCATGTCCACTTCAGCTTATGGTAAAAAAGACAAAGCAGGATCTCCTGTCTAAACAGGCTTTAACCTTCCGTTTGGATAGGAGGTTACATTATTATAAAAGGCTATTTTCATTCATCATGGGGCAATGATGCTGCATGAGTGTCTCTGTTAAAGTCTAGTGTCGATAAATGCAGAAAACTTCGCTACAATCCGGCAGGCCTGCCACGCGTCAGTTCATTAACTTTTTATAGTTTTTGAAGAGTTGGAAGGAAGCACCTTCAAGTTCATCTGCTGATTCAAAACCCGGAATACAATTCTGAATTTTGTGAAAAAAATGTAAAGTTCATTGAAAGAGCTGCTGAATTATGATACTATTTAGTAGCTCTAATTTTATGTCCTTTATTTGTGCCGGAAAGGAATGTGCTATGGACCGGGAATATTCAGATTTTCTTACATTTCTCCGTATTGAAAAACGTGCTTCTAAGCATACTGTAATCAGCTATGAAAAAGATATTGCGCATTTTCTGAAATATATTGCTCAGCGGTGGAATATTTCTGCGGCTGAGGTTTCGTATGTACATATCCGGGAGTATTTAACAGAGTTGTACGCTGAAAAGCTGGCGCGCACAACCGTAGCGAGAAAAATTTCATCCCTGAGGTCGTTTTATACGTATCTTTTAAGGGAAGAATTAGTTGTGGAAAACCCTCTCACGCTTATTCACGTCCCGAGGAAGGGAAAAAGGCTTCCTTCTTTTTTTTATGAGGAAGAAATGCTTCAGCTGTTCGATTCTGTAGATACTGGAACAGACCTTGGGAAAAGAAATTCAGCACTGCTTGAACTGTTTTATGCAACTGGTATCCGCGTAGGAGAATGCATTAAACTTGATGTTAAAGACTTCGATATATATTTGGAAACTCTTCTCGTCAAAGGTAAGGGCGGCAAGGAGCGTTATGTTCCGGTCGGAAGCTTTGCGGCGGAGGCCCTTACAGTTTATATTAATGAAAGCCGCCCGGGACTTAAACCGCAGGATGATGCACTTTTTCTTAATTACATGGGGAAAAGGCTTACTGCCCGCGGCATCCAGAAAATTCTTAACAAGTTATCAGTGGATGCCTCATTGACTTCACGTATGAGTCCGCATATTCTGCGGCACACATTTGCTACACACCTCTTGAATGAAGGGGCTGACCTGCGGACGGTTCAGGAACTTCTCGGTCACACAGATCTTGCCGCTACCCAGATTTATACTCATGTAACGAAGGACCGGCTTCGCGAAGTATACCGAAATACTCATCCGCGGGCATAAAACGACCGGAAAGGAAGATGCAGGTGGAACCGATTAAAGGAACAACAATTTTTGCTGTACGTCATAAAGAGCAGTCTGCCATGGCCGGTGATGGCCAGGTGACTTTTGGAAATGCTGTAGTAATGAAACATTCAGCCCGTAAAGTACGTACCCTGTACCGGGGGAAAGTTACAGCAGGTTTTGCCGGTTCAGTAGCGGACGCTTTTACACTTTATGAAAAATTTGAAACAAAGCTGGAGGAATTCAGCGGTAACCTTCAGCGTGCTGCAGTTGAACTGGCAAAAGAGTGGAGAAGTGACAGAGTTCTCCGACGGCTGGAGGCTATGCTGATCGTGATGGACAAGAATTCTATTTACCTTATTGCAGGAACCGGTGAAGTTATTGAACCGGACGACGGAATTATTGCTATCGGGTCCGGGGGGAATTATGCTCTTGCCGCCGGCAGAGCAATGAAACAGCATGCTTCCCACTTAACAGCTGCAGAAATTGCGAAAGCCAGTCTGGAAACGGCCGCGGACTTATGTGTCTATACGAATCACCACATTATTGTAGAATCACCGAATGGAACGGAGGAGAGCTAGTATGAACAGTTCACTTACCCCTGTTCAAATTGTTGAACGTCTGGATCAGACAATTGTCGGTCAAAGGCAGGCAAAACGGTCAGTAGCAGTAGCCTTGAGAAACCGTTACCGCCGCAGCAGGCTGGACGATAAAATAAAAGAAGAAATAACTCCAAAAAATATATTAATGATTGGCCCCACCGGCGTAGGCAAAACGGAAATAGCACGACGTCTCGCTAAGCTGGTTGGAGCCCCCTTTATTAAAGTGGAAGCGACCAAATTCACTGAAGTGGGGTACGTCGGAAGAGATGTGGAATCAATGATACGAGACCTCGTCGAAACATCTGTCCGGCTCGTTAAAGAAGAAAAAATGACTGAGGTAAATGATAAAGCGGAGAAACTTGCTGAGAAGAAACTTGTAGACCTTCTGCACCCGCAGAATAAAAAAGCCAAATCTTCTCAAAATTACAGAAATCCCCTCGAAATGTTTTTTCAAAACGAAGAAGAGGAACCGGAGGAAGAAGAAAAACCTGCAGATGAAACCTACCGCCAGACACGGAGAAAAATACAGGACCAGCTGAAAAACGGCGAACTGGAAAATAAAGAAGTAACAATTACCGTAGAAGAACAGGGTAAATCATTTACGGACATGTTCCAGGGCGGCGGGATGGAGCAGATGGGAATGAATATGCAGGAAATGCTCGGGGGAATGATGCCGAAGCAGACAGCCGAACGAACGCTGCCTGTCAAGGATGCCCGGCGTGTACTTGCTGAGCAGGAAGCACAGAAATTAATCAACATGGAAGAAGTTTCCCAGGAAGCTGTAGAAAGAGCAGAACAGCTCGGTATTATCTTTATCGATGAAATTGATAAGGTCGCCGGAAAGAGTCAGCAGTCGGCGGATGTATCCAGAGAGGGAGTTCAGCGTGATATTCTTCCCATTATCGAAGGGTCAACTGTAGTTACAAAATACGGGGCGGTACAAACTGATCATATGCTCTTTATAGGGGCGGGGGCCTTTCATTTCTCCAAGCCTTCAGATTTAATTCCTGAACTTCAGGGAAGACTTCCTATAAGGGTGGAGCTTGATTCCCTCGGAGTCGAAGATTTTGTAAATATTTTAACGAAGCCGCAGTACGCTCTACTCAAGCAATATGAAAGCATGCTGGAAGTTGAAGGGATTAAGCTCGTTTTTGAAGATGGAGCAGTCCGTCGTATTGCAGAGATCGCAGCAGAAGTAAATGACCAGACGGAGAATATTGGTGCCAGAAGGCTTCATACTATCCTGGAAAAGCTGCTTGAAGATCTTTCTTTTGAAGCTTCAGAAATAACAATGGACCACGTTACGATTACACCGGCATATGTAGAGGAAAAACTGGCCTCGGTAGCTAAAAACCGTGATGTCAGTCAATATATTTTATAAATTTCAGGAGGGTATTAACCTATGGATCTACTAACAAAAACAAGAAAAATCAATGACCTGCTTCAAAAAAGTGCGGGGCAGTCTGTAAACTTTAAAGAAATGGCAGAAACGCTGCGTGACGTAATCGAAGCCAATATATTCATTGTCAGCCGGCGCGGAAAGCTTCTTGGATACTCTATTAAGCAGGAAATTGAAAACCAGCGTATGAAGTCGATGCTGGAACAGCGTCAGTTTCCTGAACAGTATACGAGCGGACTTTTTAACATCCAGGAAACTTCTTCGAATCTCGATATCGAGAGCGATTATACAGCTTTCCCTGTAGAAAACAAAGATCTCTTTAAAAATGGTCTGACTACGATTGTTCCGGTACAGGGAGGAGGCCAGCGCCTTGGAACACTTATCCTCGCCCGTCTTGATGATTCATTCGGCGATGATGACCTTCTTCTTGCTGAATACGCGTCAACTGTAGTCGGCATGGAAATCCTTCACGAAAAACAGGAGGAAATTGAGCAGGAGGCACGGAGCAAAGCGGTTGTGCAGATGGCAATCAGCTCACTTTCCTACAGTGAACTCGAAGCAGTAGAGCATATTTTTGAAGAACTGGACGGAAATGAAGGCCTGCTCGTTGCAAGTAAAATTGCCGATCGTGTAGGAATTACCCGGTCTGTAATTGTAAACGCGCTTCGTAAGCTGGAAAGTGCGGGAGTCATTGAATCGCGCTCTCTCGGAATGAAAGGGACTTATATTAAAGTGCTTAACGATAAGTTTCTGGCAGAATTAAAAAAACAGCGGGGCTGATAGAGAAAAGTTCTCCAGCTCAAGTATTGCAGATTATTAAAAGATGTGATATATTTTTTGATGGTGTTAAAAACACACGGTTTTGGATTCTGCGCCGGGGTGCTCAATCGAGTCCGGGTGGAAGATGATATAACCGGAGGTAAAAAACCAAGAGGAGGTGAGTGATTATGGCAGTGATTTCCATGAAGCAGCTTCTTGAAGCTGGGGTACATTTTGGACACCAGACGCGCCGTTGGAATCCAAAAATGGATCGCTACATTTTCACAGAAAGAAACGGTATTTATATTATTGATCTTCAAAAGACGGTCAAAAAAGTTGAGGAAGCATTCAACTTTGTACGTGACCTTGCGTCACAGGGCGGAACAGTTCTGTTCGTAGGTACAAAAAAGCAGGCTCAGGATTCGGTTAAAGAAGAAGCCGAGCGTGCTGGAATGTATTACATCAACCAGCGCTGGTTAGGTGGTACACTCACGAACTTTGAAACGATCCGTAAGCGTATTGCCCGTCTGAAGCAGTTGGAAGTAATGCAGGAAGACGGAACTTTCGAAGTTCTTCCTAAGAAAGAAGTTGTCATTCTTAACAAAGAAATGGACAGACTTGAAAAGTTTCTTGGCGGTATTAAAGAAATGAACAAGCTTCCGGATGCCCTGTTTATTATCGATCCTCGCAAAGAGCGTATTGCAGTGGCAGAGGCACACAAGCTGAATATTCCTATCGTGGGAATTGTAGATACTAACTGTGACCCTGATGAGATCGACTACGTCATCCCGGGTAACGACGACGCTATTCGTGCGGTTCGTCTGTTAACTGCTAAAATGGCGGATGCGATCATTGAAGCAAACCAGGGTGAAGAAACTACAGCATAGGTAATCAGAAGGGTGATAGAGGGGCTGACCCTTTATCACCCTTTTTTAAAGAAAACCGTTTTTTATAAAATACAGCCCGCTTAACTGAACAGGAAGATTTTTTATCCTGCCGGTTATTATGGATTTATACTACTGAGGAGGAATTTAGAATGGCAATTACAGCAAAGCAGGTAAAAGAGCTTCGTGAAAAAACGGGAGCAGGGATGATGGACTGCAAAAAAGCCCTTTCTGAAACAGATGGAGATATGGATAAGGCAATTGATTTTCTCCGTGAGAAAGGAATTTCCAAAGCAGCTAAAAAAGCAGACCGCGTTGCTGCTGAAGGTCTTGCCCATATTGTACAGGAAGGCAGCCGTGCAGTTATCGTAGAAATTAATGCTGAAACAGACTTTGTATCAAAGAACGAAAACTTCGTAAACATGGTGGATACTGTGGCAAAGCACATTCTTGAAAACGAGCCGGCTACAGCGACAGAAGCTCTCGAGCAGGGCTTTGCAGGAGAGGAAAACACACTTCAGGATTTTATTACTTCCCAGATTGCTAAAATTGGGGAAAAAATCTCTCTCCGCCGTTTTCAAGTCGTAGAACTTCAGGAAAACCAGCATGCTGGTTCCTATATTCATATGGGAGGCCGTATCGGAGTACTTGCAGTGGTTGATGGAGCAGATGCGCAGACAGCTAAGGACGTTGCTATGCATGTAGCTGCTATCAATCCAAAGTATGTTAGCCGTGATGAAGTTTCCAAAGAGGAAACCGACCGGGAGCGTGAAGTTCTCAAGCAGCAGGCAATGAATGAAGGCAAGCCTGAAAACATTGTAGAAAAAATGGTGGAAGGCCGTCTCAGCAAGTTTTTTGAAGAAATCTGCCTTAATGAACAGGCGTTTGTTAAAGACAGTGACCAAAAAGTCGGCAAGTACGTAGAGTCCAAAGGTGGATCCGTCAAAACTTTCTTCCGTTATGAAGTAGGAGAAGGTATGGAGAAGCGCGAAGACAACTTTGCCGAAGAAGTTATGTCCCAAGTGAAAAAGTAAGGAAGTCGAGGGGCACTTTGTGTCCCTTTTTCCTGAGCGGTTTTTTCGGAAACATAGTAAATTTAATCACTGGAGGGACCTATGGAGCAGCCAGCTTACAAACGTATCGTATTAAAATTAAGCGGAGAAGCACTTGCGGGAGAAAAAGGTTTTGGAATTGATCCGGAAATGATTCAATCCATTGCGGAACAGGTCAAGGAACTTCATGAAATGGATGTAGAAGTGGCTATAATTGTCGGTGGAGGAAACATTTGGCGTGGTATGGCTGGAGCATCCAAAGGAATGGACCGTGCAACAGCTGACTACATGGGAATGCTGGCTACCGTTATGAATTCACTGGCTCTGCAGGACAGCCTGGAAAACATTGAAGTTCAGACGAGGGTTCAGTCTTCTATTGAAATGAGACAGGTGGCAGAGCCTTATATCAGAAGGCGTGCCATCAGACATCTGGAGAAAAAACGCGTCGTTATTTTTGCTGCTGGAACGGGAAATCCTTATTTCTCAACAGATACGACAGCCGCTCTCCGGGCTGCCGAAATAGAAGCTGACGTTATTTTAATGGCAAAAAATAATGTAGACGGTGTCTACAGCGCAGACCCATCCACTAATGCAGATGCTGTAAAATATGAAAATCTGACTTATCTTGATATACTAAAGGATGGGTTGGCAGTGATGGATGCCACAGCGTCCTCTCTATGTATGGATAACGATATTCCTCTCATTGTTTTTTCCATTGGTGAGAAAGGTAACATTAAACGTGTAGTAAACGGTGAAGAAATAGGTACGATTATAAGGGGGCAGTCTTAATGTCATCATCAGTATTAAAACAGGCAGAAGAAAAAATGAATAAATCAGTGGAAGCTTTCGGTAAGGAATTGGCTACGATCCGGGCGGGGCGTGCAAACCCATCCCTGCTGGATAAGGTCCAGGTGGAATATTACGGGGCACTCACCCCTCTAAATCAACTGGCTTCTATTTCCGTACCGGAAGGCCGGATGCTTCTTATTACTCCGTTCGATAAGTCTGCTATGCAGAATATCGAAAAAGGAATTCAAAAAGCTGATCTTGGACTTTCACCAAACAATGACGGCAATGTTATCAGAATTACCATTCCTGCATTGACAGAAGAGCGGCGCAAAGAACTTATTAAGCTCGTGGGACGTTATGCAGAAGAAGCAAAAGTGGCTGTGCGAAATATCCGCCGCGAAGCAAACGACGAGCTGAAAAAGCTTCAGAAAGATGGAGAGCTTACAGAAGATGACCTTAAGCGCAGTCAGGAAGATGTTCAGAAGCTTACTGATAAGACGATTAAGTCAATCGATGAGCACTCCAAGAGGAAAGAAGACGAAGTCCGGGAAATTTAATCTGCTTTGTAGGCTGTGCTGCTGAAAATTACTCGGCAGGACAGTCTTTCTTTGTATATGAGGAGGAAAGGAATACATAAAATAGCTATTCTTAGTTATACCCCGGGAGTAAACGTGATAGAATAAGAACGGAGCTTTTCAAAGACAGACAGAACCAGCTGGAGGCATACGTTCATGCTTAATAAACTGACAAGACGAAAAAAATCAGAATTCAATAAAGAGCACCCGAAACTGCTGGAAGGGGAAGTCCCTGCCCATATTGCAATAATAATGGATGGTAACGGCCGGTGGGCTAAGCAGAGGGGGCTTCCCAGAATTGCGGGCCACAGGGAAGGTATGAATGTGGTCCGGAACATAGTTGAAACGGCAAGCGAAGTTGGAGTGAAATATCTCACCCTTTATGCCTTCTCTACAGAAAACTGGAAGCGTCCAAAAACAGAAGTGGATTTTTTAATGAGACTTCCTGAACGTTTTTTAAATAGTGAACTACCTAAACTAAAAAAAGAAAATGTTCAGGTGAAAATAACAGGAGATATCGAAAAACTTCCGGAATTTACAATCCGTGCAGTGAATAAAGCAGTGGAGGAAACGAAAGAAAACAGTGGACTGATATTGAATTTCGCCTTAAATTACGGAAGCAGAGCTGAATTAATGGATGCTTTCCGGGCAATGTATGAAGATGTGGAAAAAGGAAAAATATCAGAAGAAGAAATTACAGAAGATACAGTAACTGGTTATTTGATGACAAGCAGTTTTCCTGAACCGGATCTTTTGATCAGAACAAGTGGTGAAATCAGGCTCAGTAACTTTATGCTCTGGCAGCTAGCGTATTCCGAGTTTTGGTTTACAGAAGTATTATGGCCGGATTTTTCACCGAATAATTTTATTGAGGCTATAAGTGCCTATCAGCAGCGGCAGCGGAGATATGGCGGAGTCTAAAGGAGGGGTTGTTTGAAGCAGCGTATCATTACGGGAGTAATAGCCGGAGCCGGATTTTTAGGGCTGATTTATCTCGGGGGTCTCCCTTTCACTTTACTTATTATACTACTTGCTTTAATAGGAATATGGGAACTTTTAAAAATGAAGCAGATTCCAATCTGGAGTATGCGAAGTTTGATTGGATTTATATTTGTGCTTCTTCTTGTTCTGCCTCAGAACTGGCTGCTTACAGAATTTTGGCAGGTGGAGAGGCTGGAGCTGTTTTTGCTTCTTATCATTGTAATGCTGGCACTGACAGTTATTACTAAAAATAAATTTACGTTTGATGAAGCAGGATTTATGATACTGGCCTCCGTTTATGTCGGGTTCGGTTTTCATTATTTTATGTACGCCAGGTTTTTGGATAACGGCCTTGCCTTAATATTTTTCCTGCTTATTTTAATCTGGGCGACGGATTCCGGTGCGTATTTTGCAGGACGAAGTTTTGGCAGAAATAAACTCTGGCCTGAAATCAGTCCTAAAAAAACGATTGAAGGTTCTCTGGGGGGTATTGCTCTGGCCTATATTGCCGGATTGATTTTTGTAATGATAGTCCCCGTCTTTGACTCATTATGGACAGTTATATTTGTTATTCTCACCGTTTCGGTAGCGGGTCAGCTCGGTGATCTGGTGGAATCAGCTTTTAAAAGACATTACGCGGTCAAAGACTCCGGTCATGTCCTGCCGGGCCATGGGGGAATACTGGACCGTTTTGACAGCCTCATATTTGTCATGCCAATTCTATATTTGTTTGGATTTTTAACTTAATACAGGGGGCACAACATGAAATCGATTCATTTACTCGGAGCTACAGGTTCCATAGGAGAACAGACTCTGGATGTTTTGGCTAAGCATCCAGAGGAATTTAAACTTGCTTCTTTAGCCTACGGCAGGAACACAGCCACAGCGCTTCCGTATATTGAAAAATTCCAGCCTGATCTTATTTCTGTGCAGGAAGCAAAGACAGCAGAGGAACTCCGCAGCCGTCTGACCTACCAACCGGAAATTGTAACTGGAAAAGAAGGACTGATTACAGTTGCAGAAGCAGGCAGTCCGGGTGACACGCTTGTAAATGCAGTGATGGGAAGCATAGGTCTTCCACCTACGCTTAAAGCTATGGCTTCCGGTAAGGATATCGCTATTGCAAATAAAGAAACGCTCGTTACAGCTGGACATATTGTTACGGAAATGCAAAAAAAATACGGAGTGAAGCTTATCCCTGTAGACAGCGAACATTCTGCAATTTATCAATGTCTGCACGGTGATCCTAAAGAAGTAGAAAAACTTATATTGACGGCGTCTGGCGGGAGCTTCAGGGACAGAGCCCGCAGAGACCTGCAGGGAGTGACTGTTAAAGAAGCGCTTAACCATCCCAACTGGAGCATGGGGGCGAAAATCACAGTTGATTCGGCTACTATGATGAATAAAGGGTTGGAAGTTATTGAAGCGCACTGGCTTTTTGGTATGGATTACGAAGATATAGAAGTAGTACTTCATAAAGAGAGTATTGTGCACTCCATGGTGGAATATGTAGACGGAAGTATCCTTGCCCACCTTGGGACACCTGACATGAGAGTCCCAATCCAATATGCACTTACCCAGCCCTCCAGGCTTGCTATCCCGGGTTCCAGAAGGTTAAAATTATGGGAAGCCGGAACGCTTCATTTCGACAAAATGGATTACGAAAGGTTCAGAGCTTTAAAGCTGGCAGTGCAGGCGGGCAGAGAAGGCGGCTCTGCACCTGCAGTTCTTAATGCAGCCAACGAACAAGCTGTGTCAATGTTTTTGGAAGATAAAATACGTTTTCTGGAGATTGATGAATTTGTGGAACGGGCACTGGAAGAACACGAAACTTCAACTGCCCCCTCTTTGGAAGAGATTCTGGAAATTGATCAAAAAACCCGCTCAAGCGTAGCTGATTATTCACGTTAAAGGGTGTGTGCATAAATGAATACTTTATTAGCCGTAATCGTTATTTTCGGTCTTCTCGTTTTTATCCATGAGTGGGGGCATCTCATCGTTGCAAAGAAAGCAGGGATTCTCTGCCGGGAATTTGCGATCGGCTTCGGACCTAAGCTCTTCAGCTTTGTCCGCAATGAAACCACCTACACCATCCGTCTGCTTCCACTCGGTGGTTTCGTCCGTATGGCAGGGGAAGATCCTGAACTTGTGCAGATAAAGCCGGGATATGAAATTGGTCTTTTGTTTACAGAAGAAGGAAAAGTAAGCAGGTTGATCATTAACAACAAATCAAAGCATCCTGATTGTAAAGTGATCCAGGTGGAAAAAATTGATATGGAAAAAGATTTGTTCATTCAGGGATATACAGAAGATACAGAAGAACTGGTCACATATAAACTTGATCGACGTGCAGAATATGTGTACGATGAAAAACCGACTCAAATTGCCCCGTATGACAGACAGTTTGGCTCAAAAACAGTCGGGCAGCGGGCAGCGGCAATCTTCGCCGGGCCTTTTATGAATTTTGTGCTGGCGGTATTCGTACTGATCATTTACGCTGCTGTTGCCGGGCTGCCGGTAAACGAGTCGGTTGTAGGTGATGTTACCGATGATGGGCCGGCTGTTGAGGCTGGACTTGAGAGTGGTGACAGAATTACTTCCATCGATGGTGAGGAAGTTGCTACATGGGAAGATATGACAGGGATTATTCAGGAAAATCCGAACGAAACTATGGATTTCGAAATTGTCAGAGAAAATGAAACATTTAATATAGAGATGGCACCGGAGGAAAGGGAAGTACCGGAGGCGGAAAATGTTGGTGTAATAGGGGTTATGGCACCGACAGAGAGAAGTGTGACAGGCGCTCTTGCCTTTGGTTTTACCCAGACGTATGAATACACAGCACTCATCATTGAAGCTCTTGGACTGCTTATTACCGGGGAGTTTTCACTGGATGCACTTGCTGGTCCTGTAGGTATTTATGAATATACAGGAGAAGTAGCTGCGATGGGCTTTCTTGTACTGTTGCAATGGGCAGCTATTTTAAGTGTGAACCTCGGTATTATTAACCTGCTTCCTCTGCCGGCTCTTGACGGTGGAAGGCTCATGTTTATCGGGCTGGAAGCTGTCCGGGGAAAACCTGTTGATCCCCAGAAAGAAGGTATGGTGCATTTAATAGGCTTTGCGCTTCTTATGCTTTTAGTGCTTGCAGTAACATGGAACGATATCAACCGATTATTTTTATAAAACATGTTAATAGAGGTGGCTCATATTGAAACAATCAACATATTTAATTCCGACATTAAGAGATGTACCTAGCGGAGCGGATATTGTCAGTCATCAGCTCATGCTGCGGGCAGGACTGATCCGCCAGAGCGCGGCAGGCGTTTATTCCTTTCTTCCTTTAGGGTGGCGTGTACTCCGCAAAGTGGAGCAGATTGTCCGGGAGGAAATGGACCACTCCGGGGCTCAGGAGATGTTCATGCCATCGATTCAGCCGGCGGAGCTGTGGAAAGAGTCCGGCCGATGGGAAGCTTATGGCGAGGAGTTAATGAGAGTAACTGACCGGCATAACCGAGAATTTGCCCTGGGGCCGACTCACGAAGAAGTTATTACTTCCATTATTCGGGACGATGTAAGATCCTATAAGGAACTCCCTATGACTCTTTATCAAATTCAGACGAAATTCCGCGATGAGAGACGGCCGAGATTCGGAGTCCTCCGCGGCCGGGAGTTTCTTATGAAAGATGCCTACTCATTCGATAAAGATTTTGAGGGGCTTGATGAAAGCTACGAAAAAATGTATGCAGCCTACAACAGCATTTTTTCGCGGCTCGGATTGAACTTCAGGGCGGTTATAGCTGATTCCGGGGCAATGGGTGGAAAAGACACCCACGAGTTTATGGTACTCTCAAATGTAGGGGAAGATACCATTGCTTACTCCGATGCATCTGATTTTGCAGCGAATATTGAAATTGCACCTGTGAATGCAGCATACGAAAAACCGAAAGAACCGGCCGGTGAGCTTAAGGAGATTGAAACCCCGGAGCAGCGGACCATTGAAGAAGTGTCACGATTTTTAGATGTGAAGCCTGAAAAATGCATAAAATCTATACTTTTTATAGCGGATAACGAACCAGTTCTTCTGCTCGTACGGGGGGACCACGAGGCCAACGAGATTAAACTGAAGCATGAACTGAATGCTGAAACAGTCGAAATGGCGACTGAACAGCAGACAAAAGAAATACTTGGAACAGCTCCCGGTTTTATCGGTCCAGTGGGAGTGCCGGATGACTTGAATGTATACGCTGACCATGCTGTCGAATTTTTAGCGAATGGTGTGTGTGGAGCCAATAAGGAGAAGCTTCATTTACTTAATGTGAACCCGGACAGGGATTTTACGGTGAGTGCTTACAAGGATCTGCGAAGCATCCAGGAAGGAGATCCGTCTCCTGACGGCAAAGGATCCATTCATTTTAAAGAAGGAATAGAAGTGGGACACGTATTTAAACTCGGTACAAAATACAGTGAAGCCCTTGGTGCTGAATATTTAAATGATCAGGGGAAGGCAAAACCTATCGTTATGGGATCCTACGGAATAGGTGTCTCCCGGACGGTTGCTGCAGTTATCGAAGAAAATTATGATGAAAATGGTATCGTCTGGCCGGCCTGTGTTTCTCCGTTTGACGTCCACTTAATTGCTATTAACGTAAAGCAGGAAGAGCAGAGATTGCTGGCAGAGGAAATTTATAATGCACTGCAGTCAAAAGGTACGGAAGTTTTATATGACGACCGTCCTGAACGTGCCGGTGTGAAATTTAAGGATGCGGATCTCATTGGTATTCCTCTCCGCGTACAGGTGGGCAAGAAGGCTTCTGAAGGTCTTGTGGAACTGAAACACCGAAAAACAGGAGAAGTGGAAGAAGTACATGTTGATGAACTTTCTGATGTGCTGGGGAAGTACCAGCAGCAGTAAATAAAGGCTGCCCCTGATATTTCAGGGCAGCCTCTCTTTATCTGTTCAGCCTGTTTCATTCTTCTTTTATAACAGTTAATTTAATTCTGCGGGTATAAACCAGATTTAAGTTCATAGTTAACAGAGGCGGATAATAAATTGATTTTACAGCGTGTAATAAAATTTTAGTTTATGATATAAGAAAGGAGCAGCAGAGGATGTCGATAGAACTTCAAAACCGACAGGAGCGGTTCAGGCTGCTGATGGAACAGGTGCAGATGCCGGAAGATTTTCTGAAAAAATATGCAGAAGGCGCCTATATAGAAAAACTGGAAATCCATCAAAAAGATAAGAAGTGGAACTTTTTCATTGCAATGCCGAAGCCGCTTCCCTTTCCAGCATTTGAACTTCTCCAGACCCGTATTGTACAGGGGTTGAGCCATATTGCTGAAGTTTCTTTGTTTCTGCGGTACGAAGAAAATTTTCAGGCTGAAGAATTGATAGAAAGCTATTGGCCGTACTTTATTGAATGTTTAAGAAGTTCAACAAACGGTCTTATTCAGCGTCTCGAAGCGCAGATTCCCAGAATTGAAAACAATCGGATGTATCTCGCAGTAATGAATGAAACAGAAGCGGAAATCCTTGAACGGAGAGTAAAAGCTCCACTGAAGCAGCTGCTGGCCGGCGCGGGTTTTCCTGATTTTATTATTGCTACGGAAGTAAAAGAAGCGAAAGAAGAAATTAAAAGATTTGAAGAACAGAAGCAGGAAGAGGATCATAACAAAGTAGTTGAAGCGATGCTAGAAAAGAAAAAACAGGAGTCTAAAGCAAAAGATCTGCAGGATGAGCAGAAGGTTTCTGTTGGTATGGCCATTAAAGATGATCCGGTGACGATGGAACAGATTATCGAAGAAGAAAAACGCATTACCGTGCAGGGGTACGTTTTTCATGCTGAAACAAAAGAATTGAAGAGCGGCAGAATGCTTTTAACGTTTAAAATAACGGACTACACAGATTCCCTTCTTATAAAAATGTTTTCCAATGATAAGGAAGATGTACCGGTGATGGAAGCTGTGAAAGAAGGAATGTGGATTAAAGCAAGAGGGTCCGTTCAGTACGATACTTTCATCCGTGATCTTACAATGATGGCAAGGGACTTCCACGAAATTAAGCCGTACGTCAGGACAGACGAAGCGGAAGAAGAGAAGAAGCGGGTGGAGCTTCATGTGCACTCAACGATGAGCCAGATGGACGCAGTTACTTCCATTAGTGATTACGTGAAGCAGGCTGGAAAATGGGGGCATCCTGCAATCGGTCTGACAGATCATGCCGTTGCACAATCCTTTCCCGAAGCATATGCTGCTGGTCAGAAGCATGGGGTGAAAATTCTTTACGGGCTGGAAGCAAACCTTGTGGATGATGGAGTACCTATTGCTTACAACGCTTCAAAGCGTGAGCTTAAAGATGAAACCTACATTGTGTTTGATGTTGAAACTACCGGGCTGTCTGCCGTTTACAATACTATTATAGAGCTGGCAGCGGTTAAAATTAAAAACGGGGAAGTCATTGATAAATTTGAATCTTTCGCTGATCCTAAGGAAAAGCTGAGTCCTACAATTATAGAATTGACAGGAATTACCGATGACATGGTTAAGGGGCAGCCAGATCCTGGAGAAGTACTTAAACAGTTCTATGAATGGTGCGGCAGCGATATTCTTGTAGCCCACAACGCAAGCTTTGACATTGGGTTTTTAAATGCAGGATATGAAAAAATCAATTATGGTAAAGTTAAAAATCCGGTAATTGACACGCTGGAAATGGCAAGAATGCTTTATCCTCACTTTAAAAACTACCGGCTGAATACGTTATGTAAGAAATTCAATATAGAACTCGTTTCCCATCACCGGGCTATTTACGATGCGGAAGCCACGGGCCATCTGCTCTGGAAAATGGTGAAAGACGCACTGGAAAAAAACATAACAGTGCATGAAGAACTGAATGAGCAGGGGTCAGCTGAGGACTATAAGAAACAGCGTCCTGTACACTGTACGATTTATGCAAAAACAAAAGAAGGGTTAAAAAATCTTTACCGTCTCATATCAATGTCTCACATTAATTACTTTTACAGAGTCCCGAGAATACCTAGATCAGTACTTGTCAAAAACAGGGAAGGGCTGATTATAGGATCCGGGTGTGACCGGGGGGAAGTATTTGAAGGGCTGATGCAGAAAGGGCTTGAAGAAACAAAGGACGCCGCAGCATTTTATGACTTTATTGAAATACAGCCGCCGGGAAACTATGCACATCTTATAGAAAAAGAAATTGTCCGTGATGAACTCGCTTTAAAAGATATTCTGAAGCAGATTGTCAAGCTCGGGGAAGAAACAGGGAAACCGGTGGCAGCTACAGGCAACGTTCATTATCTGGATCCTGAAGATTACGTTTATCGAAAAATACTCATTACTTCCCAGGGAGGCGCCAATCCTTTAAATCGGCAGACACTTCCTCAAGTGCATTTCAGATCAACGGATGAAATGCTGAATGAATTCAGTTTTCTGCCGAAAGAAAAAGCAGAAGAGGTTGTAGTCACTGCGACCAGGGAGATTGCGGACAGCATTGACGATATTAAACCGATCCCCGATGATCTTTACACGCCTCACATAGAGGGTGCAGATGAAGAAATGCGTCAGCTTTGCTATGACATGGCCAAATCCATTTACGGGGAAGAACTCCCTCAGCTCGTTATTGACCGGCTGGAAAAAGAATTGACCAGCATTATTTCCAACGGCTTTTCGGTAATATACTTGATTTCCCAGAAACTTGTTAAAAAATCACTTGATGACGGTTACCTTGTCGGTTCCAGGGGGTCAGTCGGCTCAAGCTTCGTAGCAACAATGACCGAAATAACAGAAGTTAACCCTCTTCCCCCGCACTATGTCTGTCCAAACTGTAAGCACTCCTACTTTTTTAACGACGGCAGTGTCGGATCCGGATTTGACCTGCCGGATAAAAATTGTGAAAAATGCGGAGAACCCTACGCGAAGGACGGGCACGATATTCCTTTTGAAACCTTCCTTGGATTTAAAGGGGACAAAGTACCGGATATCGATTTAAACTTTTCCGGTGCTTATCAGCCGGTGGCGCATAACTATACGAAGGAACTGTTCGGAGAAGATTATGTTTACCGTGCAGGAACAATAGGCACCGTGGCGGAAAAAACTGCCTACGGATTCGTGCGGGGATATGAGAATGACGAAGAGCTGCAGCTCAGAGGGGCTGAAATAGACCGGCTCGTACAAGGTTGTACAGGAGTCAAACGGACAACCGGACAGCACCCGGGCGGAATTATTGTTGTTCCTGATCACCTGGACATCTATGATTTTTCTCCTATCCAATTTCCGGCGGATGACCGGGAATCGGAATGGAGGACGACTCACTTCGACTTTCATTCCATACATGATAACCTGCTCAAGCTGGATATTCTCGGTCACGATGATCCTACAGTAATACGGATGCTTCAGGATTTGAGCGGAAGAGATCCTAAGACGATTCCTGTAGATGACCCGGAAGTATTTAAACTTTTCAGTGGAACAGAGTCGCTCGGGGTGACTGAAGAACAGATCATGTGCAAAACAGGAACATACGGTATTCCGGAATTCGGTACCCGGTTTGTGAGGCAGATGCTTGAAGAAACAAAACCGTCCACTTTCAGCGAACTCGTGCAGATTTCCGGACTTTCCCACGGGGCCGACGTCTGGCTCAATAACGCAGCGGACCTGATTGCTGCAGGAACTTGTGAGCTGAAAGATGTGATAGGCTGCCGGGATGATATTATGGTGTATTTAATGTACAAAGGACTGGATCATCCTCTAGCCTTTAAAATAATGGAATTTGTGAGAAAAGGCCGCGGGCTGGAGGAAGAATGGATTGAAGAAATGAAAAAACATGGAGTGCCGGACTGGTATATAGGATCCTGTTTAAAGATTAAGTATATGTTTCCTAAAGCCCATGCTGCAGCGTATGTTTTAATGGCTGTCCGCATCGCATATTACAAAGTTCACGAACCCATGATGTTCTATGCGGCTTATTTCACGGTAAGAGCAGACGATTTTGATCTTGATACGATGACTCGGGGATCAGCAACGATCCGGAAAAAAATCGAGGAAATTCATGCAAAGGGGCTGGACGCCTCCCCGAAAGAAAAAAGTCTGGTTACAGTGCTTGAACTTTCACTGGAAATGTGCGAAAGGGGCTTCTCATTCCAGAAGGTCGATCTGTACCGCTCAAAGGCGACAGAGTTTCTCGTGGAGGGAGATTCCCTTATCCCGCCGTTCAATGCTATAACCGGTGTTGGTACAAATGCTGCTCTGGCTGTAGAGAAAGCCCGAAAAGACGGAGAATTTTTATCAAAGGAAAATTTGAGGGAACGAAGTAAAATCACGAAAAGCGTTCTGGAGAAACTGGATGAGCATGGCTGTCTCGAAGAGCTTCCTGACTCCAACCAGCTCTCCCTGTTCTAGTCTGTTTGCATCAGTCAGACCAATATGGTATATTGTATTTAGACAGAGCGATACGAGCGTAGGGAAGAGTGGGGAAACCCACTCTTTCTTTTGCGAAAAAATCCAATATTTGTAATAAATTTTCCAGTTAACTGTCTGGATCAGGGAGGGAAGAAGTAATGTCCAATCAAATATATGAATCTGTAGAAAAGCTCGTACTTCCAATTTTGGAAGAGGAAAACCTTGAACTTGTCGATATAGAGTTTGATAAAGAAGGGAAAAACTGGTTCCTTCGAGTGTTTATTGATTCTGCCAACGGGGTGGACCTCGATGATTGTACTAAGGTGAGTGAACAGCTTAGTGAAATGCTGGATAAAAAGGATCCAATTGAACAGGCATACTACCTGGAAGTCTCATCTCCGGGGGCAGAACGTCCTTTGAAAAAGAAAAAAGATATCGAAAAAGCAGTGGGGAGTAATATTTATGTTACTACCTATGCCCCGGTAGATGGAGAAAAAGTATTTGAAGGCACACTTGTTTCTTTTGAGGACGATGTTCTTAAAATGGAAGTGAAAGTAAAGACCAGGGTAGTTGCCTATGAAATTCCTTACAGTCAAGTAGCAAAAGCAAGACTCGCCGTAGCGTTTTAATTTTGAAAGGGGGACATCAGCTCCATGAACAGTGAATTTATGGAAGCACTTGCGACTATAGAAAAAGACAAGGGTATTGATAAAGAAATCATTCTTGAAGCTATAGAACAGGCGCTTATTACAGGTTACAAAAGAAACTTTAATTCCGCACAGAACGTAAGAGTACAGATCGACCGGGAAGTTGGAACAATTCGTGTTTTCGCACGTAAAGAAGTAGTAGAAGAAGTGTTTGACGCCCGTCTTGAAATTTCTCTGGCTGAGGCTCATGAAATAAATCCTCTTTATGAAGTAGGAGATATAGTAGAAATTGAAGTAACACCCCGTGACTTCGGGCGCATTGCAGCTCAGACTGCAAAACAGGTTGTTACACAGCGTGTCAGAGAAGCAGAAAGAGGGATTATTTATTCTGATTTTATAGACAGGGAAGAAGACATTATGACAGGCATTGTTCAACGGCAGGATCATCGTTTTATTTACGTGGATCTGGGAAAAGTCGAAGCCCTTATGCCGCTGTCCGAACAGATGCCTACAGAGTCATACAAACACAATGACCGTATAAAAGCGTTTATCACCAAGGTGGAAAAAACAACTAAAGGTCCTCAGATCATGATTTCCCGCACCCATCCCGGTCTGCTGAAAAGACTATTCGAACTTGAAGTTCCGGAAATCTACGACGGGACTGTCGAAGTGAAATCTGTTTCAAGAGAAGCGGGAGAACGATCTAAAATTGCGGTCCATGCGGAAGATGAAGAAATTGATCCTGTCGGTTCCTGTGTAGGACCAAGAGGACAGAGAGTGCAGACGATTGTCGATGAGCTCAAAGGAGAAAAAATCGATATCGTGCGCTGGTCGGAAGATCCTAAAGTATATGTTGCAAATGCACTCAGTCCTTCCAAAGTAGTGAAAGTAACGGTAGACGAAGAAGAGAAGATGACGCAGGTTATCGTACCTGATTATCAGCTTTCCCTTGCTATCGGTAAAAAAGGACAAAACGCCCGACTGGCAGCAAAATTGACGGGATGGAAAATCGATATTAAAAGTGAATCGGAAGCGGAAGAACTGGGACTGCTTGCGGAGGGAGAAGAAACGGAAAACATTTCCGGGGAATATGAAGCGTATTCTGCTTCTCCTAACGACGTTGCCGACTGGCTGAATGAGGAAGAAGAAAAGTAAAAGGAGGGGCAGGTATGCAGAATAAAAAGACCCCGTTCCGTAAATGCATCGTTACTCAGGAAATGAAGCCTAAAAAAGAGCTGCTGCGAATCGTACGCTCACCGGAAGGGGAAGTCTTTCTTGATCCGACTTCCAAAAAATCCGGGAGAGGGGCTTATATTTCCAATGATCAGGCTGTAATTGATGAAGCTGAAAAAAAAGGAATTTTAAGCCGCCATTTGAAAGCGGAAGTTCCTGCTGAACTTTATAATGAACTGCGCAGGTATCACCTTCGGAGTCAGTTAAAATAATGGATAAAAAACAATATTCTCTGCTCGGGCTTATGCAGCGGGCCGGAGCTCTGATAACCGGTGAAGAACTCGTCGTTAAGTCTGTGCAGTCCAACAAAGCCAAACTTGTAGTATTAGCTGAAGATGCATCAGCGAATACCGAAAAAAAAATAAGTGACAAATGCCGTTATTACAATATCCCTCTTTACCGGCTGGGGAGCCGTGATGATCTTGGTGCTGCTGTGGGAAAAGAACGCCGTGTAGTTATAGCGGTAACAGACACCGGGTTTGCGGATGCATATCAAAAAAACGAAAAGAAACGGGTCTGAGTCAGTACACAGGGCCGTTTATTAACAGGAACTATAGGAGGTACGTTTATGAAAAAGCGGATTTATGAGTATGCTAAAGAAAAAAACGTTACGAGCAAAGAAGTTATAGACAGACTCGCTAAAATGGGTATTGAGGTTAATAACCACATGAGCGTTATTACTGAAGATACGATTAACAAACTTGAAGGGAAAAATGGTGGGGCGTCTGATAAAAAAGTTTCCTCGAATCCAAAACGGACCGGCGATAACGCTTCTGTAAAAGAAAAAAGTTCAAACAACAATACTTCAGTTAATAAAGGTGCCCGTAAAGGACCCCAGAATAAAGGACCGCAGAACAAGGGACCGCAGAATAAAGGGCCTCAAAATAATAAGCGGGGCCGTAAAGGCGGAGGCGGGCCAAAACCGCAGAAACCTAAAGCTGCTACACCGGAATATGTAAAGTATGAGCTTCCTATTACGGTGGGGGCTTTTGCCGAAAAGCTTAACAAAGAACCATCCGAAATCATTAAAAAATTAATGGGCCTCGGAGTTATGGCGACAATTAACCAGGAGCTTGACAAAGACACTGTGGAACTTCTCGGTGAGGAATTCGGTGTAGAAGTAGAAGAAGAAATTATCATAGACGAATCCGAATTTGAAAATATTATGGAAGAGGATAACCCGGCAGATCTTGTAGAGCGTTCACCGGTTGTTACTATTATGGGTCACGTAGACCACGGTAAAACAACTCTTCTTGACGGCATCCGGCATACGAAAGTAACTGCGGGTGAAGCCGGGGGAATTACCCAGCATATCGGGGCCTATCAAGTGGAAGAAAACGGTAAGAAAATCACTTTCCTGGATACTCCAGGACACGCAGCATTTACTACAATGCGTGCACGCGGAGCTCAGGTAACTGATATTACCATTCTGGTCGTTGCAGCTGACGACGGCGTTATGCCTCAGACTGTGGAAGCTATCAATCACGCCAAAGCTGCAGAAGTTCCGATTATTGTAGCGGTGAATAAAATTGACAAAGAAGGTTCCAATCCGGATCGTGTCATGCAGGAACTTACTGAACACGGATTAGTGGCAGAAGCCTGGGGCGGAGAAACAATCTTTGTTAATGTATCAGCTATTCAGGGTGAAGGAATAGACGACCTGCTGGAAATGATTCTGCTCGTTTCTGAAGTTGAAGAGCTGAAGGCTAACCCGGATAAAGAGGCTTTCGGGACAGTAGTGGAGGCAGAACTTGACCGTGGACGCGGGCCGGTAGCTACTCTGCTCGTGCAGGCAGGAACATTAAATGTAGGTGATCCTATCGTTGTCGGAAATGCTTTTGGTAAAGTACGTGCGATGGTAAATGATTTAGGTCGACGTGTTAAAAGTGCAGGACCTTCCACGCCGGTGGAAATTACAGGTCTTAACAGTGTTCCGCAGGCGGGGGATCAGTTCAAAGTATTTAAAGACGAGAAAAAAGCCCGCCAAATCGGTGAAGCCCGTGCTGTGAAGCATAAAGAAGCGACGAGGAAGGAAAGCTCCAAAGTCAGCCTCGACGATCTGTTTGATAAAATTCAGCAGGGGGATATTAAAGATATTAATATCATTGTTAAGGCAGATGTGCAGGGTTCCGCCGAAGCAATGAAAGGCTCTCTTGAAAAAATTGAAGTAGAGGGTGTGAAAGTAAACATCATCCACACAGGTGTCGGTGCTATTGCAGAATCTGACATTATTCTTGCCGCAGCCTCCAACGCAATCGTTATCGGCTTCAATGTTCGTCCGGACGTGAATGCTAAACGTACGGCAGAAGCAGAAAAAGTTGAAGTGCGCCTTCACCGCGTCATTTATGATGCAATCGAAGAAGTAGAAGCAGCGATGAAAGGGATGCTTGACCCAGTTTACGAAGAAAAAGTAATTGGTCAGGCTGAAGTACGTCACTTGTTTAAAGTGTCACGTATCGGTACGATTGCCGGCTCTTACGTAACGGATGGGAAAATCACCCGTGATTCTTCTGTACGTGTTATTCGTGAAGGAGTAGTCGTTTTTGAGGGCAAATTAAAGGACTTAAAACGATTTAAAGATGATGTGAAAGAAGTGGCCAAAAACTACGAGTGCGGAATTACGCTCGAAAACTTCAACGATGTGAAGGAAGGCGACACAATCGAAGCTTATATTATGGAAGAAATTAAGCGGTGACCATAGGGGTTCTCACTTTGGAGGCGGTCATTTATAATGCCGGCTCCCTCAAGGAAAAACGTTCTGTAACTAAAAGTGTAGCTGATAAAGTGAAACGGAAGTTTAATGTTTCCTTTTCAGAAATTGCTTATCAGAATGTTTGGCAGCGTGTAAAGTGGGTAGCAGTAACAGTAAGCGGCGATCGTCGTACAGCGGAAAGAGAACTTCAGTCTCTGCTGGATTTCATCGACGGTTTTCCTGCTCTGGATGTTTCCCTGACAGAATGGGAGTGGCTTTAATAAAGCGACTATACAGGAGTGATTAATATGAGTAACGTTCGTGCAAACCGTGTCGCAGAACAGCTGAAAAAAGAAGTTTCCGACATTATACAGCGGGAACTTAAAGATCCCCGGATCGGATTTATCACTGTTACGGATGTCGATGTAACAGGAGATCTTCAGCAGGCGAAAGTTTTTATAACTGTTTACGGAGAAGAAGAAGAAAGAAAGCAGACATTCGATGGTCTGGAAAAAGCTAAAGGTTTTATCCGTTCAGAAGCAGGGAAACGGATTCAGCTTCGCAAAACTCCGGAAATTTCTTTTGAATTTGATGAAAGTATCGAACGTGGTAACCGTATCGAGACGTTAATCCGCGAAATGAAAGAAAAAGAATAAATAATAGTCAGAGCTGTCCTGAATACAGGACAGCTTTCTATGTGAAAGAGGGTGAAGGCATGCTTGTCTTTAAAAAACTATTTCCGGATAAGTTTTTCCATAAGGCTCTTTTAGCTGCAGGTACAGATAGAAAGTATGATCTTCCTGCTGTGGATTTCTGCAAAAGTGGATATGACTATTTGTCAGCCGCAGGCGATCCTCTATCCACACGGAGCTTTAACAGAGACATTTATGCAGCATCGTTGCACCATAATAGATGAAAAGGCCCTTTTACCGTAATGTAATCTCCTATCCAAACAGGAAGAACAAAGTCTGATTGGCCGGAAGATCCTCCTCTGTCTTTTTATTACCGTAAGCTGAAGTGGACAGGGGGACTCCGGGGCAATCAAGGCCGGGTGGAAGAAATCAGCTGAAGCCGGCCCGCCCGGAAAGCCTTCCTATGGATACAAAGGCGGCCGGCCCTTACTTATCTGCTTTATTTTCAAGGCAGCCTTTATTAAATGAAGTAACGTTCAATTACATATGTTAACCTGGTACACAAATAAGCTGTGCAATACTTTGCTGTGAAAATCAGGACAGCATATGTTAAATAGAAGGAATATATGGAGGGAAAGTGATGGACACAATTGGAGGAATAGTGCCCTTGTGGAAACCGCGGGGAATGACTTCTTTTGAAGCAGTAAAGAAAATCAGGTACATTTATGGAACCAAAAAGGCAGGGCATACCGGGACACTGGACCCTGATGTTGAAGGAGTGCTGCCCGTCTGCCTTGAACGGGCAACGAAACTTGTAGAATATTTAACTGCTGATAAAAAGGTGTACGAAGGAGAAGTAACAATAGGTTTTTCAACAGACACGGAGGATGCCGGCGGGAAAATATTGAAAACTACTCCAATCGAAAACTGCATATCAGAAGAAGAAGCAGATGAGGTGCTGCACCGGCTCACCGGACGAATTAAACAGATTCCACCGATGTACTCTGCAGTAAAGATAAAAGGAAAAAAGCTGTATGAGTATGCGAGGGAAGGTATTGAAATTGAAAGGCCCGAACGTGAAGTGACCATTTATAAACTGGAGCGGCTGACAACAGTGAAAAACGATGGAGAGACAGCTGCCTTTTCATTTAGGGCGGAATGCAGTAAAGGTACTTATATTCGTACGCTGGCAGTGGAAATTGGTTCCAGGCTCGGATATGAAGCACACATGTCTTCTCTAATCAGAACATCTTCCGGTTCTTTTCAAGGGGAATCCTGTGTTACACTGGAAGAGCTGGAAAAGATGGATAATCCGGAAAAAGCCTTACTTACTGTTGAAGAGGCTGTAGAACATATTCCTTCTATCACCGTAGCACCTGATGATGAGAAAAAAGTACTTCAGGGAGCCATTCTTCCTCTTCCAGAAGAACAAAACATTGCAGATGCACCTTATTTCGGTCTGTATAATCGTAAACACGAGCTGCTCGCACTTTATAAAAAAGATGAAAAGCGGGCTGGGAAAATGAAACCTGAAAAAATGATACGTATAATGAACTGATAATCGAGGTGTCGCTTGTGGAAACAATCAAATTGGCTTATCCTGCAGTTTCTGGTGACTACCCGGCGGCATGTGCTGCTCTGGGTTTTTTCGACGGAGTACACCGGGGGCACAAAGACGTGATCGAAACCGCTGTGAGGATTGCAGTAAAAGATAATTTAACTCCGGCGGTCATGACTTTTTATCCTCATCCTAAAGAAATTCTTCGAGGACTACCGGCAGAATACTTGACTACTCTTGAAGAGAAAAAGCAGCTGCTGGAAAAACTGGGAGTAAAGATACTTTATCTCGTGCAATTCGATGAGAACTTTGCTTCTCTGTCCCCTCAGGAGTTTGTCGACGAATTTATTATAAATTTAAATATAAGACACGTGGTAGCCGGTTTCGACTATTCTTACGGTCACAAAGGCAAAGGAAGTATGGAAGCGTTTCATTTTCATGCGAGAAATCAGGTGGAAGCCACTACAGTGGCAAAATTCTCTGAGAACGAGGTGAAAATAAGTTCCACTGCAGTTAGAGAAGCTCTAAAAGAGGGGAATGTCGAAAAGGCCGCCCTGTATTTAGGGAGATTCTATAAAGCTTCCGGAAAAGTAATTACCGGAGAAAAGCGCGGGCGGACGATAGGTTTTCCAACAGCTAATGTGGAACCGCCGCCGAAACTGCTGCTTCCAGCTCCGGGAGTATACACTGTAGCGGCAGAGGTCGAAGGACAGCGGCTTCCTGGTGTGGCCAATTTAGGATATAAACCTACTTTTCACGAGAATGGACATTCGCAGACACTGGAAGTCCATCTGTTTGATTTTGACAGTGATATTTACGGTAAGGAAATCCAAGTCGAATTTCATGAGCATATACGGGATGAACAAAAATTCGATTCCGTTGAAGAGCTGATGGAACAAATAAATAAGGATGCTGAAGAAGCAAGAAAATATTTTCAGGACAAGCAGCCCGGCCGGTTGCAATAAATAAAGATTTCATGTATATTAGGTGAAGTCGGAACCAATGCTTGGCAAGGCGACTCACCAACGTCAGCTAGGCACTTGGCGATTATTTTTAAATTTTTAGGAGGTGAAATGGATGGCACTTACTCAAGAGCGTAAAAATGAACTCATCAGTGAGTTTAAAACGCACGAAAATGACACTGGATCCCCGGAGGTTCAGGTAGCTATCCTTACAGAACAAATCAACACATTAAACGAGCACCTGCGTACACACAAGAAGGATCACCACTCTCGACGTGGCCTTTTGAAAATGGTAGGTCAGCGCCGTAACCTTCTTACGTATCTGCGTAAAAAAGATGTAACGCGCTACCGTACACTTGTGGACAAGCTGGGTCTTCGTCGATAAGGTACTGAAGCGGGAGGCTTACTCCCGCTTTTTTTTATGCTTATATACATAATACTGCTGTACTTTTCTTCCTGCGTCATTTTTGATATGATAAATTAGGATGTGGACAGAAGAGAACGCAGCTATTTTCCGCGTTTACATATGGCATAATGATGCTGAATATGATTAGCCGGCCGTCTGCCGGGTGAAGAAGATGCACGAAGAGAGGAGCAATTCAAAAATGTCAACTGAATCAAAGATTTTTTCTACAGAGTGGGCAGGCCGGACACTTTCGGTCGAAATTGGTAAATATGCAAAGCAGGCAAACGGAGCAGTTATGGTGCGGTATGGTGATACTACTGTATTATCTACAGCAACTGCTTCCAAAGAACCGAAAGATCTCCCGTTTTTTCCACTTACTGTTAATTACGAAGAAAGACTATATGCCGCTGGGAAAATTCCAGGTGGATTTATTAAAAGAGAAGGGCGTCCAAGTGATCACGCTGTATTAACGAGCCGATTAATTGACAGACCGATTCGTCCGCTTTTCCCGGATGGTTTTCGAAACGATCTTCAAGTTATCAGCATGGTAATGAGTAATGATCAGAATTGTTCCCCGGAGATGGCTGCAATGCTTGGTTCGTCGCTGGCTGTCAGTGTATCTGATGTTCCTTTTAGTGGTCCTATTGCCGGCGTAACGGTCGGACGTATCGACGGTGAATTCATGATTAATCCAAGTACCGATGACATGGAAAAAAGTGATATTGAATTAATTGTAGCCGGTACAAAGGATGCTATTAATATGGTGGAAGCGGGAGCGGAAGAAGTTCCTGAAGACGTCATGCTTGAAGCTATCCTTTACGGTCATGAAGAAATTAAAAGACTCGTGGAATTCCAGGAAAAAATTATTGAAGAGGTCGGAAAGACTAAAATGGAAGTTCAGCTTGTTAAAATCGACGAAACTCTCGAAGAAGAAGTTCGCAGCTTCACAGGCGGCAGGCTGACAGAAGCTGCTACAGTGATTGAAAAACAGGCCCGTGAAACAGCAATCCAGGAAGTGTTTGATGATGCTCTGGAGCACTTTACTCCAGAAGAGGACTCAGAAGACCGGTCAAAAGAAGTAAAAGAAGTTCTTAATAAGCTTTTGAAAGAAACAGTACGCAAGCTTATAACGAAAGAAGGGCTCCGTCCTGATGGAAGAAAAGTAGATGAAATCCGTCCTCTAGCTTCTGAAATTGATATATTGCAGCGTACTCACGGTTCAGGACTGTTCACCCGTGGCCAGACTCAGGCTCTAAGCGTTTGCACGCTTGGTCCTCTTGGTGATATGCAGGTACTTGACGGTTTAGGAATTGAAGAATCTAAAAGATTTATGCACCACTATAATTTCCCTCTTTTCAGTGTAGGAGAAACGGGCCCTATCAGAGGACCAGGAAGACGGGAAATCGGTCACGGAGCACTCGGAGAACGTGCCCTGGAAAAATCTATTCCATCTGAAAAAGATTTTCCATATACGATCCGCCTCGTTTCAGAAGTGCTCGAATCCAACGGTTCCACATCGCAGGCGAGTATTTGTGCCAGCACACTTGCAATGATGGCAGCAGGGGTGCCGCTTACTGCACCGGTTGCCGGTATCGCGATGGGGCTTGTAAAACATGAGGAAGATGTCGCTGTTCTTACAGATATTCAAGGAATGGAAGATGCTCTTGGAGACATGGACTTTAAAGTAGCCGGCACAAAAGATGGTGTGACAGCACTGCAGATGGACATCAAGATTGAGGGAATCGATAAGCAGGTGCTCGAAGAAGCTCTTTCACAGGCAAAAAGAGGCCGCCTTGCCATTCTTAAAAATATGCTGGATGCCATTCCGGAAGCACGTTCGGAATTGAGTGAATATGCTCCTAAGATCATGATGATGTCTATTAATCCGGACAAAATCCGTGACGTTATCGGTCCGAGCGGAAAAACAATCAATCAGATTATCGATGAAACAGGAGTTAAAATTGATATTGAACAGGATGGTACTGTTTATATCGCTTCTTCAGACGCCGAAGCGAATGAACAGGCCAAAAAGCGTGTGGAAGATCTGGTTAGAGATGTGGAAGTTGGACAGACTTATCTCGGTAAAGTAAAAAGGATCGAAAAATTCGGGGCTTTTGTTGAACTTTTCAAAGGAAAAGATGGACTCGTTCATATCTCTCAGCTTGCCAACGAAAGAGTCAATAAGGTAGAGGACGTTGTAGCTATAGGAGACGAAGTACTCGTAAAAGTAACAGAAATAGATAATCAGGGGCGTGTAAACCTTTCAAGAAAAGTAATGCTCGATAAATAAACTTATATTTCCGCCAGAAGTAGCAGCTTCTGGCGGTTTTTTAAAACCGGCCTCACGGAAAAAGCCGCAGTTTAGTGGAGGAATTGGAATGAAACGTTTTGTATTGGATAATGGAGTAAGAGTCGTACTGGAACCTAACAGCACTGTTCGTTCAGTGGCACTTGGTATATGGATCAACACAGGGTCCCGTTATGAAAAGGCTGAGGAAAACGGAATGGCTCACTTTATTGAGCATATGTTTTTTAAGGGAACTAAAAAGCGCAGTGCTAAAGAGATAGCCGAAGCTTTTGATTCGGTGGGTGGATATGTTAATGCAATGACTTCGAAGGAATATACTTCCTATTACGCTAAAGTATTGGATACACACGCGGAAACGGCCCTGGATATTCTAGCTGATATGTTTTTTAATTCTGAATTTAAAGAAGAGGAAATGCGCAAGGAAAAACAAGTTGTTCTTGAGGAAATTTATATGTATGAAGATGCCCCTGACGATCTTGTACATGAACTTCTTGCTGAAGCAGCGTACGGAAGCGATCCCCTCGCTTCGCCAATTCTTGGAACAGAGGAAACATTGAAAAGCTTTACAAAAGAAAAACTGCATCAATTCATGAAAGAGCATTATGGGGCAGAGCAGATAGTTATTTCTGCAGCTGGAAACATCGACGAATCATTCGTAGAAGCAGTCAAATCCTATTTCGGACACCTGGAAAAAGGCCGTACGATAGAAGAGCAGACGAAACCGGTTTTCAGAAGTGGACAGACTGTGAGAAAAAAACAGACAGAGCAGGCTCATTTTTGTCTTGGTTATGAAGGGTATGCACTGGGAGACGAAAAAATGTACGCTCTCGTACTCATGAATAATGTACTTGGAGGGAATATGAGCAGCCGGCTCTTTCAGGAAGTCCGTGAAAACAAGGGACTGGCCTATGCTATTTTCTCCTACCACGAAGCTTTTCGTGATACTGGAATATTGACTGTTTACGCGGGGACTCAGGAAAAATACCTGGATGAAGTTTATGATATTACAGCCGCCGCCATCCACGATATTTCACGTAATGGAATAACCGATAAGGAATTGCGGAATGCGAAAGAGCAGCTGAAAGGAAGTCTGCTTCTGAGCCTGGAAAATACAAACAGTCATATGAGCAGAAATGCTAAAAATGAACTGCTGAAAGATCATCGTTCCGTTGATGAAGTCGTCGAGAAAATTGAGGCAGTATCTATGGAAAAAATAAAAGAAGTGAGCCGGGAACTTCTATCCAAAGAACCGGCAGTTTCCCTCGTCAGTACGAGCGGGATTCTGCCAGTTTCCCTTAGAAAGACTACGGGCGAGTTAGAAAAGCGGTGATGACAGTCTCACATTCTGACTTATCAGGATTAACAGGAGGTGCAATTGTAAGCTTCAATTGTTACAATAAATGCTGTGTGATTATAGACTAATATTCGGAAGGGGTACGTTAGATATGACGAAAACTTTTAATGTAGCAGTACTTGGAGCAACCGGAGCTGTAGGGGAACAGATGCTGAAAACACTGGAACGCCTGGATTTTCCTGTAGCTTCCCTTAAGCTGCTTTCTTCCAAACGTTCGGCCGGCAAAAAAATCAAATTCAAAGGGGAAGAAATTACGGTGGAAGAAGCGAAGCCTGAATCTTTTGAAGGTATTCAGCTCGCTCTGTTTTCCGCAGGTGGATCCATTTCCAAAGCGCTGGCACCGGAAGCAGTTAAGCGGGGAGCGGTCGTAGTCGACAACACCAGTGCATTTAGAATGGATGAGGAAGTTCCCCTCGTTGTACCGGAAGTTAACGAACACGCGCTTCAAAATCATAAAGGTATTATCGCCAATCCGAACTGCTCTACAATTCAGATGGTTGCTGCTCTGGAGCCTGTCAGAAAGGAATTCGGTCTTAAAAAATTAATTGTTTCCACTTATCAGGCGGTATCCGGTGCGGGAGCAGATGCTGTCGATGAAATGTATGAGCAGTCGCGTCAGATTATGGACAATGAAGAAATCGATCCAAAAGTCCTTCCGGTATCGGGTGATAAAAAACATTATCAGATAGCATTTAATGCTGTGCCTCAAATCGATGTATTTACAGATAATGGATTTACATTTGAAGAGATGAAAATGATTAACGAAACAAAGAAAATCATGGAAGACAGCAGTATTAATGTTGCTGCCACATGTGTGAGGCTGCCAGTGGAAACTGGACACTCGGAATCTGTTTATATAGAAGTGGAAAAAGATGGACTTGACGTATCCAGGCTGCAGGAATTGATGAAAGGTGCTCCGGGAATCACGCTTCAGGATGATCCGTCCCAGCAGATTTACCCGCTGGCAGCTGATTCCAAAGGAAAAGATGATATATTCGTAGGGAGAATTCGACAGGATCTGGACGAGGAAAAAGGCTTCCACCTGTGGATTGTATCTGATAACTTACTGAAAGGTGCAGCTCTGAATTCCGTACAAATTGCTTTTTCTCTCGTGAATACAGGCCTGTTAAAATAACCCGAAAGCTGAAGGTGACTGATGATGAAAATCATTGTGCAGAAATTTGGAGGTACTTCCCTTCAGACTGAAGAGCGCCGGGGCCGCTGTGCTGAGCATGTAGCCTCGGCACTCCGGGAAGGTTACAAAGTAGTGGTCGTAGTGTCAGCTATGGGGCGCTCAGGAGACCCTTACGCAACTGACTCCCTGCTGGAAACAGCCGGGGGCACTCCCCCTGATGTTTCGCTGAAAGAGCAGGATATGCTGATGGCATGTGGAGAAACTATTTCAGCCGTGGTGTTTTCTTCCATACTGCAGAAAAAGGGGATTAAATCAGAGGCGGTAACAGGTGCTGAAGCAGGCTTCCGAGTATCAGAAAAATTTGGAGATGCACGCATCAGAGAGATGAAAACTGATCATCTGAAAGAATTACTTGAAAAGGTAGATGCAGTAGTTGTAACTGGATTTCAGGGGCAGACCCCTAAAGGTCATACGGCGACACTGGGCCGTGGAGGATCAGATACATCTGCTACTGCGCTCGGAGCCTCTCTTGAAGCTGCCTATGTCGATATTTTTACGGATGTAAACGGGATTATGACTGCAGATCCACGTGTCGTTAAAAATGCTAAAGCGCTGAGAGCTGTTACATATGGAGAAGTCAGTAATATGGCTTACCAGGGCGCAAAAGTTATACATCCACGGGCAGTGGAAGTTGCTATGCAGGCGGATGTCCCAATCCGTATACGTTCTTCCTCTGAAGAGGGAGAGGGTACATTGATTACTTCCAGTACGACCAGTATACGGGGGAAGGACCTTGAAGAAAGACCTGTAACAGCAGTGACTCACGTAAAAGATGTCGTTCAGCTGAAAATTAACAGCCCCGGTGACCCGGCACGTGTATTTGAATGCATGGCAGAGGCAGATATTTCCGTGGATTTTATTTCTATCCACCCTGAATTTATTACTTTTACCATACCTTCCCATATAAGGATTAAGGCGGAAGACTCTTTACAATCAGAAGGCTATCACGTAACATGGACTGACCGATGTGCGAAAATAGCAGCGGTCGGTGCAGGAATGAGCGGGGTGCCGGGCATAGCCGCGCGAATCGTAAAAGCATTGAAAGATAGAGACATACCGATTATGCAGTCGGCAGATTCCCATACAACGATCTGGGTTCTCGTGAAGGAGAAGCATATGCTGGATGCTGTAAATGCCCTGCATGATGCATTTTTGCACGAATTGTGCCCGTAAAAGGAGGAAAAAGTATGAATTTAGGAAATGTAGTTACAGCGATGGTCACCCCTTTTAATAAGGAAGGCAGAGTGGACAATGCCAAGCTGAAAGAACTCATGGATGTACTGATTTCCCGTGGAACTGAAGCAGTGGTTGTCGGTGGCACCACGGGAGAATCGGCAACATTAAGTATGGAAGAAAAAGCAGCTCTCTATAAAGCATCCGTCGAAGCCAGTGGAGGTAGAATTCCAGTTATAGCAGGGACCGGGATGAATGATACCCATGCTACTGCAGAGCTTTCCCTGCAGGCTCAGAGAGATGGCGTCGATGGAATTATGCTGGTAGCTCCCTACTATAATAAACCTTCCCAGCAGGGGCTCTATGAACATTTTAAAACAATCGCTGAACAGCTGACGCTCCCTGTTATGCTTTACAACGTTCCGGGCCGGACAATGGTAAACATGCTTCCGGAGACTACAATAGCTCTTTCTGCTGTTCCTAATATAACTGCTGTCAAAGAAGCAAGTGGCAATCTTGATCAAATAACAGCGGTTATTGCCAACACACCAGCAGAATTTAAAGTGTACTCTGGTGACGACAGCCTGACGCTTCCTGCTCTTGCTGTTGGAGCTGATGGCATTGTTTCGGTTTCCAGTCATGTAATTGGTTCTGAAATGCAGGACATGATTCAGCTGTACAGAACCGGCCGTGTGGAAGAGGCGGCGAAGCTTCACCAGCGGCTTGTACCTTTTATGCAGGCTATGTTTATTGCCCCAAGTCCTTCGCCGGTAAAAACAGCTCTTCACATGCAGGGTATTGATACAGGAGGAGTCCGTCTCCCTCTAATACCGCTATCACAGACAGAACGCGAAATTGTTGAACATGCGCTCAATGAGGCAGCTGAAATCTCCCGCTTTCCTTCATCCTGATGAAAGTATAGTGAAGGCGTCATGACGTAAGGTCATGGCGTCTTTTCTATGGGAAACAAAGGCTGGAGGAGGAAATATTTTATCTGCAGTGCTTGTAGAAGAAAACAAACTTCATGTATACTTGTTTCGAGAGGCAGAGAACGGGCTTGAATATATAAAACAGGAGGAACATTCATTGTCAAATCAACAAACAGAAAAAATACGTATATTCGCTCTCGGCGGATTAGGAGAAACAGGTAAAAATCTTTACGTTGTCGAACTGGATGAAGATATTTTTATTCTGGACGCCGGGTGCATGCATCCCGAGGATGATATGCTCGGAGTAGATATTGTCATTCCGGATACGAGCTACCTTCTAGAAAACAAAGACCGGGTAAAAGCTATTATACTTTCCCATGGTCACGAAGAACATATTGGAGCAGTGCCGTACCTGCTTCGGGATTTGAAAGCTCCGGTGTACGGATCGAAATTCACACTTGCACTGCTGAAAGATCAGTGTGATGAAATTAAACTGAAAAAACGTCCGAAATTTCACGAAGTCCATTCCGATTCCAAAATAAAAATTGCTAAAACGCCGGTCAGCTTTTTCCAGACCAATCACAGCATACCGGATTCTCTCGGCATTGTAATTCATACTTCGCAGGGACCGATTCTTTACACTGGAGATTTCAAATTTGATCAAAATCCGGTGGATGGAAAAACTATGGATATTGATAAACTTACTGAAATTGGGTCCAAAGGCGTTCTGTGCCTTCTTTCAGATAGCAGCAACGCTGAAACTCCGGGTTATACTCCGTCGGAATCACTGGTCGCAGAAGGGTTGAAAGAAGCTTTTCATGAAGCGCCCAAAGCAATTGTCGTATCAACTGTAGCTTCAGATATACATCGTATTCAGCAAGTTATAAAAGCTGCTGAAAATCAGGAAAGAAAAATTGCAGTTATAGGAAAGGAAATCGAAAGAGCGACTTCCATTGCTCTCGAGATGGGCTATTTAACAGACGAAAATGAAACTTTTATCAACAAAAAAGAAGTAAAGCAGAGCGCGCGTGAAGATCTGGTAATTCTGACCACCGGAAGTCAGGGCGAACCAGTGAGCGAACTCGCACGGATGGGCAAAGGATCCCACCCGCTGTTTAAGCTTGAAAAGAAAGACCGTGTTGTAATATCGGCTATGCCGAATCCGGGCAATGAGAAACTTGTTTCCCAGCTGATTGATTCCGTTTCCCGCACAGGAGCAGACGTTGTGTACGGGAAAACTAAAAAAATTCATGTTTCCGGACATGCGAGCCAGGAAGAATTGAAGCTGCTTCTGAATTTAGTCAAGCCCCAGCATTTCATACCTGTAAGCGGGGAATTCCGTATGCAGTATGCTCATAAACAGCTTGCAGAATCAGTGCACTTGGAAAGAGACAACATTTATCTGCTGGAAAAAGGAGAGGTTGTTGAGTTTTCTAAAAGAAAAGGAAAACGCACAAATAAAATTCCTTCCGGCCACGTTCTTATCGATGGTCTTGGCGTTGGGGATGTAGGTAACATTGTGCTTCGCGACCGCAGACTTCTTTCCAAAGACGGCATACTTGTCGTCGTTGTTACACTGAACAAAAAGCATGATAAAATTCTCTCTGGGCCTGATATTATTTCAAGAGGATTTGTATACGTAAGAGAATCAGAAAAACTGATTAAAGAAGCGGAGGATCTTGTGACAAAGTCTCTGGGAGAAGCTATGGAACAAAATCAGACAGAGTGGTCTCAGCTGAAAAGTCATGTGCGGGACAAACTCAGCCGCTATTTATATGAAAAAACAAAACGCCGTCCAATGATTATGCCGATTATCATGGAAGCCTGATAAAATTTCCTTTGCGGAGATGTTCCCCATGCCTCAGCCGGCATGGAGGATATCTCCTTTTTGTTTTAGCTCTGTTAAAATTGTGGTTCCTACGTTAGGAAATGGAATACATTTTTTGAGTGGTCTATCTTAGCAGGTTCTTCTGCTAAAAAAGCTGACAGACGGACTTTTAATAGATAAAGCCTCTTTATTTTAATCTGCATTTATTGGAATATATATCTAGTTTTTCCGAGTTCGCGTAAGAACCAGATTTTTAGTTGATTACTGGAGGGGGCTCTGCTTCAAGCCTTCCGTGAAGGAGTTCTCCAACTTTCTCCGCGGCAGGTTGAAGGACCCGCAGGCGCCCTCATAGTAGTGAGGAGTTATAACAGAACCTTTATTTTTTCCGTGATAGTCAGTGATGAGGAGAACTGCAGTTGAAACACTCAACAATGAAGACCCGATTTTAAGCAGCGACTAAGAATACAGTAGCCGGTAGAAGCTTGATAAGTAACAGAGCTGCTTTTACATATAGTCTCTGCATGGTAAAATAAAAAGAGAAAAACAAATGTTCGCAAAGGTAAGCTGAAATAAAGGAGTGCTCATTTTGCCAGTTAAATCTACAAAAAAGAAAACGGGACGTCCGGCAAGAAAGACGACAAAAAAACATAAACAGTGGAAGCAGGCCCTCATAATAGAAGTTACTGGACTGTTTCTGCTCATCATTTCTGTCGTGGTGCTTCTTGGATTAGGACCTGCAGGTGAAGCGGGAAGATCCATCCTTCGTTTTATATCAGGAAGTCTTCACCCTTTTCTAAATGCAGGTCTCGTTTTATTTTCACTTTTTTTTATGTGGAAAAGAAGGTTTCCAGAAATATGGACAAGAAGAGCTGCAGGAATTTTCATAACTTCTTTAGGTTTAATGATGTTGTTCCACCTGCCTCTACATAATTATCTTCCTGACAACAGTTTTCAGGCTCCCTTTCAATACTATTTAAACAACTTTGGGACTCCTCAAAGTCTTTCCGGCGGGGTCATAGGGGCCGCTTTATTTCAATTGGCTTACCAGCTCATCGCTACAGCCGGTGCTGTACTTCTTGGTATAGGTATTACAGCTTCGGGACTTATTATTTTAACCGGCAGGTCATTTGTAGAAATTTTGAGACAAAGCAGTGAAAAACAGAAACCATTCTGGAAAGGACTGCTGGATAAAGCTGCTGCTGTTTTTTCAAAATTTCAATCCGATATGAAAGAACGGTGGAAAAGCAGAAAAACAGAAACAGTAAAGGAGCCTGCGGAAAAAACAGAGGAACATCCAGAAGTAACAAAGCAGAAAGAAAGTGTTACAGAAACAGAAAGCAGGGAACCGGAAATATATGATTTCACAGCGAACGCTTACGATCAGGTCGATAAATCATCAGAACCCGCCCCCTCAGAGACGGCTGTTGAATCAGAGCAGACAGATGAAGGAAAGGAAGGGGCATCGCTTGTCGTTCAGGAACAGGAAAATGTTGATTACCAACTTCCTTCACCGGAACTTTTGCAGACACCTGTAAAACAGTCGCAGGCGAAAGAACATTCACTCCTTTCCAAAAATGCCCGCAAGCTGGAAGAAACGCTCTCAAGTTTTGGTGTTTCTGCAAAAGTAACGAAAGTACATCTCGGACCTTCTGTAACAAAGTACGAAGTTTATCCTTCCACCGGTGTAAAAGTCAGCAAAATTGTAAACCTCACGGATGACCTGGCGCTGGCTCTTGCAGCAAAAGATATCAGAATGGAAGCTCCTATACCCGGGAAATCAGCGATAGGCATCGAAGTTCCGAATCAGGATGTTTCACTCGTTACGCTCAGGGAAGTACTTGAATCCCCGGGTATGAAAACAAAACAGAATCCTCTGGCTATCGCGCTGGGACGCGATATATCGGGAGATGCAGTTATGGCAGAATTGAACAAAATGCCGCATCTTTTAGTTGCCGGAGCTACAGGAAGCGGAAAAAGTGTGTGTATCAATGGAATAATTGTGAGCATCCTGCTGCGCAGCAAGCCGCATGAAGTTAAGCTGATGATGATTGATCCTAAGATGGTGGAGCTTAACGTTTATAATGGTATTCCACACCTTCTGGCTCCTGTGGTTACGGAGCCTAAAAAAGCTGCACAGGCACTGAAAAAAGTCGTTAGTGAAATGGAACGACGCTACGAATTGTTTGCTTCTACTGGTACCCGCAATATTGAAGGCTATAATCAGCATATCATGAGGGAAAACGAAAACCGGAAAGAAGATCCTTATAACCCGCTCCCTTATATTGTGGTGCTTGTTGATGAGCTTGCGGACCTAATGATGGTAGCCTCCGGAGAAGTAGAAGATGCTATAACGAGGCTGGCCCAGATGGCACGGGCGGCAGGAATTCACCTTATTATAGCGACACAGCGTCCATCGGTTGACGTTATTACAGGAGTAATCAAAGCAAATATTCCTTCGCGCATCGCTTTCGGTGTGTCCAGCTCCACGGATTCCCGGACTATACTGGACAGCAACGGAGCAGAAAAACTGCTCGGAAAAGGGGATATGCTGTTTATGCCCGTCGGTTCCAACAAAGCTACCCGGATTCAGGGAGCCTTTCTCGGGGATGAAGAAGTCGAAAGTGTTGTTCGTCACTGCATCGAACAGCAGCAGGCTCAGTATGCCGAAGATATGATACCTTCGGATATACCTGATAAAGAAATGGGGGAGGCAGAGGACGAACTTTATACGGATGCAGTACAGCTTGTAACTCATATGCAGACCGCTTCAGTTTCTCTCCTTCAGAGAAGATTTCGGATCGGGTACTCGAGGGCCGCAAGGTTAATAGATGAAATGGAACAGAGGGGAGTAGTCGGTCCGTATGAAGGCAGCAAACCCCGGGAAGTCCTGACAGCCCGTTCTGAAGAAAATTCACAGATGAAGAATTAGTGACGGGACCTTTTTCGTGGTAAAGTATAAAATAACAAATCAGACGGGCAGGGGGAAAACTGGATGATTAAATCAGATTCAAGACCTTTATATCTTCAGGTAATCGACAAAATAAAAGAAGATATTGAAACAGGAAATTATGAAACAGGGGAACGGCTTCCTTCGGAGTTTCAACTTTCTAAACAGCTCGGAGTGAGCCGGGCGACCTTAAGGGAAGCTCTTCGTATGCTCGAAGATGAAAGTGTTGTGATCCGTCGTCACGGAGTCGGGACCTTTATCAATTCCCGGCCGCTGTTTTCTTCCGGTATTGAGGAGCTGTTCAGCGTTACTGATATGATCCGGAGGGGGAAAAAAGAACCTGGAACTATTTTTTTATCTTCTTCAATAAATAAGGCAGATGATGAAGATAAACACAGGTTCCATAATGATGATATCAACGAAATGATAACGATTGAACGTGTGCGGACGGCAGACGATGAGCCCGTAGTGTACTGCCTCGATAAAATCCCGGGGCAGCTTGTAAGTGATTACGTTCCTCATGAAAATCAATCCCTGTTTGACCAGCTTGAAAAGAAAGGGACAACAATCGCCTATGCTATGACTCAGATTGAGCCCATAGGATATCACGATACAATTTCGGAAATACTTGAATGCGGGCCTGAAACAGCTCTGCTCGTTTTGAAACAAATGCATTACGATGAAAATGAAGAACCTGTTCTTTACTCTATTAACTATTTTCGTGCAGATAAATTTAAATTTCACGTTTTAAGAAAACGTGTATTTTAGCGGTGTGGACAGGAGAACGGAACTGTATTTTCTTGCAGATGAAGAAAACGGCAAATAATATACAGGAATTATATAACATGGATAATAAAAACAGTTAAACTGAGGTAAAGAAAGGATGATCGGATTGGACAATGTAACTATTAATTCTATTAATACACATATTATGCCGGTGAAAACTTTTAAAACAACCACATTCGTACTGCAGGTACGTACAAAACTTTCGAGAGATACAGTCACCGGGCGTGCCCTCCTTCCTTCCGTACTGGAAAGAGGAACTGAACATTTCCCGGGCAGACAGTATATCCAGGGAGCCCTTGAAGAATTGTACGGGGCTCACCTGACTGCTGATGTCGTAAAAAAAGGGGAACATCACGTAATTACTTTCCGGATTGAAGTTGCTAATGAAAAATTTCTATCAGATAATACTCCCCTTACCGGCAGGGCAGTACAGCTTCTCGCTTCTGTACTGCTTTATCCTCTTACTGAAAATGGAAGTTTTCCGGCAGATGCAGTAGAAGAAGAAAAAAGGTCCCACCGCCAGAAAATCGCCGGTATTTACGATGATAAAATGAGATATGCCGGTATGAGGCTGAATGAGGAAATGTGCAGGGGAGAGGCTTATGCACTCCCGATACTCGGGTTTGAAGAAGACCTTGACACTATCACAGGAGCTTCCCTGTATGAAGTATATAAACAAACGCTCCGGGAAGCTGCTCTGGATTTATATGTTGTAGGGGACGTGGAAGAAGAAGAAATCAAAAATTTTGTTGAGCAGTATTTGCAGGTTAAAAACAACGAGCCTGCTTCCTACAGGACAGAAGATGCCAAAGAGCCTGATAAGCCTCGTCTTGTAAAAGAGGAACAGCAGATTCAGCAGGCAAAACTCCACATCGGCTACAGAACAGGAACAAAGTTCGGCGATAAAGATTACTTTGCCCTGCAGGTATTCAATAGTCTGTTCGGGGGATCACCTCATTCCAAACTGTTTGTGAATGTCCGGGAAAAAGCCAGCCTGGCTTATTACGCAGCTTCACGTGTTGAAAGTCATAAGGGGCTGCTTCTCGTACTTTCCGGTATTGAATCAGATAAATATGAAGAAGCTGTAAAAATTATAGATAAACAAATGGAAGACATGAAAGCCGGGAATTTTACAGAAGAAGACATTTCCCAGACAAAAGCAGTCCTGAAAAATCAAATTCTGGAAACTATCGATGTTCCAAGAGGAAGAATTGAACTGGAGTATCATGGAGCAATAGCAGGCCGGAGGATCGGGGCGGAAGACTGGGTTAAAGAGATTGAGCAAGTAACAAGAGAAGATGTCGTCCGGGCAGCTTCCAAAATAGTTAAAGATACTACGTACTTTCTTTATGGAAAGGGAGGGGACGAATAATGGAGCAGGTAGCATTCGGTCAGCTTCAGGAAACTTTATATAAAAAGAAACTTGCTAATGGGCTGGACGTATTTATTCTTCCTAAACCAGGATTTAATAAAACATACGCAACTTTCACCACAAAATACGGATCGGTAGATAACGAATTTGTACCGTTGGGAGAAAATGAACGTGTAAAGGTTCCCGATGGAATCGCCCATTTTCTTGAGCACAAAATGTTCGAAGACGAAAATGGAGATGTTTTTCAGGATTTCAGCAGGCAGGGAGCAAGTGCCAATGCTTTTACGAGTTTCACGAGGACAGCCTATTTATTTTCAAGTACCTCCAACGTAGAGACAAATCTGGAAACTCTTCTGAATTTCGTCCAGTATCCGTATTTCACGGATGAAACAGTGGAAAAAGAAAAAGGAATAATTGAACAGGAAATCAGTATGTATGAAGATAATCCCGACTGGCAGAACTTCTTTGGGCTTCTGCAGGCTATGTACCACAATCATCCTGTCAAAACAGATATAGCCGGGACAGCGGAGTCTATCGGACGTATTACAAAAAATGATTTGTATATGTGCTACAGGACATTCTACCACCCGGCAAACATGACAATGTTTATTGTAGGAAATGTAGAACCGGAAAAAGTGATGAACTTTATCGAACTGAATCAAAATGAAAAAGAATTTCCGGAAGCCGAAAGCCCGCAGCGCTTTTTTTCGGATGAGCCTGAACAAGTTTCAGAAAAAATGAAAACTATTCCTATGCCTGTGAAAGTAGGTAAAACTTTGGTAGGTATTAAGGAATCAGAACCTGATAAGCAGGGGAGAGAACTATTAAAACATGAACTTTCTGTTCAGCTCCTGCTTGAAATGATATTTGGTCAAAGTTCTAAAAATTATCAGGATCTTTTTTCCTCCGGCTTAATAGATGATTCTTTCAGCTTTGACTATACGGCTGAAAAAGGGTTTGGTTTTACAGTAATTGGAGGAGATTCCAGTGAACCTGAATCACTGGCAGGAAAAATTACGGCTTTAATCGAAGAGTTTAAAAAGCTGCCGTTTGATGAAGAGAGCTTTCGGAGAATCAGAAAAAAGAAAATTGGCTTTTTCCTCCGGGCAATGAATTCTCCGGAATATATTGCCAATCAGTTTACGAGATATTACTTTAACGGAATGCACCTGTTTGACGTGATCCCTGTGCTCGAGGAACTTACGCCAGAAAGTCTCCAGTCAACACTGCAGACTCATTTTGACACAGAGGCGAGACTTTCAGCCTGCATAATAAAGCCGGAGGACAGTGAATAATGAAACCCTGGGCTTTAATTACAGGAGCCACAGGAAGTATCGGACGTGCTGCAGCTGAAGTCCTTGCAGGAAAGTACAATTTGATCCTTCACTACTGTCACAACAAAGAAAAAGCGGAGGAGCTTGAGGAGGAGCTTACCCCAGTTACAAAAGTTACGCTTTTTCAGGCGGATTTTAAGGATCCGGGCCTTACGTTGGAAGCACTGGCAGAGCTTCCGAATAATCCTGACCTGCTGGTACACAGTGCAGGAGTATCCAGACCGATGCTTTTTCAGGAGGAGGCTTTCAGCAAAATGAGTGAAGAGATGAATATTGCGGTAATAACTCCTGCGGCGATCATCCGTTCTTTGCTCCCTGATATGATTAAGAGGCAGAGTGGAAATATTATTTTCGTTTCGTCCATCTGGGGAGAAACGGGAGCCTCAATGGAAGTTACCTATTCTACATGCAAAGCTGCACAGAATGGACTGGTTAAGTCTTTAGCGAAGGAAACAGCTCCAAGCGGGATACGTGTCAACGCCGTAGCCCCTGGAGCGGTGGAGTCAGATATGATGAGAATGTACTCTTTGGAAGAGCAGCGGGAAATTACGAATGAAATCCCTCTGTCACGGTTTGCGAAGCCTGAAGAAATAGCCTCCTGTATCACTTTTCTATCGGAAAAAGAATCGAGTTATATCAGCGGCCACGTTCTTCAGGTGAATGGCGGATGGTATACTTAAGAAAAGCATCCGTACCAGCTTTTCTTTTCAAATGTTCCACTTCCGTTTATGATGTAAATAAACAGCTCTGCTGTAGAAGGAGTGTGCTGTGATGGAAAAGAAAGAATGGTATATGGAATACCAGATTCATGAGAACCGGCCGGGGCTGCTTGGTGAGATTGCTTCGCTTCTAGGGATGCTTCGTATTAACATTTCGACTATTAATGGAGTAGAGCATCAGCGGCGGGGGCTGCTGATTAGAAGCCAGAGTGACGAAGCAATCATGCGACTCAGACACATTATGGATACGATGGAAGTTATTACGCTGCTTAAGCTCCGGGAGCCTAAACTCCGGGACAGACTTGCCGTACGCCACGGGCGGTATATTGTCCGCGACGAAGATGAAAAGAAAACGTTCCGCTTTGTAAGGGATGAACTCGGTATTCTTGTTGATTTTATGGCGGAGATATTTATGAAAGAAGGACACCGTCTTATTGGAATCCGGGGGATGCCAAGGGTCGGTAAAACAGAGTCTATCGTGGCTGCCAGTGTCTGTGCCAACCGCAAATGGTCATTCCTGTCCTCCACGTTACTAAAGCAGACGATACGCAGCCAGCTGGCGGATGATGAAATGCTCGAAGATAATATCTATATAATAGACGGAATTGTGTCTACGATGAGAGGATCGGAAAAACACCATATGCTTGTTTCTGAAATGATGCGCCTTCCTGCAACAAAAGTGGTGGAACATCCGGATATATTCGTGCGCTCCACAGAATATACGATTGATGACTTTGACTATATTATCGAGCTTCGCAGTGATGAAAATCAAGTGATTTCATACGAAGATGTGGAACAGGAATATTCTTCTTTTTAATATTACTTTAGTTAGTAGGTGGGAGAATGTCAGAACTGGGTGAAAAGTTAAAATCAGCACGGCTTGAAAAAGGATGGTCTTTGGACGAACTGCAGAAAAGAACAAAAATTCAGAAAAGGTATCTCGAGGCAATTGAGGAAGGAGATTTCTCGCGGATGCCTGGAGACTTTTACGCCAGAGCCTTTGTAAAAACATATGCTGAAACTGTCCATCTCAATACGGCAGAGATTTTTGCTGCTTATGAAGATGAGCTTCCCAAACTTGAAAAACCTGAAGCTGCCGATCTTCCTCGAAGAGCCGACCGTGCCCGTACAGCCGGAAGGTCCAGACCCAATTCCTCTTCCTCTCTTCTGCCGACACTTTTCGGCATTGGTTTTATTTTAATTGTCGGACTCGCAGTATGGTTTTTTATTCAGGATAATGATCAGCCTGAAAGAACCGCTGTAAACAGCGGTCAGCAGGAGAATAATGTGGAAGTGAACAACTCACCCGCAAACGAAAACGGGAATGAACCTTCCGGTGACCCTGCTTCAGATGAAGATAATAATAATGAAAGTGACAGCCTGAACTTTTCTGAGCAGGAGGACAACAGATTCTACTATACTTTCGATGGAACGGAAGAATGGGAAATCGAACTGAATTTCACCGGAAACAGCTGGATTCAGATTCTTGACGAAAATGATAGTGAAATTCACCAGCAGGAGCATGAAGAAGGAGAAGAAATTTCCTTCGATCTGAATGGTGACGACGCCGTAACTTTTAATCTCGGTAATGCCAGAACTGCTCAAATAATTATTAATGGAGAAGAATTAGAATATGTTAACGATCAAACCCGAAAGTATGTTATAGTTGAGAGAGTTTCTCCGTAAAAGAAGTGCCCTTCCGGCCTTTTAGTCTGGATATGGGTGCTTTTTTTTGACTTCAGCCGTTTTTGCATCAGCATTCGCGGATTTAAACTGTAAATTAAGTGGTATAGTAAATATATAATCAGCAGCAAGCCTTTGTTTTGTAATAATGAATCAGGAAACAGAAAGATCGTTCGCAATTGATGGTGGTTTTTGTTAAAATAAATACGGCTTACATATCAGTTGTACTCAGTCTGCTCAGGGAGGGTACTATGAATATACCTAATCAGATTACAATTTCGCGAATATTGCTAATACCAATCTTTATGATTTTTCTGCTGATCGATTTTAACTGGGGCACGTTAGGTATACTCGGCGCTGAGATCCCTGTCTCCCATTTTATTGCTGCAATTATTTTTATAGTCGCAGCCGGAACAGACTGGCTTGATGGATACTACGCCCGTAAATACAACCTGGTCACAAATATGGGCAAATTTCTCGATCCACTTGCGGACAAACTGCTGATTACGGCAGCTTTCGTCGGACTTGTCGGACTCGATATGTTTCCGGCGTGGGCAGCGGTTGTAATTTTAAGCAGGGAATTCGCTGTGACCGGCTTGCGGCTGGTTGCTTCCGGAAGCGGTGAAGTGATCGCTGCGAGTATTTGGGGCAAGTGGAAAACTGTAAGCCAAATTGTAGCTGCTGCTGCTGTTCTTCTGCATAACCCCGTGTTTGCATTAGCAGGGATCCCGTTTGATCTTATTATGATTTATACTGCGGTAGTATTGACGGTATTCTCCGGAGTTGATTATTTTATTAAGAATAAACATGTTCTTACAAGTGCGGAGTAGGAGGAACTATTTAATGAATGCAGAAATTATCGGAGTAGGTTCTGAACTTATTCTCGGACAAATTGATAACACTAACGCTACTTTTCTTTCCAGGCAGCTTTCTTCAATCGGGATCAACGTGTATTTTCACCAGAATGTCGGTGATAATAAAGATCGTCTAAAGGACGCAGTGGAAACCGCTGTCGCCCGGGCGGATGTTCTCATACTGACTGGAGGGCTTGGTCCTACGAAGGATGATATTACACGGGAGACGATTTCTGAAATAATCGGTCGTAAACTTGTGTATGATGAAAATGCCAAAGATCAGCTGGAAGTATTTTTTCGCGACCGTGACCGTCCGATGACGGAGAATAACCTGAAACAGGCACTTGTGCCCGCAGGTGCTTCATCATTCCCCAATGATGAAGGGCTTGCCTGGGGGTCGGCCGTGGACTATAATGGCACGCTGATAATAATGCTTCCCGGTCCGCCGAGAGAGCTTCAGGCCATGTTCCGGAGTTATACACTCCCTTTTCTTACAGGTCAGCTGAGTGATCGTCAGGAAATTCTTTCTTCTGTACTCCGCTTTTACGAGATTGGAGAATCAAGACTTGTTGAAAAAATCGATGACCTTCTTGAGCAGCAGACAAACCCTACGATCGCCCCGCTTGCTTCAGATGGGGAAGTGGCCCTTCGTCTTACAGTAAAAGGATCTTCCCGTGAGGAGAACGAAACACTGCTTCAGGAGATGAAAGAGAGAATACTTGATCGTGTAGGGGAATATTGTTACGGTGAAGGCGACAAGGAAATGGAGCAGATCGTAGCCGATATTCTTCGCGATAACAAATTAAGTGTTTCTTCAGCTGAAAGCCTCACAGGAGGGGCATTTGCGAATACGATGACTAAATTTCCCGGGGCCTCCATGATTTTCCCCGGTGGTGTCGTATGTTATAGTAATGAAGCGAAGCAGGCCTCGGTTGGTGTTCCTAAAGAAATACTCGATGAACACGGTGCAGTGAGTGAAGTGACTGCAGAAGCAATGGCAGACGGTGCCAGAGACCTGTTCAAGGCGGACTACGGTGTCAGCTTTACTGGAGCAGCAGGTCCTGATCCTATGGAAGGTTATGGTCCGGGAGAAATGTTTATCGGCATTTCAGGTCCTTCCGGTACGAAAGGCCATTTTGTTAAAATCAAAGGCAGCCGCAGCAGAATCCGTACGTACGCGGTGAAACAAGCTTTATATTTATTGTTTCAAGAGTTACGAAATAAAAAAGGTGGATGAATTAATGGAAACGAAGTTTGAAGAATTCGAAATATCTAGCAATCTGCAAAAAGCAATCAAGGAAATGGGCTTTGAAGCTCCTTCTCCTATTCAGGAAAAAGTAATTCCTGCCATCCTAAAAAAGCATGACTTAATCGGTCAGGCTCAGACAGGAACTGGGAAAACAGCCGCATTTGGTATTCCACTCATAAACGATGTAAACTCCAAGCAGAAGCATATCCAGGCTTTGATTTTAACTCCTACGCGTGAACTGGCTATCCAGGTAGCGGGAGAGTTTCAGAAGCTCTCAAAGCATACTAAAGTGCAGACGCTTCCTGTTTACGGCGGCCAGTCAATCGGTCACCAGATTAAGACACTCAAACGCGGAGTACAGGTAGTAGTCGGTACACCTGGACGTGTTCTTGATCACGTGAACCGGGGAACGATTAAGCTGGACCAGATTAACACACTCGTGCTGGATGAAGCTGACGAAATGCTTGATATGGGCTTTATTGATGATATTGAAAAAATACTGAAAAACGCCAGTGAAGAACGTCAGACGCTCCTTTTCTCGGCAACGATGCCTCCGGCAATCCGCAAGCTTTCCAATAAGTATATGACAAAACCGGAGCACGTAACGATTGATAAAGGTGAAGTCGCTGCACCTTCCATTGAACAGGTTTATTACAAAGTGCTCGAGAAAAACAAACTTGAATCGCTTACCCGGATTATTGACAGCGAAACGCTGGATCTAGGAATAATTTTCTGCCGTACGAAAAAAGGCGTGTCAGAGCTCACAGAATCCCTTCAGGCCAGAGGTTACATGGCAGACGGACTTCATGGGGATCTTACGCAGTCGCAGCGGGATGTAGTAATGAAAAAATTCCGCAAATCAACCATTGAATTTCTTGTGGCGACAGACGTTGCAGCCCGGGGAATTGACGTTCAGAACGTTACCCACGTTATTAATTACGATATACCACAGGATCCTGAAAGCTATGTACATCGTATCGGTCGTACAGGAAGAGCCGGCCGTGAAGGAATCGCAATCACTCTTGTCACACCGAGAGAGATGAAGCACCTTCGTTCGATTGAACGTGAAATTAAAAACCCAATTCCTGCGCGCGGTATTCCGTCTATAGAGGAAGTGGTCGAAAAGCAGCAGGAAGGGTGGAAAGCTCAGATCGTCCAGCTTATTGAAGACAACGAACAGGACGATTCCCTTTACTCATCACTTGTTGCTGAACTTCTCGGTGAATACCCATCGGACAAAGTCGTAAGCTCCCTTCTGAAGCTTGCTTTCTACAGCCACGACGACTCGAAAAAGCCAGAAGCTTATGACTTTGGTGATACCGGTGCTCAGAAAGGTATGACCCGTTTCTTTATTAACGTTGGAAGAAATGTAGATATGACACCAAAAAAACTAGTGGATGATGTAGCAAAGCTTGTAGGAATCAGTCCTAAAGTAATTGGTAAAATCGACATTTTTGAAAACTTTACGTTTATGGAAGTGCCGGAAGAATCAGCCCCATTTGTGTACGAAGGTCTTAAGCACGCTCGTGTCGGAGGAGCTAAAATCAATCTGGAACCAGCAAAACCAAGACCTGGAAGAAAATAATATTCAAACATCCGCTTCTCTTTCATTGACGAAGCGGATGTTTTTATATTATACTGTTAATAAGCGAACGGATGTTTGCAAAAATATAAAACTCTGAATTACAACTTTGCTGGAACTGCTTAACATAAATGCCGGAAACTCTAAAAATAAATGGAATTCCGGCATTTTTAGAAGTAAATCCGGGGCATCCGGTTCCTTCACAATTTAACAAAGTTTAAAATACAGAAGCATTCAAAGGAGAGATGTATTCGTGTCAGATAGAAAGCAGGCGCTGGACATGGCGCTCAAACAGATTGAAAAACAGTTCGGTAAAGGATCAATTATGAAACTTGGTGAACAGACCGACCGACGGGTGTCCACTATTTCAAGCGGCACACTCGCATTGGATATTGCTCTTGGTGTCGGTGGCTATCCAAGGGGCCGTGTGGTGGAAATCTACGGTCCGGAGTCTTCTGGTAAAACTACCGTAGCTCTGCATGCTATTGCAGAAGTACAGCGTAACGGCGGCCAGGCTGCTTTTATCGATGCAGAACATGCGCTCGACCCGGTATATGCTCAGAGACTCGGTGTTAATATAGATGAACTGCTTCTCTCACAGCCGGATACAGGGGAACAGGCACTGGAAATTGCAGAAGCACTCGTCCGAAGCGGAGCGGTTGACATGATAGTTGTTGACTCTGTGGCAGCACTTGTTCCGAAAGCGGAGATTGAAGGGGAAATGGGAGACAGTCATGTAGGACTCCAGGCACGCCTCATGTCCCAGGCTTTAAGAAAACTTTCCGGTGCGGTTTCTAAATCCAATACCATTGCTGTTTTCATTAACCAAATCCGCGAAAAAGTGGGTGTAATGTTTGGTAATCCGGAAACTACACCCGGAGGGCGGGCTTTGAAATTTTATTCTTCTGTACGCCTGGAAGTACGCCGGGCTGAAACATTGAAACAGGGAAATGAAATGATAGGTAATAAAACAAAAATAAAGGTTGTTAAGAATAAAGTAGCTCCTCCGTTCCGTACAGCCGAAGTGGACATTATGTACGGAGAAGGTATTTCCAGAGAAGGCTCGCTTATTGATATGGCTTCGGAGCTTGATATTATTCAAAAAAGCGGTGCCTGGTACTCCTATGAAGGAGAACGTATGGGCCAGGGGCGTGAAAACGCCAAGCAGTTCCTGAAAGAAAATGAAGGAACGATGGAAGTAATTGAGCGTCGTGTCAGAGAGCATTACGGACTTCTTGAACCCCTCGAAGTGGAAGCCCCGGAAGAGCCGGGAGATGCAGAGAATCCGGCAGATGACGACAGCGGGCTTAATTTAAAATAATTCATTTTAAGGGTGATAGACCGGTATGGAAATATTCCTGCCGGTTTTTTTATGTATATAAGCAAATACGATAAATCTTTATTACTAAATCCGGAGTCGAAATTTGTTAATAATATTTTCAGGGAGAGTGAGTGAAAGCATAGGGGTAAAATATAAAGATGTGAAACTTATATTCCAAATAGATACTCGCTCACTTTTGAATTAAGTACACAAAGCGAGACTTTAAACACATGTATAACCCTTAAATTTCCAGTGCTTGACATAATACTTTTGGAAGCATACAATTAATTAGGAACACTTTATTACAGGCCGTTTTTCACCGGTTTGTCTGTATGAATATGTTCTTAAATTTAGTGCTAATGATTTAGTAAGATGTGAAAATCAGCTCTACTTCAGAAATAGCATGAGGAGGTGAGTCAATCGTGAATTTGACGCTGCAAATCCTCATTTTGCTATTCACTGCAGTAATCGTGTTCTTTGTCGGATATTTTGTACGTAGATCTATTGCAGAGGCTAAAATTTCCAGTGCGGAAATGCTTGCTAAGCAAACAATAGAAGATGCGAAGAGGGAAGCAGAATCCAGTAGGAAAGAAGCTGTGCTGGAAGCCAAGGATGAAGCCCACAAAATCCGGCTGGAAGCGGAGCAGGAGCTTCGTGACCGCCGTACCGACATTCAAAAGCAGGAGAACCGATTAGTTCAAAAGGAAGAAGTCCTTGATCGTAAAAGTGAGACGTTGGACAAAAAAGAAGAAGCACTCGAAGTCCGGGAGCAGAAGCTGTCTGAACGTCAGCTCGAAATCGACGACATGAATAGCAGAGTCGAGGAACTGGTAAAGAAGCAGCAGGAGGAAATGGAGAGAATTTCCGGTTTTACGAAAGATGAAGCAAGAGATATGATTATGGAAACGATGGAAAACGACCTTCGTCACGAAAAAGCAGTTTTCATTAAAGATTATACGTCCCGTGCGAAGGAAGAAGCTAACAAAAATGCGAAGGAAGTTCTGTCACTTGCGATCCAGCGGTGTGCAGCCGATCATGTAGCAGAAACTACTGTGTCTGTCGTAAATCTGCCCAACGATGAAATGAAGGGACGGATTATCGGCCGCGAAGGTAGAAATATCAGAGCGCTTGAAACGCTGACAGGAATCGATCTTATCATTGATGACACGCCGGAAGCTGTTATATTATCCGGGTTTGATCCGATCCGCCGTGAAATTGCTAAAACTTCCCTTGAAAAATTAGTACAGGATGGACGTATCCACCCTGCGCGAATTGAAGAAACAGTAGAGAAATCGCGCCGGGAAGTTGATGAAATGATTCGGGAATATGGTGAGCAGACGACATTCGAGATGGGAATTCACAATCTGCATCCTGACCTGATAAAAATTCTTGGACGGTTAAAGTTCCGTACAAGCTATGGACAGAATGTACTGAAACATTCTGTGGAAGTCGCTCATCTAAGCGGAATTATGGCAGCTGAGCTTGGAGAAGACGTACAGCTCGCAAGAAGAGCAGGCCTCCTTCACGATTTAGGTAAGGCTATCGACCACGAAGTGGAAGGAAGCCATGTGGAAATTGGTGTTGAGCTCGCTACAAAGTACAAAGAGCATCCTGTAGTCATTAACAGCATTGCATCACATCACGGTGATACTGAAGCGACGTCTGTTATATCCACACTCGTAGCGGCGGCCGATGCTTTATCTGCTGCACGTCCCGGGGCAAGAAGAGAGACGCTGGAAACTTATATTAAGCGCCTTGAAAAGCTGGAGGAAATTTCCGAGTCCTTTGAAGGAGTAGAAAAAACGTATGCTATCCAGGCAGGACGGGAAATTCGTATCATGGTAAAACCTGATACAATTTCTGATGAAGATTCTTATCGTCTTGCAAGAGACATTACAAAGCGTATTGAAGATGAACTTGATTACCCTGGTCACATTAAAGTTACTGTGATAAGGGAGACAAGGGCTGTGGAATACGCCAAATAACTGGATTTTTAAAGGGCTGTCCCGCAGGCATCAAGTTGCTGCCTGCGGAATAGCTCTTCTTTTTTGACTAATTTGGAGAAAGAGGCAGGATATGAAATGAAAATAATGTTTATTGGGGATATAGTAGGTTCACCCGGACGCGATATGTGGAAACAATATGCAGCACGTCTGAAAAGTAAATATAAACCATCAATGACAATAGTTAATGGTGAAAATGCCGCTGCCGGAAAAGGTATTACGAAAAAGATTTACCATGAACTGCTGGAAGCGGGAGCTGATATTCTTACAATGGGTAATCACACGTGGGATAAAAAAGAAATTTTTGATTTTGTAGACGAAGCTGATAAAATGGTTCGTCCAGCTAATTTTCCTCCGGGCGTGCCGGGGGAAGGTCTTCGATATATTAAATCAGGAAAAAAGAAAGCAGCAGTAATAAACCTGCAGGGCCGGACTTTTATGCCGCCGATAGACTGCCCTTTTCAGAAAGCGGATGAACTGGTGGCAGAGGCGGAAAAAGAAACATCTGTAATATTCGTGGATTTTCATGCTGAAGCAACAAGCGAAAAGCAGGCGATGGCCTGGTATTTAAATGGCCGGGTTTCAGCAGTTATCGGTACTCACACCCATGTCCCGACAGCAGATAACCGCATTCTAACTAAAGGCACAGCCTATATTTCCGATGCAGGAATGACCGGCCCCTATAACGGTATTCTTGGCATGGATCGTGAAGTAATAATTAATCGTTTTCTTACGGGGCTTCCCGGTCGCTTTGAAGTAACAGACGGACCCGTGCAGCTGAATGGTATCATTATCGAAATTGATGATACTACCGGCAGGAGCACTTCCATACAACGGATCCATATCAGTGAAGATGCCCCTTTTTTTGACTAGATATTCTTTTGAGGTTTAGCAGGTGTAAGTAATGTGGTAAAGGTAAAAAAGAATGTACTGCACCAGACAGGAAGCAACTATATACCAGACAATGTGGCTTGTATTACGCTTTTCCAAATTGAAGGAGGTACTATTCATGGAAATTTTAAAAGTCTCAGCTAAATCCAATCCTAATTCTGTCGCTGGTGCACTGGCGGGAGTAATCCGTGAACGTGGAACTGCAGAAATTCAGGCAATAGGTGCGGGTGCACTTAACCAGTCTGTCAAAGCAGTAGCCATTGCCCGGGGGTTTGTCGCACCGAGCGGAATTGATTTAATCTGCATTCCTGCTTTTACCGACATTGAAATAGATGGCGATGAGAGAACGGCAATAAAACTGATTGTGGAACCACGATAAGCACAAAAAACCGGGATATCCCGGTTTTTTTCTGTTCAGCTTGTTTTTCCAGTCAGCGGATAATGCAGATTTTTTAGTGATCGAAAAAACTTTCTGTTGTAAACACCTTCACGAACTATATACTATGCAAAGTAATTTTAAAGATTCTCGAAAACCACAAGAAAAGCACTAAATTTCTCGTTTTATTTACATGGTGAGCGTATGTGTTTTTGAGGAGGACAGTGCAGTTGAGGCACACAACAAGCCGTGATACACTAAGGACAGCTTATTAAAGGTGGCGAGTAATGTGCAGAAATCAATGAAAGCAATTGTGAAATCCGCCCGGGGGAAAGGAGCAGAACTTCAGCGTGTACCGGTACCTTCCTGCGGTCCGCAGGAGGTACTAATACAGGTGAAAGCAACTTCCATCTGCGGAACAGATGTTCATATTTATGAATGGGATGAATGGTCCCAGAGCAGGGTTAACCCTCCTTACATATTTGGCCATGAATTTTCCGGAATAGTAGTGGAAAAAGGAGATCTTGTTCAAAATGTAGAAATCGATGATCACGTTTCCGCAGAAACTCATATCGTCTGCGGGCACTGTCCTCAATGCATGACAGGGAATGCTCACATCTGCCAGAATACGGAGATTATCGGTGTAGACCGTGACGGCTGTTTCGCTGAATACGTTGTACTTCCTTCAGAAAATCTGTGGAAAAATGATCCCTCGCTCCCATGGGACGAAGCCAGTGTTCAGGAACCTATGGGTAATGCTGTACATACCGTACTCGCAGGGGATGTGGTTGGAAAAACGGTTGCTATTATAGGCTGCGGACCAATTGGTCTTATGGCAGCAGCCGTAGCGAAAGCAGCCGGAGCATCACGAGTATTTGCTTTTGATCTTAACGATTACCGGCTTGAGCTCGCAAGAAAGATGGGAGCTACAGACGTTATTAATTCTCTAAATGCTGATCCGCTTCATATTGTCAAACAAGAAACCGGAGGTACAGGAGTAGATGTAGTCTGCGAAATGAGCGGTCATCCGGCAGCGATGAATCAGGGATTTAAAATGGTTACGAACGGAGGCCGTATCTCCATACTCAGTCTTCCAGTACGCCCTGTGGAGATTGATGTCACAAATGATATCGTCTTTAAAGGAATTACTGTCCAGGGGATTACAGGCAGACGAATGTTCCAGACATGGCAGCAGACGGCTGGTCTGCTTCAATCAGGTCAGGTCGATGTAAAGCAGATGATTACCCATCATTTTCCTCTGGAAGAATTTGATAAAGGCTTTGAGCTAATGCTGGAAGGCAACTGTGGTAAAGTTGTACTACACCCATAACAGAAAGGAATGAGCAATATTGAAGGGTTTTGAATATTTAGAACAGGAACTGGAGCAAATGAAAAAAGATGGTATTTATCGTCAGCTTGTGCCTATTGAATCAGATCAGGGGGCGAAAGTTACGATAGAGGGAAAAGAACTGATTCAGCTGTCTTCCAATAATTATCTCGGGCTCACAACTCATCCGAGGTTGAAACTCGCGGCTGTAAGAGCTGCTGATAAGTACGGGGCAGGGACCGGATCGGTAAGAACAATTGCCGGGACATTTACGATGCACAATGAATTTGAGGAAAAGCTTGCAGAATTTAAACATACGGAAGCAACGCTTGTTCTGCAGTCGGGATTTACCGCTAATCAGGCGGTACTTGCCTCGCTCCTTACAAAGGAAGACGTCGTTATTTCTGATGAGCTGAATCATGCCTCTATTATTGACGGCATACGGCTGACAAAGGCTGCGAGAAAAATTTATAAACATGTGGACATGGAAAGCCTTGAAAAAGCTCTAAAAGAAACTTCCGGATACAGGAAGCGCCTTGTCGTTACAGATGGAGTGTTTTCCATGGATGGTAATATTGCCCCGCTTCCGGAAATTGTTGAACTCTGTGAAAAGTACGATGCGCTGATAATGGTTGATGATGCACATGCGAGCGGGGTTCTCGGCAGAAACGGCCGGGGAACTGTCGATCATTTCGATCTGAATGGGCGCGTTCATATTCAGGTAGGTACACTCAGTAAAGCAGTAGGTGTACTCGGCGGCTATATCGCAAGCACGCAGGCCGTGAGAGACTACCTGATTCATAAAGGCCGTCCGTTTCTATTCAGTACGTCGCACCCGCCGGCAGTAACAGCAGCCTGCATGGAGGCAGTAAATGTGCTTCTCGAAGAACCTGAGCTTATTGAAAAGCTTTGGGATAATACACGCTACTTTAAAGATAGGCTGAAGAAAATAGGTTTTGACACAGGCAGAAGCGAAACACCGATCACCCCGGTAATAGTCGGTGATGAAGCAAAAGCCCACCAGCTGTCAGATAAACTGAAAGAATACGGAGTATTTGCCCAGGGAATCGCATTTCCAACAGTTGCGAAAGGAATGGCCCGTGTGAGAACAATTGTAACAGCGGAACATTCCAGAGAAATCCTCGATGAGGCACTGGATGCATTTGAAAAAGCGGGCAGAGAATTAAATATTCTGTCATAAATGAAAGATAAAATTTCATAATTTAAATTGCTGTTTCGCAGAGGGCTGGTCAGAATCACTGACCGGCTCTTTTATGTGCAAGTTTGTAAGAGGCAGTATGTTCGCAGGTTATATACTTTTTACTTGGGACTTTGAGAATAAAACATAATTTAAAGCAACATTCATTTTTCGTTTTCATTTAGAGATTTTCGACTACGCGTTTAAGTTTTCTCCAGCTTCCAGTAAAATATGCAGTTATTTCTTCCGTCTAATAAAGAATATACTGTTTAAAATGGTTTTTGCTGTTATTAAGTGTGCCTGCAGTTCTTTTCACCTGCTGCCTGGAAATCTGGAGATCTCCTCCACGGCAGGCAGGGCTGGAGCGGCACTGCTTCCAGCAAGTAACACCGAACTTTAACACAGCTTTTAAAATAAGCCATTTTCCAGGATAGAAAGCTGTTTTATTCCTCCTGGATGTTCGGTGATGCTGGGGATAAAGGTGTCTGGGAGAGGGACATACCCTGTCGCAGTATCGTACATTTTCTTCTTCCGGAGTAATAATACGTTAAAAGTCACTATATAAAAGAAAATGTGTTAAGGTTGTGCCGTGCCCGAAAACCATCTATAATTATAGGCTGACAGCTTAACAATAAAGGAGCGCATCGTATGAATGAAGAACAGCGTAAACAACAGGCAGGCACAGGCGATGCTGAACATAAGAAGAATAAAGAAATAAAGGACTATTCACAGTACTTTGAAACAACATATGTACCGCCCAGTCTGAAACAGGCGAAAAAGCGTGGAAAAGAAGATGTGGAAATACATTATGATTTCGACGTTCCGGAAGACATGCAGGGCATAGGGCGCGGCAAGAAATTTTTAATACGCACTTACGGATGTCAGATGAATGAGCACGATTCTGAGAATATGGCAGGCATCCTCATGCGCATGGGATTTGAATCAACTGCCGTTACAGAGGAAGCTGATGTGATTCTGATCAATACGTGTGCGATCCGTGAAAATGCTGAAAATAAAGTTTTTGGGGAAATCGGCCACCTGAAGAATTTAAAGAGAGATAATCCAGGACTTGTAATTGGTGTATGCGGATGCATGTCCCAGGAAGAGTCTGTGGTGAACCGCATTCTGCAGAAACATCAGCAGGTGGACTTGATTTTCGGAACGCACAATATTCACCGACTGCCGGAACTTTTGAAAAACGCGATCTTTAATAAGGAAATGGTCGTGGAAGTCTGGTCGAAAGAAGGGGACATTATAGAAAATATGCCCCGTGCCCGTAAAGGTAAAATTCAGGGGTGGGTAAACATTATGTATGGATGCGATAAATTCTGTACATATTGCATTGTTCCCTATACGCGAGGCAAAGAACGAAGCAGACGGCCGGAGGATATCATTGAAGAAGTAAGGCACCTTGCGAGAAACGGCTATAAAGAAATTACGCTTCTCGGTCAGAATGTTAATGCATACGGGAAAGACCTGGCTGACAGTAATTACGGTCTGGGTGATCTAATGGATGAAATCCGGCAGATTGATATCCCGAGAGTCCGTTTTACAACGAGCCACCCTCGGGATTTCGACGATCATCTGATCGAGGTGCTGAGCAGGGGGGGAAATCTCGTGGAACATATTCATCTTCCAGTACAAAGCGGTAATAACCAAATACTGAAGCTGATGGCAAGAAAATATACGAGGGAATCCTATATTGAACTTGCAGAGAAAATTAAAAAGGCTATACCGAACGCCTCCTTTACTACGGATATTATTGTAGGTTTTCCTAACGAAACAGAGGAACAGTTTGAAGATACAATGTCACTTGTCCGTGAAATGGAATATGACAGCGCCTTTACGTACATTTATTCCCCGCGTGAAGGTACGCCTGCCGAAAAAATGGAGGATAATGTACCTCATGATGTAAAAAGGCAGCGTCTGGCACGTCTGAACGCACTCGTCAATGAACTTTCCGCAGAGAAAAATACACAGTACAGCGGTAAAACCGTCGAAGTGCTTGTGGAAGGAGAAAGCAAAAAAGATCCGGAAGTGCTGAGCGGCCGTACAAGAACGAACCGTCTCGTTAATTTCCGTGGTTCAAAATCCCTGATTGGAAAAATTGTGTACGTAAATGTTACAGAGGCAAAGACATGGTCTCTCAATGGAGAAATTACAGAAACGGCTGAGGTGAATCAATAATGACAGAGTATTATTCAAAAAAACAAATTATGGAAGAAGCGCGTGGACTTGCTGATAAAATAGCAGAAACAGAAGAAGTTGATTTTTTCAAACGCGCAGAACATCAAATTAACGATCATTTAAAAGTACAGGAAATTATCGGTAAAATAAAATCCCTGCAGAAAGAAGCTGTGAATTTAAAGCACTATGAAAAATCTGAAGCCCTCAAAGCTACAGATGAGAAAATTGATGCCCTTCAGGATGAGCTTGATCAGATACCGCTCGTTCAGGAGTTTAAGCAGTCCCAGATGGAAGTAAATGAACTTCTTCAGATGGTAAGCAATACGATTTCCAATACTGTAACACAGAAAATTATTGAATCCACGGGCGGGGACCTGCTCAAGGGAACAACGACTAAGAATCCGTTTGATCACGGCTGTTAATGAAAAATGAGGCTGTCCCGTTTCTCCGGGACAGCCTTTTTAATCGATCTGCCATGCTATAATAGCAGTAATAGCTCCATTAAATACAGCAGTGTTAAACATAAACTGAGATATGAATTTATTAAATAAACAGAAGAAAAGAATATGCAGAAAGTTGGCTGATAGTATGACTCAGAGTACACCAATGATGAAACAGTACGAAAAAATAAAATCGGAATATGAGGATGCATTCCTTTTTTTTCGTCTTGGTGATTTCTATGAATTGTTTCATGATGATGCTCTTAAAGCAGCCAGGGAGCTGGAAATAACGCTCACGAAAAGGGGGAAGGGAGACGGTGCGATTCCAATGTGCGGCGTCCCGCATCATTCCTCGGAACAATACATTTCCCAGCTTATCTCCAGGGGATACAAAGTAGCCGTCTGTGAGCAGACGGAAGATCCTGCTGCAGCGAAAGGAGTAGTCAAAAGGGAAGTAGTCCAGGTGATTACTCCCGGGACTGTGATGGACGGGAAATCACTGCACGATCAGAGTAATCAATATGTTGTTTCAGTAGAAAAAAACGAAGGTTTATACGCTGTTTGCGCAGCTGATATTTCGACAGGAGAAATGTTTATTACAGGAGTGGACGAAGAAATACTGGCACTTGAGGAAGCTGTTTCCTATGATCCGAGAGAAATAGTTCTTCCGGAAAACGTAACAGATTCTTTTTCCAGCAGGTTAAAAACACGCACCGGGGCTGCAGTTTCCCTTACCGGTAAACCATCCAAGAGAGACGAGGATGAAACCCTCCTGAGTAATATACCGGATAAGCGTTTATGGCCGGGGGCATTCAGGCTGATTACTTATTTTTCAGAGACGACAAAACGGACTCTCTCTCATCTGCAGAAAGCTGTATATTATGAAGCGGCACAATTTCTTTCGATCGACAGTTATTCGCGCCGCAATCTGGAAATAACTGAGACGATGAGGGACCGGAAAAAGAACGGATCGCTTCTGTATGTTCTTGACCAGACAGAGACAGCAATGGGAGCACGCCGCATGAAACGATGGCTTGAACGGCCTTCCATCCATAAAGAAACGGCGGAACAGCGCCAGAGCCTGACAGCTTCTTTCGTCGACCACTTCATGGATCGGGAAACCGTCCGCGAACAGCTGCGCGGCGTATATGATCTGGAGAGACTCAGCGGAAGAGTAGCTTTCGGTAATGTCAATGGAAGAGATCTTGTCCAGCTTAAAAAGTCGCTGCAGCAGATTCCCTATATCATCGAAACGATGAAAGGTGTTAATAACAGTTACGCAGACGAACTGCTCGCTTCCATGGAAAGCCCGGAACCGCTTGTCCAGCTGCTTGATTCAAGTATAAAGGAAAACTGTCCTCCATCTATTACAGAAGGAAATCTCATTAAAGACGGCTATAATGATAAGCTGGATGAATATCGTTCTGCTATGACCAACGGGAAAAGCTGGATCGCAGAACTGGAAGCAAAAGAAAAAGAAGCTACCGGCATCAAATCTATGAAAGTAGGTTTCAACAAAGTTTTCGGTTATTATATCGAAGTTTCGAGGGCGAATTTAAAATACTTACCGGAAGGACGGTATGAAAGAAAGCAGACACTTTCCAACGCAGAGAGATATATTACTCCTGAGCTTAAAGAAAAAGAAACGATTATTCTGGAAGCGGAGGAAAAAGCTGAAAAGCTTGAGTACGATTTATTTTTGACCGTCCGTGAAAAAGTTAAAAGTTACATTCATGTTATTCAGGAAACCGCTAAAACTTTAAGTATTATTGATGTACTCCAAAGTTTTGCGGAAACAGCCGAAACGTGTCATTACGTAAAACCGTCTTTTACTGATAAACGTCGTATTGAACTTGAAAACAGCAGGCATCCGGTAGTTGAACAGACCATTGATGCCGGAGAATACGTGGCCAACGATCTACTTCTGCACGATGAAAGAGAAATGCTATTAATAACCGGTCCGAATATGGCCGGTAAAAGTACGTATATGCGGCAGCTGGCACTGATTGTAGTCATGGCACAGGCCGGCTCCTTTGTACCGGCAGACCGGGCTGTGCTTCCGATGTTTGATCACATTTTTACTCGCATCGGTGCTGCCGATGATCTTTCCCAGGGTCAGAGTACATTTATGGTCGAAATGCTCGAAACAAAACAGGCTGTAGAACGGGCCACTTCCAGCAGCCTGATTCTTCTCGATGAAATCGGCAGGGGGACTTCCACATACGATGGCATGGCTCTTGCTCAGGCAGTGATTGAATTTATTCATAATGAAATAAGAGCAATGACTCTTTTTTCCACTCATTATCATGAACTGACCCGTCTGAGTGGAGATTTAAAACGCCTCCGCAATGTGCACGTGTCTGCCAGAGAAGAAAACGGCAGTCTGACTTTTTTGCATAAGGTTGTTGAAGGCGCAGCGGATAAGAGCTACGGAATCCATGTAGCTAAACTGGCCGATCTGCCGGCCGGACTCATATCCAGAGCAGCTGAAATACTCACTGCCCTTGAAAGTGAAAGTGAAGACAGGCGGGCAGACCATTCACCAGATAATACAGTGCAGCAGCTTTCTCTTTTTCCGGAAGAAGATAATCATCCTGTACTGGAAGAGCTGCAGAAAGCTGACCTGATGCATATGACCCCGCTTCAGGCGATGCAGCTGATTGACGATCTGCAGAGAAAACTAAAGTAAAGGAGGCGTGGAAATGGGACGAATTGTTCAGCTGGACGAAAAACTTTCCAACAAAATTGCAGCCGGAGAAGTAGTGGAAAGGCCGGCCTCCGTAGTGAAAGAACTCGTAGAAAATGCGATAGATGCCAATAGCAGTAAAATAAGGATAGACGTGTCGGAAGGCGGTCTCTCCAGTATCCGCGTCCTCGATAATGGAGAAGGTATTCTCCCGGAAGACAGAGAAACCGCTTTTTTCAGGCATGCGACGAGCAAAATTAAAACGGACAGGGACCTTTTTCGTATCGGCACGCTCGGTTTCCGGGGCGAAGCACTTCCAAGTATAGCTTCTGTCGCCGAGGTGACACTAAAAACGTGTGCCGGGGAACCGGAAGGAGAAAAAATAACAGTAAGAGGCGGGCAGATTACGGAGCGGGTAACAGCTCCTCCAAGGCAGGGGACGGAAATTGTTGTTCGGGATCTGTTTTATAATACGCCTGCCAGGCTGAAGTATATGCGCACAGTGTACACAGAGCTTGGTCATATAAGCGATGTCGTTAACAGAATGGCTCTTGCCAGACCGGATATAGCTTTTGAATTATGGAGCGACGATAGAAAAATGCTGAAAACTGCCGGTCAGAATGATGTTCTCCGTGTTCTGAATGAAGTATATGGCAGAACAGTCGTGAAAGAAATGAAGTATATCAAAGCTTCTTCGGAAGATTTCCAGATAGAAGGGTACATTGCAGCTCCAAGCGAAGCAAGATCCAACCGTTCATACATGACTACTATTTTAAACGGAAGGTATATTAAAAACCCGGCGCTGACAAAAGCAGTTCAAACCGGATATGCGACGCTGCTTCCTGTCGGCCGGTTTCCTATCGTTTGTCTTCATATTACGATGAACCCACTTCTTGTGGATGTTAATGTTCATCCTTCCAAAATGGAAGTCCGGCTGAGTAAGGAAAGAGCTCTGCAGGATCTTGTCTCAGAAGCAGTAAAAGAAGTTTGGGAGAATACCAGATTGATTCCAGCAATGAGCAGTCCGGAAAAACATCCCCCTAAACCGGAGCAGATGTCCCTTAATCTCCAGGAGCAGAGCAGTGTTTCCGAAGAAAAACAAGCAGAAAGAAATCAAACTTATGAAGTTTCAAAAAGCAGAGAATCCATCTCTCCTCAAGACCTGCCAAAGGCGGTTTCAAATAGTAAAGAAAACGAGGAAGCCGGCCGTTTCACCAGCGGTCGTACAGACAGCATCCATTCGACAATCCGAGACCCGGAGGTGGAGAGTGTTTCTGCGGAGATACATTCTCCGGCAGTGCAGAGCGCTGAAATTCCTTCTCTTTATCCGATCGGTCAGCTGCACGGCACATATATACTGGCGCAGAATGAAAGTGGCTTTTACATGATTGATCAACATGCAGCGCAGGAAAGAATCAATTACGAGTATTATGCAGACAAACTGAAGCGGCCTTCCAATCAGCTTCAGGAGCTCCTCGTTCCACTGACTCTGGAAGTAACCGCCTCAGAAACTGAGATGCTCAATGAAAATAAGGAAGCACTCGAAAAAGTAGGGCTGTTTCTGGAACCGTTCGGAACAAACACCTTTTTAATACGTGCTTATCCGGAATGGTTTCCGCCGGGGGAGGAAAAAGAAACCATCCAGGAAATGATTGAACATATACGTAGAGCTGGAAAAGTGGACATCGGTTTAATCAGGGACGAGGCAGCGGCAATGATGTCGTGTAAAGGAGCGATTAAAGCAAATCATCATCTGCGTCAGGAAGACATGGAAGCTCTTCTCGTCGAATGGAGAAAATGCCGTAATCCCTACACCTGCCCCCACGGCAGACCCGTCATGGTCCAGTACACAATTTATGAAATAGAAAAAATGTTCAAGCGGGTGATGAATTAGTGACGGCGCCGCAGAAAGCGGTCGTAACTACAGCAGCCAGGCAGGAGAAACTTCTTTGCAAAAAAGCTCGGGAGCTCGCGGGAAGGTATGATTTTCCATTTGTTCCGAGAAGAAAACAGCCGCTGGCAGATATTATAAAAACATGGAATCTTCCGGTTGTTGTCTACGGTAAAGTAAGGCTCGAATTATATTTGGAACCCAATTCACCCCCGTTCTTTTTTCACCCGAACACAGCAGCACTGAAGGTCAGAAACCTTATTGAAGCAGATACCAGTCCTTTAACAGAAGCGGGTAAAATTGAACAGGGGGACGTTATCGTGGATTGTACGCTTGGATTAGGGGCTGACAGTCTGCTTATGGCAGCTGCTGCAGGGCCGGTGGGAAAAGTTATCGGAATTGAAAGCAGTATGTTAACAGCTCTTATCGTTAAAGAAGGACTGCAGCACTTTCCAATGCCTATGCAGGAACTTCGACAGGCAGCCTCAAGAATTAACGTTCTTCACGGGAGAGCAGAAAAGATTTTAAGGGGGATGGAAAAAAACAGTGCTGACATCGTTTATCTGGATCCTATGTTTAGCACGCCGCTTTCCAAAGCTTCGGGCATCGATCCTCTGCGGAAGCTTGCTGACTATAACCCGGTGACGGAGGAATTAATACAGCTTGCTGTGAAAACGGCCAGGCGCGGAGTGGTTATTAAAGAACACACCCGCAGCCCTGCTTTTGAAAAATACGGATTTACTGTAGAAAAAAGGAGAAATGCTTCCTTTCAGTACGGATTTTTAAAAGGAAAGGAGGAAGAAGTATGAAGCAGCCACTTATCGTCCTTGTTGGTCCGACTGCAGTTGGGAAAACAGCGGCAGGTATTGCACTCGCTCAAAAATTCGGAGGAGAAATCATCAGCGGGGATTCCATGCAGGTTTACAAAGATATGAATATCGGCACGGCCAAAGTTACCGAAAAAGAAAAAAAAGAAATCCCTCACCATTTAATTGATATACGGTCTCCGGGGGAGGAATTTTCTGCAGCGGACTTCAAAAAAGAGGCCGAGAGAGCGGTCAAAGGCATTAACTCAAGACATAAAATTCCAATTATTGTCGGCGGAACCGGCATGTACATTCAAAGTCTGCTGTATGATTATTCTTTCGGACATTCTGAAGAAGATCCCGAATATAGAAAAGAACTGGAACATACTGCCCGGTCGCGAGGGGGTGACTATCTGCATAAGATTCTGGCTCAAAAAGACAGACGGACAGCGGAGTCTATCCACCCGAACAATGTCAGACGTGTGATACGTGCACTGGAAATTATCCACAGGACAAGAGCACCGGTGCCGGCTGAAGAGGAAATGAAGAAAGAAAGTCCTTATAATATTGTACTGGTCGGATTGACGATGGACCGAAATGTGTTATATGAACGTATTAATAAACGCGTTGATGATATGATTGAATCCGGCCTTCTCGAAGAAGTGGCCTCCCTCGTTGATAGGGGATATGAACATACGAAGGCGATGCGGGCAATCGGGTACAAGGAACTTATCCCCGCAGTGAAAAAAGAACAGAGTCTTCAGGAAGCTGTAGAAGTTTTAAAAATGAACTCAAGGCGCTTTGCGAAGCGTCAGTTAACGTGGTTTCGTAATAAAATGCCGGTGGAATGGTTTGATATGACGGATGACAGGGAAGAAAAGCTACATGAAATAGAAGAATTTGTTGCAGGATTTTTAACACCGGCGGAGAAATAATACTTATAACGCCTGAATGAGGGGGAACTTATAATGAAACAACAGCCTGTTAATATTCAAGACCAGTTTCTGAATCAGCTTCGAAAAGAAAATATTCCAGTTACTGTTTTTCTTCTGAACGGGTTTCAGCTCCGTGGACAAATAAAGAGTTTCGATAATTTTACGGTTATACTGGAAACCGACGGCAAACAGCAGCTGGTTTACAAACATGCTATTTCTACTTTTTCCCCGCAGCGTAATGTTCAGCTTCAGCAGGACAAGCCTTCCTGAATCTCCGACTGATTAAGCCGGCAAAGAGTAATTAACGCTCTCTGCGGGCTTTTTTAACTTAAAGCAGTTATTAGTCAGCTGCCGGTGTGATTGCAGAATTCATGCTTTCAGCAGGAGGGGTACTTCCTAGTAAAGAATGCATACATTGTCGTGGCAATAATTAACACGAACTGAACTTAGTGGAAAGGAGCAGCCGTATGAAGCAAAAAGAGCGGGTCGTACTCGCAGGAGTTAAGACTGAAAAAATGAGTGAAGAATCCTTTGAATACCGTATGGACGAGCTGAAGGCTCTTGCCGAAACGGCGGGCGGTGAAGTGAAAGGGACTGTAACTCAGGCGATGGCTCACCCTAGGACTGGTACATATGTCGGAAAAGGTAAACTGGAAGAAATCGCAGCCGCCGCAGACGAATGGGAGGCAGACCTGATCATATTCAATGATGAACTCACACCCTCCCAGCTGAGGAATATAACAGACAGTATGGATGCAGCGGTCATAGACCGAACGCAGCTGATTCTTGATATTTTTGCGCAGCGTGCCAATTCCCGGGAAGGTAAACTGCAGGTAGAGCTTGCACAGATGAGTTACACCCTTCCCAGACTTCGTGGGCAGGGGCATGTCCTCTCCCGCCTCGGCGGGGGAATAGGCACCAGGGGGCCGGGGGAAACGAAGCTGGAAACGGATCAAAGACATATCCGGGACAGAATGACCGACCTGCGCCGCCAGCTGGACCAGGTTGCAAAGCACCGCGTGCAGTACCGTGAAAGGCGTAAAGAAAATCAGGCGTTTCAAGTGGCTTTAATCGGCTATACGAACGCGGGGAAATCAACGATTCTTCATAAATTCTCCGAAGCAGATCTTTTGATGGAGGATAAACTTTTTGCCACGCTGGACCCCACGACGAAAAAACTGACGCTTCCTTCCGGATTTGATATATTGATGACGGATACTGTCGGATTTATTCAGCAGCTGCCTACGACTCTTGTGGCAGCATTCCGGTCTACGCTCGAGGAAGTGAAGGAAGCAGACTACCTGCTTCACGTAGTGGATGCTTCACATCCGGATGCTTTCAATCACGAAAAATCTGTGCTGGATTTGTTAAAAGAACTGGACGCTTCGCATATTCCGATGCTGACGGTTTACAATAAACGGGATAAAATACACGGGGATTTTGTCGCTTCTGTTTCCTCCGGCAATTCAGTGCTGATCAGCGCCAATGAAGCGGAAGACTTAAAAGAGTTGATGAGAAGGCTTGAAGAAGCAGTAACCTCAATCTTCCGCCCTTATGTGACACGCTTTCCAGCAGGGGACGGTAAGAAGATTTATAAATTGAGAAGAGAAACAATCGTAAAAAAAGAGCTATTTATGGAGGAAGATGAAACATATGAAGTAAGAGGGTATGCTCCTCCTTCTTCAGCGGTATACCACGAAATGCTCGAATAAAGAAAGGTGGGACAGGGGAGTGGCCGAAAAAGGCCGCTTCCTTAAATATGATGGAAAAAACAGAGGTTAAAGCAGATGAGATTCATAAAGCGTTATTGACACGCTTTTTCGAAATAGGAAGTACAGTGGAAAAAAATCAGGAAAAAGTGCTGAGAGCTTTCAGAAAACAGCAGATATCTGAATTTCATTTTCAGGCTTCCACAGGATACGGGTATGACGATGCCGGTCGGGAGGCGCTCGAGCGAATATATGCCGATGTGTTCGGAGGGGAGGCAGCCCTTGTAAGAAATCAATTTGTTTCCGGCACCCATGCCATCAGTACAGCATTGTATGGAGTATTAAGACCAGGTGATGAACTGATGTATATTACCGGAAGACCGTACGATACACTGGAAGAAGTAATAGGCCTGCGGGGCCGTTCGGGCAGTGGTTCTTTGAAGGATTATAACATTTCCTACCGGGAAGTAGAGCTTCAAAACGGCAGGATTGATACTGAAACGGTGCTGAAATCGGTACGTCCTGAAACAAAAGTTCTCGGTATTCAGCGTTCCTGCGGTTATGATGACCGCCCTTCCATTAACACTGCTGAAATCAGAAGAGCGGTGGAAGTGATCAAATCCGTCTATCAGGATATCATTATATTTGTTGATAATTGTTATGGAGAATTTGTGGAAATGGAGGAACCCCCTCACTGTGGAGCGGACCTTACAGCAGGATCTCTTATAAAAAATCCTGGAGGCGGCCTGGCTAAAACAGGCGGTTATATTGTAGGGAACTCTTCTTTAATAGAGCAGTGCTCGTACAGACTGACGGCCCCTGGAATAGGAGCGGAAGGGGGAGCATCTGTAGGGCTCCTGAGGGATATGTATCAGGGATTCTTTATGGCTCCGCACACGGTAGGTGAAGCGTTAAAAGGAGCTGTTTTCACATCAGCTTACCTTGGAGCACACGGGATGGAGACCGTTCCTGCGCCGGAAGATGCCCGCACAGATTTAATTCAATCGGTCTCGTTTCCGACGAAGGAAGCGATGATAGCCTTCTGTCAGGCTGTTCAGTCCTGGTCGCCTGTGGATTCCCATGTCAAACCTCATCCCTCCTCCATGCCGGGGTATGATAGCGATATCATTATGGCAGCAGGCGCCTTTACACAAGGGGCAAGTATTGAACTTTCAGCAGATGGACCGCTGCGTGAACCATACCGGGCTTATGTCCAGGGAGGGCTTACTTTTGAGCACGTTAAAACTGCTGTAGTTAACGCAGTGAAGCAGCTTGAAGAAAAAAGGATATTGGGTAATAAATTGTAAAAAACCGTAGCAAACTGTACGATAAAAGAGCCCTTTTGGAAATGCGGGGTATTTTCGGGCGAGAAAAAGCTTTAAAGGATCACATGCATTGTCAGAAAATTTCCCTGTCAGAAAATATGACAAAAGAATGCATAACTTTTAAAAATGAGGGTATTATACAGTTATCGCAGCGGATAATTCGTGTACAGTAATGAATAAACGGAGCTGCTGTTCAGATTATTGAAGGAGGAGAATGATTGCATGAGTAAAACGACTAGAAAAGACATTCTTAAAATGGCAGAAGAGGAAAACGTAAAATTTGTACGTCTTCAGTTCACTGACCTGCTTGGTATTATCAAAAACGTGGAAATTCCGGTGGGCCAGCTGGAAAAAGCACTGGATAACCTGATGATGTTCGACGGATCTTCGATTGAAGGTTTCGTACGTATCGAAGAATCTGATATGTACCTTCACCCGGACCTTGAAACATGGGTAGTATTCCCGTGGACACCGGAAAAAGGGAAAGTAGCCCGTCTCATCTGTGATATTCATAACCCTGATAAAGACAGAACTCCATTTGAAGGAGATCCGCGGGGTGTTCTTAAAAAAGTACTTAAGCAAGCCGAAGAGCTTGGTTTCTCTGATTTTAATATCGGTCCGGAACCGGAATTCTTCCTTTTCAAAAATGACGAAAACGGAGAACCTACACTTGAACTGAACGATAAGGGCGGCTATTTCGACCTTGCACCGACAGATCTTGGGGAAAACTGCCGTCGCGATATCGTGCTTGAGCTGGAAGACATGGGCTTTGAAATCGAAGCTTCCCACCACGAAGTGGCACCGGGGCAGCATGAAATTGATTTTAAATACGCTGATGCCGTTACAACATGTGATAATATCCAGACGTTCAAGCTGGTTGTTAAAACTATTGCACGTAAACACGGTCTGCACGCTACATTTATGCCTAAGCCGCTCTTCGGTGTAAACGGAAACGGAATGCACGCCAACATGTCCCTTTTCCGCAGCTCAAAGGACAACGCATTTTATGATGAAAAAGCAGAAAACGGTCTTAGTGAAACAGCGATGCATTTCCTTGCAGGTATTTTAAAGCACGCAGATGCATTTACAGCAATCACGAATCCTACCGTTAATTCTTATAAGCGTCTCGTACCTGGCTACGAAGCGCCGGTATATATTGCATGGTCGATGCGGAACCGTTCGCCGCTTGTCCGTATTCCATCCTCACGCGGTCTGAGCACGCGGATTGAAGTACGAAGCCCGGATCCGGCAGCAAACCCGTACCTGGCTATGGCTTCCCTGCTGGCGTCGGGACTGGATGGAGTACGTAAAAAAATGGCTCCTCCGGAAGAAACAAACCGCAATATTTATGCGATGGATGCCAAGGAACGTGCAGCAGAAGGAATTGAGGCACTTCCTGCTTCCCTGAAAGAAGCAATTGAGGCTCTTGCGAAGGACGATACAATTACAAACGCCCTCGGCGGTCATGCAATTGAGCACTTCATCGAATCAAAAGAAATTGAATGGGATATGTTCAATACCCAGGTTCATCCATGGGAGCGCGAACAGTATATCCAGACGTATTAACAGCAGAATTCAGAATGGACTGTATTAAAAAGTCCTGTTATGAAATGAGTAAACGGTGCCGGATATTTCCGGCACCGTTTTTTACCTGAAGATGAAAGCTTCTCGTATAAGATTAAGGTTTATCTTTTTCCTTTGGTTTTTTCACGTTTTTAATCGGGTATACGTATTTGTAGTACGGCAGGTTTCTCTGCCGGCTTTGGTGTAGAAACGACTATTACTCAAAGGAGGAGTACTCATGAAAGTGACTGCTACTTATATTACAGGAGAGAATTCCAGCGGAAACGTTATCTGGGATCATAATAACAAGAAGAAAATCGATCTGGAAATTCCAGACACCAAAAAGCAGGATGAGGAGTTTGTCGAGCAGAAAATTGCTGAAAGTGTAACCGATCAAAATATTAAATTAGTACACTTTGAATAATTTATTAACCCGGGGACCTGGACAGTCCCCGGGTTTTTACGGGTTTTAAACACTGCTTTCTAGAAGAACTCCGGCCGCCTCTGAAAGGCTGGATGATGAGGGCGCTGCCGGTGACCAAACAATCTTCAGTTTTAACGCTGTGATATCCGTACTTTATTAAAAAAATCCTGAATAACAAAAAATACCCTGTCCCGGGTGAAATTCCGGTACAGGGTATTTCAACTAATTAATGAATAGAACGGAAGACCCCGATAACTTTACCTAAAATTTGTACATAGTCAAGCAGCATCGGTTCAAGAGACGCGTTTTCCGGCTGAAGCCGGAAGTGGTTCTTTTCTTTGAAGAAACGCTTTACTGTAGCTTCGTTATCTTCTGTCATAGCGACGACGATATCCCCGTTATCTGCGTAGGCCTGTTGTTTAACAACTACGTAATCTCCGTCGAATATCCCGGCTTCAATCATGGAATCCCCGGAAACTTCCAGAATAAACGATTCCTCATCGTGGACAAAATTAGCAGGAAGAGGGACGTATTCTTCTATATTCTCTATTGCTGTAATCGGCTGACCTGCTGTTACTTTACCGATAACAGGGATAGAAATAGACGCAGTCTGCGGAAGCTGCTGGGCCGTATCCTCCTGCTCCATCACTTCAATTGCCCGGGGTTTAGTCGGATCACGACGAATATGACCCTTTTTTTCAAGCCGCGAAAGATGACCGTGAACAGTAGAGCTTGATGCAAGTCCTACAGCCTCCCCGATCTCCCTTACGGAAGGCGGATACCCTTTTTCCCGCACTTCCGTACGAATAAAATCCAGTATGGCCTGCTGCCGGGATGATAATTTAGACAAAATAAACACCTCTCTGCTGTAAATTTTATATTCAGTATTACTTAATAGACAGTTAGTTCGTACGTTACAGGAAAAGTATAACATGAGAACAAAAGTTTCGCAAACGTTCGTTCTATTTTCAGTTGACACGAACGTTCGTTCCATGTACGATATAAGAATCAAATGAGAACAAATATTCTTACGAACGAAGGGGCGAACATCATGTTTAGTTTAAAACGGTATTTGGACGGTTCGTTTACACTTATCCTTGCAGCAGCAGCGGTTGCGGGCTGGACCTATATGAGTGAAGGGACAGACGATCCTGCTGTTTTAAAAGACGAACGTGTGGTCGCGGAAGGTGAGACACTCTGGTCTATAGCAGAACATGTATCAGAGGATCTCGACCTGCAGCTGGAAAAAGCGGTATACTGGATCAAAGAGGAAAATCAGCTGCAGGATACTACTATTCATCCAGGCCAGACGATTGAGATACCTGCAGAATGGAATGGAGTGGCATCAGATTGAAAGGATTTATATATGCACGTGTAAGCACAAATAAAGAAGTTCAGCAGAGCTCGCTCGCTAGACAGGTGGAAGAGCTTCAGCAGGCATCACGCTCATGGGGGGTCCATCTTCTGGATACGATTGAAGAAGAAGCAAGCGGGTATGATGTGGACCGGAATGGTATGCTCGAACTGCTCGACCGAATAAAAGAGGAAGAAGCGGAAGTCCTGCTGATTCAGGATGAAACAAGACTCGGCAGAGGTAATGCAAGAATTGCATTAATCCACCAGCTTCAAAAATTAAACTGCCGTGTACTCTCCCTTAAAGATAATGGGGAATTAAGGATGTCAGAAACAGATTCAATGGTATTGGATATAGTCGCAATCGTAGAGGAATATCAAAGAAAGCTTCATAATGCCAAAATCCGCCGCGGAATGATTAAAGCAGTGGAAAATGGGTACGAACCTCACAGGAACGCGGGTCCCGGATCGGGGAGCGGTGGAAGAAAGCGCCGGGAAGTTCCTTTGGAAGAAATCGTACGACTCCGCCGGAACGGCATGACCTTTCACGACATTGCCGTCATGCTCAGAGGGCTTGGATTTACTATTTCCAAAGCTACCGCCCATCGGCGGTACCGTGAATATATGGAACAAAACAATATCCTTGCATCGACTGAAGTGATTCGTTACGATAGAAAGTAATAATCGTATGTGGAGGAATTTGAATGATAAGTAAAGATAAACTTGACCGTATAAATGCACTCGCCCGGAAGGCCAAGGAAGATGGGCTGACTATGAAAGAACAGAAAGAACAGAAAGAACTTCGTCAGGAATATTTAAAAAATGTCCGAAAATCATTCAAAAACCAGCTCAGCTCGGTTAAAGTTGTTGATGAACAGGGACAGGATGTCACTCCTGAAAAATTGAAGCAGGAACAGAGAAAAGATTTGCTGCATTAAAAAGGTCGGACCTGTATCACTTCAGATACAAAGGTCCGGCCTTTTCAGTCTCAGTTTTTATTTTTATAGGTTGTCTAACCTCCTCGAAACGTATATCATTAGTATAGTGAGTGAATATATTAACATAAAGTGAGGGTGTTTTCTGAATGGCAACTTCTTTAGAGCAGTTATCAATTAATACAATTCGTACACTTTCGATCGATAGTATTGAAAAAGCAAACTCCGGACATCCGGGAATGCCTATGGGATCAGCTCCTATGGCTTACAAACTGTTTACAGAGTTTATGCAGCATAATCCAAAAAATCCGGAGTGGTTTAACCGGGACCGGTTTATCTTATCGGCAGGTCACGGATCCATGCTGTTATACAGCCTGCTCCATCTTCACGGCTACGACGTAACAATGGACGATCTTAAAAACTTCCGTCAGTGGGGAAGCCGCACCCCGGGGCATCCGGAGTACGGTCATACACCGGGAGTAGAAGCGACAACGGGGCCGCTCGGTCAGGGGCTTGCTATGGCAGTAGGCTTCGCGATGGCTGAAACCCATCTTGCCGCAGTTTATAACAAGGAAGACTACCCTGTCGTTGATCATTATACTTACAGCATCTGTGGTGATGGGGACCTCATGGAAGGTGTTTCCGCGGAAGCTGCTTCACTGGCAGGTCACCTTAAACTCGGTAAGCTTATTGTTATGTACGATTCCAATGATATATCTCTCGATGGGGATCTTCATCAGTCGTTTTCAGAAAATGTAGCAGATCGATACCGGTCCTATGGATGGCACGTATCCATTGTAAAAGATGGTAATGATACGGAAGCGATTACCCGTGCTTTAAAAGAAGCAAAAGAAGATGATCGTCCATCGATGATTGAAGTAAAAACAGTTATCGGATTCGGTTCACCCAACAAAAGCGGAAAATCAGCATCCCACGGTGCGCCTCTCGGGGAAGAGGAAGTTATGGAAGTACGTAAAGCTTATAAATGGGAATACGAAGACGACTTTCACATCCCGGAAGAAGTACAGCAGAACTTTGATGAGGTAGCAAAAGCCGGGGCAGAAGCAGAAGAAAAGTGGAACGAAATGTTTGCTTCCTATAAAAAAGCTTATCCTGAGCTTGCTTCCCAGCTTGAAACGGCAATCGCCGGCGAGCTGCCTGACGGATGGGACAAGGACATCCCGGTTTATGAAGCCGGCGGTTCACCTGCTACACGTGCGTCCGGTGGAGAAGTGCTGAACGAAATCGCCAAAAATGTCCCTTCACTGTTCGGCGGTTCTGCCGATCTTGCTTCATCAAACAAAACGATGCTGAAAAATGAAGAGGATTTCAGCCGGAATAACTATGCCGGCCGCAACATCTGGTTTGGTGTACGTGAATTTGCGATGGCTTCAGCTGTTAACGGGATGGCGCTTCACGGAGGGGTCCGTCCATACGGAGCTACGTTCTTCGTATTTTCAGACTATCTGCGTCCGGCAATCCGCCTGGCTTCATTAATGCAGATTCCGTCTACGTTTGTATTTACACACGACAGTATTGCAGTAGGAGAAGACGGACCAACCCATGAGCCGGTTGAACAGCTTCCTTCTCTACGTGCAATGCCGGGGCTTTCTGTCATTCGTCCTGCTGATGCAAATGAAACAGCAGCAGCATGGCGTCTGATCATGGAAACGAACAACCACCCGACTGCATTAGTTCTTACAAGACAGGGACTGCCGACGCTGGAGAAATCCCAGGAGCGTGCAGAAGAAGGTGTCCGTCGTGGAGCTTATGTAGTTTCTGAAAGCGAAAACGAGACGGACGGTCTAATTCTTGCCTCAGGCTCAGAAGTTTCCCTGGCTGTAGAGGCTCAGCAGGAACTTCAAAAAGAAGGTATACACGTAAATGTCGTCTCTATGCCGAGTTGGGATCGATTTGCTCAGCAGTCTGAAGACTATAAGGAAAGCGTCCTTCCTTCAGACGTAAAAGCACGTCTTGCAGTGGAAGTGGCTGCTCCACTTGGATGGGAAAGGTACGTCGGCGATGAAGGTGCCGTGCTTGGTATCGAAACATTCGGGGCTTCAGCTCCAGGAGGAAAGATCATGGAAGAGTATGGTTTCCATAAGGGTAACGTAGTAAGCCGCTTCAAGCAGCTTCTAGAGAAAAAATAAAGAAAAGCTGCCGGGATTTTTTCCGGCAGCTTTTCTTTTGGAGACTTCAGCCGTTTATACCTTTGCAAACAAAGCGCAGTCGTGTATACTAATGAAGGTTAGGAAATGTAGTATTTTATGAAGGAGGGTCACGACGATGCAGCTATGGCTTGCTATCCTGTTAATCGTCATTGCTTTGTTAGCAGGGGTCGCACTCGGGTTTTTTATTGCCAGAAAATATATGATGAACTATATGAAAAAGAACCCGCCAATTAACGAAAAAATGCTGAGAGTTATGATGATGCAGATGGGTATGAATCCATCGCAGAAGAAGATAAATCAAATGATGAAAGCTATGAACAACGAGCAGAATAAGTAATGTAGGCGCGGGCAAAAAGCCCCGGCACTTACAGTACATTTGAAATTGGGGAGCTGTCCTGGGGAATGGGGCAGCTCCTCTTTATTCAAGTATTTCATATGCTGATATAATATATTTTACCGGCAGGGACTTTTTCAGGAAGGAGATACAGGAGATGACTGGTTCAGATAGACCTTCAATAGATCATTTGGAACTGATTCACGGAAAATATCAAGTGATTGATGTACGCTCACCTCAGGAATTTACTGAGTTTCATTATCCAGGAAGCATCAATGTGCCCCTTTTCAGCAACAAGGAAAGGGCGGAAGTAGGCACTGCCTACAAACAGGAAAGTCCGGATAAAGCAAAAGAGATAGGACTTAAACTTTTTTCAGAAAAGCTCCCGGTATTTTATGAAGCAGTTCATTCGCTGATGAAAGAGTCAGCTAATCCTATTGTAATTACGTGCGCACGTGGCGGCATGCGGAGTGGAGCTTACGTATCTTTATTAAACAGTCTGGGATTTCCAGTTTTACAGCTGGAAGGAGGGATCAGAAGTCTGCGTCATTATGTTCAGGGAGAAATAGAAAGGCTGTCGTCCCTTGACTGGAAGACAGTGGTTGTCGGCGGGAATACAGGGACAAGAAAAACTATTTGGCTGGAAAAACTTGATGCAGAAGGATATCCGGTATTAAATCTTGAAATGCTTGCCAGTCACCGTGGGTCTATTTTTGGACATATAGGAATGAAGAAAAGATCCCAGAAAATGTTTGAATGGCTGTTTGTGGAAAAAATGCAGCAGCTGGAATCCCATCCTTATTTAATAATGGAAGCCGAAAGTAAGCGGATAGGTCCCGTTATCATTCCTGAATGGCTTCAGTTTGTTAAAGAATCAGGCCGGTTTATTGAACTGGAAGATACGATGGAGAGCCGGGTGAATTACCTTTTAAAAGAGTATGAACCGGAGCTTAACGAAGAAGCCTTTGCTGAAGCGCTTCAAAAACTGACGAGACTTAAACCATATACGAGAGAAGCTGTGAATGAAGCATTATTAAGGAAAGATTATTACTCAGTTTTCTACCATCTTCTTGAAGAATATTATGATCCACGTTATTCACACAAGCCTAAGGACCATATTGAAAAAAATAATGTCCTAAAATTGAATATTTCAGGAATGAATGAGAAGGAAGTGCTCACGTCACTGAAGGATAAAATTCATTCTGCCGTCCGAAAGGAGTAAAGAATGAAGGTTTTTTACGATCTTTCCTGGTATTTTAAACAAGAAAAACTCCGTTATGGTACAGGTATATTTATATTGATGCTTGTTTCTGCCCTGACGCTGATTCCCCCATACGTCATAGGTCTCGTCGTTGATCTGATAGACGGCCAGAATATGACGCAGGAAATTCTGATCTATTGGATGACAATATTGGCCATTGTAGGGGTTCTTTCTTATATTCTGAGATACATATGGAGAATACTGATTTTCGGAGCCTCCATTAAGCTCGCCCGGATCCTGCGCAGCAATTTATACAATCATTTTACGAAAATGTCCTCTTCCTTTTATCAAAAACGGCGTACCGGCGATCTTATGGCGCATGCGACCAATGATATACGGGCAGTGGAACAGACTGCCGGAGCTGGTGTCCTGACACTTGTCGACTCGCTGACTATGGGAAGTTTTGTCATCATTACGATGGCGCTAACCATCAGCTGGGAATTGACGCTTATAGCTCTTATTCCAATGCCGTTTATGGCTTTCGCCACAGCTAAGTATGGAAGTATGCTTCATCACCGGTTTGGCAGTGCTCAGGCCGCTTTTTCTGCTTTAAATAATAAGGTTCAGGAAAGTATGAGCGGTATCCGGGTGACGAAAGCATTTGGTTACGAAGAAGAGGAAATCAGTGCTTTTCGCAGCCAGTCCGATGATGTAGTGAAAAAGAATATGGCTGTTGCCAGAGTGGACGCTTTGTTTGATCCGACTATTACAATCGTAGTCGGGCTGTCTTATTTTCTTTCTGTGGCTTTTGGTGCTTATTTCGTAATCAATGAAGCGATAACGATCGGACAGCTCACAAGCTTTACAGTTTATCTTGGGCTCCTCATATGGCCGATGCTGGCCTTCGGCTGGTTTTTTAACATTATAGAGCGGGGGAGGGCTTCCTACGACCGAATACGGCGTCTGCTTCACGTAGAGCAGGAAATAAAAAATGTTCATGGGGCGATAGAATCTCGTCCGGCAGGAGATGTGGTATTTGATATAAAAGAATTTACATACGATGGAGAAAAAGGACTTTTTGATATTCATATTCATATTCCACGTGGCAGGACGCTTGGTGTGGCCGGCAAGACCGGCAGTGGAAAAAGTACTCTTTCACGCACGCTTCTCCGGGATTTTGATATTCAAAAAGGGAGCGTGCTGGTTGACGGCCAACCACTGGATACTTATGAAAAAGGTGCCCTGCTTGCCTCCATTGCTTATGTGCCGCAGGATCACTTTTTATTTTCAGCTACGATAGCTGATAATATCGCCTTTGGGAAACCGGGAGCTTCCTATAAGGATATTGTAAAAGCAGCTTCTGCTGCCGGCATACACGATGATATTATTCACTTCACTGAAGGATATGAAACGATGGTGGGGGAAAGAGGTGTGACACTTTCTGGAGGGCAAAAACAGAGACTGTCGATCGCTAGAGCTCTCCTGCTTGATCCGGAGATTCTTATCCTGGATGACTCTCTTTCTGCCGTGGATGCACGTACCGAGGAGCTCATACTGGAAACGTTAAGAAAAGAAAGAAAAAATAAAACAACGATTATTACAGCCCATCGTCTGAGCGCTTTGAATCATGCTGACGAAATTGTCGTGCTGGAAAAAGGCAGAATCAGTGAAAGAGGAAATCATGAAGAGCTTCTGCTGAAAAATGGATGGTATGCGAAAATGTATCAGACGCAGCAGCTGGAATCAGAGCTGGAAGGAGGCGGAGACAATGCTTGATAAACATAAGCATCTTATACATCCGCTTCCTCAAAAAGAAGTGTTAAAACGTCTCCTCGTTTACACTGCTGCACATAAAAAAATGATTGCTGCTGCTATGCTTCTTCTTATAGGGGGAACGGCAGCGGATCTGGCGGGACCGATACTGGTACAGATTTTTATCGACGACTACCTGACGCCCCGTAATTTAGCTGCCGGGGCACTCACAGCACTGGCATCCGCCTATCTTTTTCTTTATGCAGGGTCTGCTGTAATGAATTACTTTCAGTCCTATATGTTTCAAAAAATTGCGCTTTCGATAATACAGCAGCTGCGCATCGATGTTTTCGAAAAAGTGGAAAAGCTGGGTCTCTCATTTTTCGACCAGTTTCCTGCAGGAGGTCTTATTTCGAGAATAACGAATGATACGGAGCAGGTAAAAGAGCTGTATATAACTGTACTTGCTATATTCGTTCAAAATATTGTTTTTCTCGTGGGGATTTTTGCGGCTATGTTTTATTTGAATCCCCAGCTGGCGGCTTTTGCACTCTTTATTCTGCCGGTTATTCTTTGTGTAATCTTTCTTTACCGAAAATACAGTGCTGTTTATTATGCGGAGATGAGCGAAAAGCTGAGTGATTTAAACGCCCGGTTAAATGAATCAATCCAGGGCATGGCGGTTATTCAGATGTTTCGTCAGGAAAGAAGAATGAACAGGGAGTTTTCCGCGATTAATCAGAGCCACCATAACGCATGGCTGAAAAGTATGAAGCTGGATGGTCTGCTCCTCAGACCGGCTGTAGACTTAATTTCCATTCTTGCATTGATTCTTGTTTTGACATATTTCGGTATCACCTCTTTTGATTCTCCTGTCGAGATAGGAATCATTTATGCATTTGTAAATTATCTGGACCGCTTTTTTGAGCCGGTAAATCAAATCATGCAGCGTCTTTCCATGTTTCAGCAGGCGATGATTTCCGCAGGACGGGTATTCCGGCTCATGGATCACGATGAGCCGGGACCTGTACAAAAATCGAAAAAAGATTTGAAAATACAGGATGGCAATATAGAATTCAGCCGGGTGTCATTTTCGTATTCAGAAGGTGAGCAAGTGCTGAAAGACATAAGTTTCCAGGTGAAAAAAGGAGAAATGCTCGCGATAGTCGGTCATACAGGAAGTGGCAAAAGTTCGATAATTAACGCATTGATGAGATTTTATGAAATAGATGCCGGAAATATTTTGATAGACGGTCATTCAATCGATACCTTCCCGGAAAATGAACTGCGGAAAAATATCGGTCTTGTGCTTCAGGATGCTTTTATGTTCACTGGGGACATAAGATCCAATATCAATCTTTATGCTCAATCGATTTCAGAAAAAGACCTGTTTCAGGCAGTAAAAGACGCGGGGGCGGAAACTTTCATTCAAAAACGAAGCGGAGGGCTTACCCACGAAGTCGGTGAACGGGGAAGCACACTCTCTACCGGGGAAAGGCAGCTCTTATCGTTTGCGAGAACTATTGTCAGGGACCCGCGTATACTGATACTCGATGAAGCGACAGCGAGCGTTGATACGGAAACAGAAACTGAGATTCAGAAGGCTCTTGAGAGAGCCCGGGAAGGCAGGACGACCATTGCTGTGGCGCACCGGCTTTCGACGATCCGGAACGCCGATCACATTCTCGTACTTAAAGAAGGATCAATAGCAGAAGAAGGGACACATGAAACACTTATCGCACAAAAAGGAATTTATGAAAGAATGTACCGGCTGCAGAAAGGCGGGAGATAATCAGGGAAGATCTTTCTGGACAACGAATCAAACCAAAGCCTTCCGCTGCAGCGGTGATCTATAATAAATGTTCACCCGCAGAGGATCAAGGAAGAATCAAATATCAGGGGTGTGGCTTAAAAATATTATGATACCGCAGCGCTTGAACGCTGCGGTATTTTGCCAGGCTGTAAAGAAAAGCATACAATACGACCGGCTCGTATGCTATACTGACGATGTGTCACACTCATGGAGAGGATGGAGACTATGTACGCCGTTTTATTCGCTGTCCTGGCCAGTATGATGGCTGTTGCTGCATTAATTATCAGAATGAAGGCCATGAAAAAGCCAGCGAGCGCCAGAAAAATTCTAATACCACCGATCGCGATGTCTACGGGTTTTTTAATGTTTTTATATCCCCCGGTCCAGCAGATTACATGGCTGGAAACAGCTGAAGCTTTGACGGTTGGATTTTTATTTTCAATTTTATTAATCAAAACGTCCTCTTTTGAAATTCGGAATAACGATGTTTATATGAAACGCTCGAAGATTTTTCCATTTATTCTGCTCGGACTGCTTGTAGGAAGAATTATTTTTAAAGCAGTTTTTGGCATTTATTTTGAATATGAAGTACTCGCAGGTATGTTTTTTCTTTTAGCTTTTGGGATGCTTCTGCCGTGGCGGGTAGCAATGTTTTTCAAATTCAAAGAAGTAGAAAGGCAGCTTAAAACGAACCTATCCGCGGAGAGTTCTCCGGCCTGAAAAAAAGCACGGCCTGCATGCAGGCCGTGCTTTTTTTACATTCTGTATTCAATTATCATGAGAGATACAGACAGCCCCTGACCGGTCCTCAGTAATTCGTAATCGGGTGAAGAATCTTTTTGGAATCAGGAAGACTGCTCGAAATAAAGTTCGTAGGGAGAAACGTCTATGTTCTTCTCTGCAAGCTTTTTCCGTAGAAATTTATGGTCTCTTTTAGGTGTAGCTGCAATATATCCTTTGACTATCAAATCTTCAGTTAATTCCGAGGCGTTCTCCTTAACCGCGTATTCACCGATTTTACCGGCAATTTTCTGTTTGGCAATATCCCGGAATAATTCAGGAACCGGTTCTACAAGTTCATTCAGAAATGCTTTTTTGTCTTCAGTCCAAAGATGAAGCGTTTTATTTATATAGTAGTCCTGCCAGTCCAAAATAGAATTGCCGTCTTCCTTAGGAAGTTTTTTCAGAAACTTTCGGAACATAAAATAGCCGCCGATCGCTACGAGTACAAAAACGAGAACCGACCAGAACAAAATAAACCACATGAATAAATCTTCCATCATTTTTCTTCCACCTCGTTTCATCTTCTATTTTACGACAGGAAAAGAGATAAGAAAAGCAGATGAACGACGAAAAACAAAAAAAGCCGGCTTAAACCGGCTCTTGATAATTTTATTGGCGGGACCGTGTGGGAATCGAACCCACCGGAGACGTCACGCGCCTCCCAAAAGGCTTTGAAGGCCCAGGTAAGCACCAGCTACACATCCGGCCCCATAGCAACGTCTCTAATTATAATAGAGAGAATCAAAGATTGCAATCAGACAATATTTTACGATATCTTTAATGGAAATGCAGGAGAGGAGGTACTTATGAAAAAGTATTATACGATTGGTATGGCAGGCCATATTGACCACGGAAAAACAACTCTTACAAAAGCGCTGACAAATATGGATACAGACCGGCTGAAGGAAGAGAAAGAACGGTCCATTTCCATTGAACCTGGTTACGCTCCTTTACATGTGAATGATGAGTGGGAAGTCTCCATTGTAGATGTTCCGGGCCACGAGAAATTTATCCGTCAGATGATCGCGGGCGTGGCAGGGATAGACGCCGTAATTTTAGTTATAGCAGCAGATGAAGGGGTTATGCCGCAGACGAGGGAACATTTGAAGATTCTGGATCTGCTTGGAGTAAGTCAGGGAATGATTGTATTTACGAAGTCTGAAGGGCTTGAAGAGGACATGGAAGAGCTTCTTAAGGAAGATGCCCACCAGCATACTGCTGGAACTTTTTTAGAAGGAAGTCCCGTGTACTTCGTTGACAGTCTCAGCCGTAAAAATATTTCGTCTCTGCGTAAGGACATTGATACAATGCTGAAAAAAACACCACAGCGCCGGGCAGGCAGTGGTTTCCGCATGCCTGTGGATCAGTCATTTACGGTAAAGGGCCAGGGGACCGTAGTCCGGGGTACTATTTTTAATGGTTCTTTAAGCGAAGGAGATAGTGTGCAGCTTCTTCCACAGAATAGATCGATCCGTATAAGGCAGATTCAAGTACATCATGAAAAAAGATCTTCTGCAAGAGCTGGACAGCGGGCGGCTTTAAACCTGGGTGGTGTAGATTACGGTGACATATCCCGGGGAGATGTTATTGTCAAAGGTTCCTTCCCGGTAACTCAAACTATTGATATAGCACTTCAGCCGGTGGATTTATTTACGATTCCGCTTAAGCAGCGTAGTCCGGTGAAAATACACACCGGTACTTCAGAAGTATACGGTACAATTGTATTTTTTGACCGGAACGAGCTTAAACCAGGGGAAAAGGAAGAAATACTTTGTCAAGTGCGTCTCGATCAGGAAATTGTCGCTGACCGTAATGACAGATTTATACTAAGGCGTCCGACACCGGCAGAAACGATCGGGGGAGGCCGTATAATAGATCCTTACGGCGGCAAATACCGGTTCGGCAAACAGACAGTTCAAATACTGAGCCAAAAGAAAGAGGGAACGCCGGAAGAGCGTCTCGTGTTTGCACTGCAGCAGGACCGGGCAATGACAGCTTCAGATCTGGCTGCAATCACTTCAATTAGTAGGGAGGACCTGGAGCTCGAAGTGGAAAACAGCAATAAACTACTGGAAATAGGCGGGTGGCTGCTTACGGCTGAAGACAGTTCAGATATGAAAGAACATATAAAAACCCTTCTGTCACAATATCATTCCACTTATCCGATGCGCCCGGGGAAAAATATAGCAGAGCTCATTAAAAATCTGCCGATACCGGAACAGGCTGGAACTAAATTCCTGCAGTATCTTGAAAAAGATAAACACATTTTCAGGGAAGCAGAATTTGTTTATCTGCCGGACTTCACACCTTCTTATCCGAAGCCATGGGCAAAGCGAATGGAACAGGTGGAAAACAGCATCCTGAAAAGCGGTATGGAAGTACCAGTATTCGAAGAGGCTGCTGCGGAGGCAGGGCTCGATAAAAAGCAGGCTGCTGAACTATACAATTTTTTCCTTCGCAATTCCATGTACAAACTTGATGAAAAACACATTATCTCCGAAAGCGCAGTTAAAAAAGCTGTTTCAAAACTGAAAACAGAGGAAAGTGAAAAATTCACCCTGCAGGACGCTAAGCAGCATTTGGGATTATCCAGAAAATATCTCGTTCCCCTCCTGGAACTTTTTGATAAGCTTCAATTTACAAAGCGGGAAGATGAGTACCGGATCTGGAAAAATTAAAACCAGAAAACGTATTTTCCTGTGAAGTTAACAGAAAAAATCGATCAGCACCGGAATTATTAAATGTCAGAAACCGCCGGTGCTACAGCGTTTTTTCAGGATAAAATTGTGAATAATAAAAGAGAGTGCTTCCATAAGGAATGGAGCACTCTCTTTTTTGCCGCTAATCAGCCGGCGGGGTATGGGTCACATAAACCGTTTTTTCTTTCTTTTCTGTCACTCTTCCGACAATATGCGCTTTAAAATCAGCAGTCTGCATATCTTTTACATATAAATCGGCTTCTTCAGGCGTCATACTGATGAGCAGCCCTCCGGAAGTAATAGAGTCGGCAATACTTAATTTTTCGTGTTCTTTTAAAGTTTCTGCATAAGAAACATTACTGCCTATCCACTTCACGTTTTCCCTCGTCCCTCCTGGAACCGTCCCTTCTTCAGCAAGACGGGATGTTCCGGGGAGGAACGGAATCGCATTAAAATTGAAAGTGAAGCTGACATTGCTCCCGTGAGCCATCTCATAGCCGTGGCCTATTAAACCGAAACCAGTGACGTCGGTAACTGCATGCGGCTGATAGTTTTGAAGCTTTTCTGATGCTTCTCTATTCAAGTGCGCCATCGTCCGCGAAACTGCATTAATTTCTTTCGGGGAGGCCTTTCCTTTTTTAATAGCTGTAGTTAAAATCCCTGTACCGAGCGGTTTCGTCAGTACGAGTACATCTCCGGGACGCGCCCCGACGTTTTTAAAAATTTTCTCCGGATGTACAATTCCTGTACAGCTCAGACCGAATTTAGGTTCCGGGTCATCAATGGAATGTCCTCCGGCAGTAACCGCACCAGCTTCTTTAACTTTGTCGGCAGCACCACGAAGGATGTCAGTGAGTATCTGAGGAGGGAGTTTTTTGATGGGAAAACCAACGATATTCAAAACAGTTGCAGGTTTGCCTCCCATTGCATACACATCACTCAGGGCATTCGCAGCTGCAATTTGTCCAAACATGTAAGGATCGTCGACTATCGGTGTGAAATAATCAACTGTCTGAACAAGAGCAATATCTTCCGTCAGCTGATACACTCCTGCGTCGTCAGCAGTATCAATGCCGACGAGGAGCTTTTCAGCATTTTCATTTTCAGGCAGATGACGCAAAACTTGCGCCAGGTCCTCAGGACCGATTTTGCATCCTCAACCAGCCTTTTTCGTCATAGAAGTGAGGCGCTCAGTTGTATTTATATTATTCTTTTTCATTTTAATTATCCCTCCTTTCTGCCTCATTATACCTTCTGCGTTGACCACATCCAAACAATAAACTAGAATTAAGAAAAGAGAGCACGGAAGGGGAGTTGCCGCATGAAAATAACCATTGAATTCTGCATGCAGTGAAATTACGCTCCAAAAGCTGCGAGTTTCGCAGAAGAAATATTCAGTGAGATGCGCCGTGAAATTACTTGTTTTGAACTCATCCCCTCTTCAGGAGGAGCTTTCGAGGTTTATAAAGAAGGAGAATTAATATACTCGAAATTAAGCACTGGGTCTTTTCCGGAAACAGAAAGCATTATTAAACAATTAAAGTAACCGCTGCAGGCTTCGTTTCCACCAGAAACGAAGCTTTTATTATTTTCAGCAGTTCGACACATTAAAGAATCTCCCGTATAATAACAATTAGATGGAAAATTGAAAGGAGCGTTTTATTATGTTCAGCAGAATCTTTAAACTGCTTTTTGTAATCGGTTTTGGAATTTATACGTACGGACTCGCAGAGGATGAAAAGAAAAGAAGGCAGTTGACGTCCTCGTGAGCCGGACGTTTTCCGCGCAGTTTCTGAAACTCCTTCCTTCTGTTCACGAGCTTTCGGAAGCACTGGAGATAAAGGAAGCGGAAAAGCGGAATAAGCTTCCATTTAAATATACAAGAAAACTCATCCGGGATAAGATTGAACTCTTTCGTACGCAGATTATCGCAGGGGTAACAACTGCAGAATCAAAAGAAGAAATGTCGAATTTGGTTATCCAGGCGGTCCTCCCCGAAATGGAGGCAGTCAGATACAGGCTTAAGCCTGTAGTCAACGCTACTGGAACGGTTCTGCACACTAATCTTGGACGTGCCCGTCTGAGCCGGGAAGCTGCCCGTCACGTATCAGAAGCTGCGCTCAGCTACAGTTCTCTGGAATACGATATTTCCACTGGTAAAAGAGGCTCCCGGATGTCTCTTCTCGAAGAACTGTTAACAGAAGTGACCGGGACAGAAGCGGCACTGGTCGTCAATAATAATGCAGCGGCTGTTTACTTTGTTTTGTCCGCCCTTGCCAAAAACCAGGAAGTTATTGTATCAAGAGGAGAACTGGTTGAGATAGGCGGCTCCTTTCGTGTTTCATCCATTATGGAAGAAAGCGGCGCCCGGCTTATCGAAACAGGAACGACAAATAAAACAAGGGCCGCAGATTACATTAACGCTTTAACTGAGGAAACATCCATGGCGATGAAGGTTCATACGAGCAATTTTGCTGTTGTGGGATTTACTGAAAATGTTAATTCTTCTCAATTAAAACGTGAACTGAATGCTCACGGCCGGGAGGATGTAATTGTTTATGATGATCTCGGCAGTGGTTCGCTCTATCCTTTCAGCAGTGATAACATCGGCGATGAACCCATCGTCGGCAAAGTGGTGAAAAACGGAGCGGACCTTGTTTCTTTCAGTGGTGATAAACTTCTTGGAGGCCCTCAGGCCGGTATTATTGCCGGGAAAAAATCGCTGATAGATAAACTGAAAAAACATCAGCTTGCAAGGGTACTGCGTCTCGATAAACTGACGATTGCAGCTCTCGAAGCTACGCTCTTTGAATATTTATACGGAGAAAATCCGAAGCAGAATATTCCTGCGGTGCGTGATATTACAAAAACGCAGGGAGAGGTAAAAGAATGGACAGAGGAATGTACAGCTTCTATCACTCTGGACAGGACAATATTGACTCCGGAGCCGTCCATTTCCAAAGTCGGGGGAGGGACAATGCCGCTTGCTGAACTTCCTACCTACGGATTTTATGTGGACAGAGAGGGGATGCAGGCAGCAGCCGTCGAGAAATTTTTGAGAACCCGGAAAAAGCCGGTTATCGGTCGGGTTTTTGATGGCAGATTCTATATGGATATGAGGACTTTAGAAAAGGAAGACTGGGATGCGGCAGCTGAAGCACTTAAAGAACTTGATGAATTGTAATGTAGTCGTATGCATAAATTCATCTTGCATTGTATTCGTTTTCAATCCATAATAGTTATTGGCGGATAATTGTCAATTTTATCTTAAAAGACTTTAGACAATTGTGAAAATGTAGTATATGATAATAACCAAGGAGGGAATTACATATGTCAACTGAAAAAGAAACACTTTACAACTCCAAAAGAACTTTTGAAGTAAACAATGAAACGTATCATTATTACGATCTGAAGGCGATTGAAGAAGCTGGGGTGGGGAACGTCAGCAGACTCCCATATTCTATCCGGGTTCTTCTTGAATCAGTACTTCGTCAGCATGATGGACGGGTAATTAAAGAAGAGCACGTGGAAAACCTTGCAAACTGGGGCACAGACAAACTGAAAAGCATCGACGTCCCTTTCAAGCCGGCAAGAGTTATTCTGCAGGATTTTACAGGAGTCCCTGCAGTAGTGGATCTTGCTTCTCTCCGTAAGGCCATGTCCGACCTTGGAGGCAACCCGAAAGAAATCAATCCGGCTATTCCGGTGGATCTAGTAGTCGACCACTCTGTTCAGGTTGATGATTTTGGATCGCCAGATTCACTGCGCCGCAATATGGAACTGGAATTCGAGCGGAACCTTGAGCGTTATAAATTCCTTAACTGGGCTCAAAAATCACTGGATAACTATCGTGCTGTTCCACCGGCAACCGGTATTGTACACCAGGTAAACCTGGAATATCTGGCAAACGTAGTAATGCAGTCAGAAACAAGCGACGGTGAAAAAACGGCTTATCCTGATTCTCTCGTCGGTACAGATTCCCATACAACGATGATTAACGGGCTCGGAGTACTCGGCTGGGGTGTTGGTGGTATTGAAGCTGAAGCCGGGATGCTGCAGCAGCCTTCCTATTTTCCTGTCCCTGAAGTCGTAGGCGTAAAGCTGGATGGAGCGCTGCCGGAAGGGGCGACCGCTACGGACCTGGCGTTGAAAGTTACCCAGGCTCTGCGTGAGAAAAACGTAGTAGGTAAATTTGTGGAATTCTTCGGACCGGGACTTGCTGAAATGACACTGGCGGACCGCGCTACAATTTCCAACATGGCTCCTGAATACGGTGCAACATGCGGATTTTTCCCTGTGGATGATGAAACGTTGAATTATCTCCGGTTCACAGGCCGCAGTGAAGAACTCGTTCAGCTCGTTGAGGCTTACTCCAAAGCCAACAACCTGTTCTATACGCCGGGAGGCCAGGATCCGGAGTTTACAGATGTGCTGGATATTGATCTTGGAAGCATTCAGCCGAACCTTGCCGGACCAAAGCGTCCGCAGGACCTTATTGAACTGAAGGATATGAAAAAAGAGTGGGAGCAGGCTCTGACTGCACCAGTAAGCAATAAAGGATTCGGCCTTTCACCGGAGGAAGTCGACAAGCATGTGGAAGTAGAACACCCGAATGGTAAAAAATCCACTCTTAAGACAGGCTCACTTGCAATTGCTGCAATTACAAGCTGTACAAACACCTCCAACCCGCACGTAATGCTCGGTTCCGGTCTGCTCGCTAAGAAAGCTGTTGAGCACGGGCTGGAAGTGCCGGAGTATGTTAAAACAAGTCTTGCACCAGGATCGAAAGTAGTGACAGGATACCTTGAAAATGCCGGCCTTATGGAGTATCTTGACGAACTCGGATTCAACCTTGTCGGCTACGGCTGTACAACGTGTATTGGTAACAGCGGGCCGCTGCCGGAAGAAATTGAAAAAGCGATCGCTGATTCTGACCTGACAGTTTCTTCTGTATTGAGTGGAAACCGAAACTTTGAAGGACGTATTCACCCATTAGTGAAGGCGAACTATCTTGCTTCACCACCGCTCGTGGTAGCGTATGCCCTCGCCGGAACAGTGGATATTGATTTTTACAATGAGCCGATCGGCCAGAGTAAAGATGGAAAAGATGTCTACTTTAAAGACATCTGGCCTTCAAACGAGGAAATCCAGGGTGCCATGGAACACGCAGTGGATCCAAAACTCTTCAAAAAGGAGTATGCACGGGTATTCGATGACAATGAAGAATGGAACAAGCTGGATACTCCGGAAGGAGATCTTTATAACTGGGACGAAGAGTCTACTTATATCCAGAACCCTCCTTTCTTTGAAAACCTGTCTCCAGATCCGGAGGACGTTAAACCGCTCGAAGATCTGCGGACCGTCGCAAAGCTTGGTGACTCTGTAACAACAGACCATATCTCTCCGGCAGGTGCGATCGCGAAAAACAGCCCGGCAGGCCGGTTCCTGATCGATAAGGGGCTCAGCCCGGCACAGTTTAACTCCTACGGTTCCCGTCGTGGAAACCACGAAGTAATGATGCGTGGGACGTTTGCCAACATCCGTATTAAAAATCAGCTTGCTCCAGGTACAGAAGGCGGTTATACTACCCACTGGCCTACAGGTGAAGTAATGGCTATTTATGACGCCTGCATGAAGTATAAAGAAGAGGGTACAGGACTTATGGTACTCGCCGGACAGGACTACGGCATGGGAAGTTCCCGTGACTGGGCTGCGAAGGGTACAAACCTTCTTGGTATCAAAACAGTTATTGCTCAGAGCTTCGAACGTATTCACCGAAGCAATCTTGTTCTCATGGGAGTTCTGCCGCTTCAGTTCCAGGAAGGTGAAAGTGCCGATACGTTAGGGCTTAAAGGAACAGAACACTTTGACGTAAAGGTATCCAACGATGTGAAGCCGCGTGATATTATTACTGTTACTGCTACGGACGCTGAAAGTGGAGAAAAGAAAACTTTCGATGTTATAGCTCGTTTCGACAGTGAAGTGGAAATTGACTACTACCGTCACGGAGGTATCCTGCCAATGGTACTCCGTAACACGCTTCAAAAAGCATAAAATAATAAAAAGCCTCCGGATGATTCCGGAGGCTTTTTTTCAGCTGGTTGATTAAGTGATCATTCCAGAATATTTATTCCAGTCACTGAATAAGTTCCTCCTCTTGGCGGAAACCTGCCGCGGGGCTGATTTTCCGCTGTTTTAGCCTGCGCTGTGGAAAAAAATCTTCTGACTGCACTGAGCCGGGCTCACCCGGAAAGCGCCCCGGAAGGTGAAAACTGGGAGCCGCACATAAAAATACACTATCAACAGCCAAAAAAAGCCTCTGTAAACAAATGATGTATTATGATTTATCTGCTTTTAATCACACTCGGTTTGTGTTGAGGTGAGTGATCCCGTCACCATTTCCGCCTGCCGAAGAGAAAACTGAGCGCTTTGAAATGCTGATCGATTATAAATATGCAAAGTAGCACTGGCAGCTCCTTAACAAGGAAGCCGGAATCACACTTGAGAAATTTTAAAGCAGTGTGAAAAAACGCCAGGACTGGTTGCGGGGAATTTCATATAGGGAGATAATTGAATAAACTTACAGTTTCTAAAAGGAGAAATGCTCTTGATGAACGACGATAAGAAATTCAAAAGTTGGAAAACACCTGCCGGGGCCCTGTTTATAGCATACCTCGGGATGCTGTTTTATGTAGTGTTCTTCGCTTGGAATCATGGGGCGTCATTTCATGAAGTTGGGGAGGATGGTAGAAATTATAATCTTACTCCGCTGTTAAGTATATATCGTATCGGCCTTTTTAGTGCTTCGTATGTTGACCCGCTTATCATTCTCGGAGGAAACATTCTACTATTCGTTCCATATGGCTTTCTTTTAACTGATATCCTGCACAAAAAAAACGACCGTACCCGGACGGCCGTATTTTTAATCGTATTAAGTACAGCAGCAGCTCTCTCAGTATTCATTGAAGTGAACCAATATTATTTCACCTACCGGGTTGCAAATATTGATGACGTTATATTAAACAGTTCAGGAGCCTTTGTCGGGTACTGGGTCTGGAGACTCGCAAGACGTGCCGGCAGGAGGAGGACCTGAACGTTTCAGCCACCATTTATATCCTTTGTAAACTGTAAATAAAAATAAGGAATAAATTATTATCATATAAACGAGGTCGGCAGGATCCGTTACTATCGTATGGCCCGCAAGAGCGAATAAAGCCATGGAAGGAATTTTACCGAGTCCGGAAGCTGCAGAATATAAAAGAAAAGGAACCCGGCTGAGTGCTGCATAAGCATTAATAATAATGGAAGGAATAACCGGGATCATCCGCAGAACAGTGAGTGACATAAAGGCGTTCCTTTCAAAAAGCAGAGTAAGACCCTGTACTGCTGTATACCGGGCCAGCAGTTTTCTTCCGGATTTTTCAAATCCTCCGTATCGGATCATTAAAAAAAACAACATGGAAGCCAGTGTAGATCCTGTCCATATTATGACGGCCCCGGAAGGACCAAAGGCAGCTCCTATTACTCCGCCTACTAAAGGGTACGGAATGACTGGAAAGAGCGAAAGAAGTGTCGCAACTATAACAGTAACGAATATGTAATCCCTGCCGTATGTTTCCAGCCATATAAGCATTGGTTCATGGTAAAACCATAGAAGAAGTACAGTCAGGAAGGTAAAGATAAGTACTGCAAATTTGCGTGCCATCGTCAAATCTCCTTTATAAGTGTCTTTCTTTATTATACATAGAATGTACAAAAGGGACTAAGAAAAGGGAATCAGAAAGTGAAGTTTTTCAGGCTTCGCAGTAGCTGCTACTCCCGGACCCCACCGGTGACCGTCAACTGTACAATCTGTTAAAATAGAAATATACTATCTGCTGACATAGCCGGGAAATAACGTCACACATATTACTGGCGGCAATCCTTGAAATCCACAGCCTGTAATAAAACGTCCGGTTCGGAAAGCTGATTTTTACATTGACTATTGTAATTGGAACACGTGCCCTTTGGCAGGATTCAGCTTTGAAAATACAGCTTACATAATACAACACTTTGAAAGGAAGTATTTTTATGGTTGAAAAAAATGCAGAACTGAATCGGGAAATGAAAATTCAGGAATTAAAAAAAACGCCTTACAATGAGCTTAATGAAGCTGAAATCACCCGGACCCTGCATAAACTCCCGTCAGATGATACGTCGCGTGCTGATTGGGAAGCAGCGGCAGCTGCTGCCAGATTCGAAAGAAAAGGTATTCAGGATAAGAGAGTCGAGGAGTATATGGCTTCAGCACTGTCATCCAGTAATTTGTCCGAATATGTCTGTGAAACAATCATCCACATAGCATACGAAACTTTAAAACAGCCTTGGTTTGAAGACGGATTCCCCAAAATCAGGGAAACGGATCACAGTCATGGAAAAAAGAAAAAACTGGAGCAGCTGAGGCAACTGCTCGCAGTCGAAAAAGAACGAACTTCAGGATATACCCTGCTGAAAGAAAAAAGAAAAAATGTATGTGAAGGAGCAGGAGAAAGCAGGAAAAATCAAGCGGTAAGCCACTGGCTCTATCTGCTTCCCGAAATAGAACGGATGATTCAGGAAGCCGAAACGGCTGCATTGGATTACAGAAACACAATTTCAGGAATATATTCTTCCAAAGAAAAAAAACATAACCTTGATGAAACTCTTAAAAATCTTATGGAAATTTCGGAAGACTGGGAGAATGCAGTTCCAGAAGAACAAAACAGAGAGAGCAGAGCGCTCGAAGAACTCAGCAGGATGACAGGAATGAATCAAGTTAAAGAGAAAGTTCATTCCTACTACCATTTTCTACAGTACGAAAAGGAGCGGGAAACGAGAGGATACGAGAATAGTGCAGAACAAAGCCTGAATATGATTATCACAGGCAATCCAGGTACTGGAAAAACGACGATAGCTAAACTTCTCGCAGAAATTTATTTCGAGATGGGGGTCCTACCTAAAGAAAAGGTGGTGGAAGCTGATCGATCCAGGCTTGTAGGGGCTTATGTCGGCCAGACAGAAGAAAAGACCACTGCAGTCATAGAAGAAGCCCTCGGTGGAGTATTATTTATTGATGAAGCTTATACTCTGCATAAAAGTGGTGGAGAGGGAAGTGACTACGGGCAGACTGTCATTGATACGTTGATTTCAGCAATGACGAGCGGTAAATATGCAGGAGGTTTTGCTGTTATACTGGCAGGCTATCCGGTGGAAATGAGAGAATTTCTTAATAGTAACCCCGGGCTCCGGAGCCGATTTCCCTCTTCCAATTTTATCGACCTGCCGGACTATACGCTGGAAGAATTAATTGAAATCGGGGAAAAAACAGCGCTGGATCAGGACTTCACTTTAGCTCATGACGTATATCCAATCCTGAAGATGCGCATTGAAAAAGAACAGGTCGACGAAAGTTTTGGTAATGCAAGGACGGTAAAGCAGCTTATTCAGGAAGCTGTATTCCGTCAGGGAGCAGAAGCGGCTCAAAGAAAAGATTTTTCTGAGCCGCAGATGACAATGCTTTCAGGAAAGTTTTTCGAAGAAGCAGAAACAGACACTGAAACGGATCCGCTCCTGGAGCTGGACGATCTGGTCGGCCTTGATAAAGTGAAGCACGAAGTTAAACAGCTGGCTTCTTTTGTTGAAGTTCAGCAGAAAAGGGAAAAAGAAGGTTATCCCGGGGTTCCGGTACAGCTTCATGCTGTTTTCACCGGTCCGCCGGGTACAGGGAAAACGACTGTAGCCCGTATATACAGTAAAATTTTAAAGCAGCTCGGACTTTTGAAACGCGGCCACGTCATTACAGCAGGCCGCAGTGACCTTGTAGCAGGGTATACCGGACAGACCGCATTAAAAACAAAAAAACTAATCCGCCAGGCTCTTGGCGGGGTGCTTTTCATTGATGAGGCATATTCACTGCTAAGAGGAGGAACTCAGGACTTCGGAAGAGAAGCAGTAGATACATTGGTCGAGGAAATGACTAAACATAATGAAAATCTTGTCATTATCCTGGCAGGTTATGAATCTCCTATGGCTGAACTTCTGCAAAGCAATCCAGGTATCGCGTCACGCTTTAAAAAGGAAATTCATTTCCCTGCCTACCAGTCAGAGGAACTGATGAAAATCCTCCTTTTTTATGCTGAAAAGTACGGGTATACTTTAGGGGCGGGAGTTTACGAAGAGCTTCTGATCAAAATAAAAGAAAAACAGGTGGACGGCAGTGCCCGTGCTGTAAAGGATATGGTAGAGCACGCGGTACAGATTCAGGCCTACAACTATATTTACGGCAGTGAAAATCGAAAACTTAACGAACTGCATAAAGAAGATTTCCATCTGCTTCAGGAGGAATGACATGTTAAAAGATGATGTGAAGATACAGGTCAGATACGCAGAAACAGACCAGATGGGAGTTGTGTACCACGCTAATTACCTCGTATGGTGTGAAATCGGCAGAACCAGCCTGATGAAAAAAATGGGGATTCCTTATATTGAAATGGAAAAAGAGGGAGTCCTAGCTCCGGTGACGAATGTCAGCATGGATTATAAATACCCTGCAAGATATGGAAAAGAAATAAATGTCACTACTTACGTAAAAGACTATTCAGGAGTAAGAGTCACTTACGGATACGAAATCAAGGATGATTCGGGCACACTCTGCCTCACGGGAACGAGTGAACATGTACTCGTAAATAAGGAAAGTTTCCGTCCAATTTCCATGAAAAAGCATTATCCTGAATGGGATAGGGTATATAAGAAAAGCAGGATGACCTCCTGAATGGTTTCTGCTGCGGGATAAAAAACCCGTCCGTCCGAACAGCCTCTGTCTCCGGGCAGCTGACGGAAAGAATTGCGAATTGAAAATGAAAGTTAGTTACGATCATAATAAACCGAAAAGAGGTGGGAGCGTGGCTTTTGGGGTCAGCAAAGATGAACTGAAACAGTGGAGACGGAAAGCGGACCGGGGAGAAGTTGCTTTTCTTACCCACTACTGGTACGATCCCCGCTTTCCGGAATATAAAACGGTTACGAAAGCTGCATGCTGTGACAGAAGAACGCTTATTCAGTGGGGCAAAAAATACGGATTGAAACCACAGTGGATTCATACAGATAACCATTATCCCCACTATGATCTTATTGGAACAACAGAAAAAGAAATATTAACGGCAGAAGGACAGTCAGCTAAACTGGCTAAGCTTCAGCAACAGCTCGGTTCCGGACAATTTCAGTAGATACAGAATAAAGCAGCCATCTACCGGGCGGGTGAAAAGCCGATAGCTTCTCCACTGCTTTACAAGAACCTTAAACAAAGAAAGGATGATAGTATGCATAACTTTCAAAAAGAAATCATTTCAGATTTAGAAGTGAAGCCGGAAATTAATGTTGAGGAGGAAATTACTCAGCGCAAAAATTTTCTGAAAGCTTATTTAAAAAAATCAGGGATGAAAGGATATGTTCTAGGCATATCCGGCGGTCAGGATTCTACACTTGCCGGTGCTCTTATTCAGGATGCCATTAATGAACTGAACGAAGAGGAAGCAGATGGGGCATATATGTTCTGCGGAGTGCGTCTCCCATATGACGTTCAGGCGGATGAAGATGATGCCGCTCTGGCGGTGGACTATATAAAACCGGATAAAGTGCTGACGGTTAATATTCAGTCGGCAGTGGATGCTTCTATGCAGCAGTTCGAAGAAGCTTTAGGAGAGCCGCTTTCGGATTTTCTGAAAGGAAACACGAAAGCGAGGGAACGTATGAAAGTACAATATGATATAGCGGCTCATTACAATCTCCTTGTAGCCGGAACGGACCATGCTGCGGAAGCTGTAACAGGGTTTTACACGAAATATGGCGATGGGGCCTGCGATATTGCCCCGTTATTTGGTTTGAATAAAAGGCAGGGTAAAAAAATCATGGAAAAACTCGGAGCTCCTGAAAAGCTGGCTTCCAAAGTCCCTACAGCAGACCTTGAAGATGATCAGCCGTTGATCTCGGACGAAGAAGCCCTGGGTGTAACTTATAAAGAAATTGATCAATATTTGGAAGGGCAGAATGTCAGTGAAAAAGCCAAAAATATTATTGAAACGAAATATAAACAAACGATGCATAAAAGGCAGATGCCTGTCACGATGTATGATTACTGGTGGCAGAAATAATGTCCAGAGCTGATCTGCATATGCATTCAACTATATCTGACGGCGGTTATACGCCTTCAGAGCTGATGAAAAAATGTGCTGAGGCCGGTGTGAAAATGATTTCCCTTACAGATCATGACTCCACGGACGGCCTGCAGGAAGCAGCTCAGGCTGCTGCATCCCAGGGCATGAAATTTATCAGCGGTATAGAGCTTTCAACACGTGTGAATGGACGAAGTGTCGATATTCTGGGTTATGGAATTGACAGCACCTCACAAAAACTTCAGGAAAAATTACAATTTCACCGGGAGAAACGGTACAACAGAATGAAACAGATGGTGGAAAAGTGCCAGTATAACGGACTGACAGTTTCCATAGCAGACGTGGAAAAAGAAGTGACGGGGGTCACCTGGTCCCGTCCCCATCTGGCTGGGGCTCTTGTGAAAAAAGGCTATGCGGAATCTGTCAGTGAGGTTTTTGAGAAATTCATAGGGTACGGCAGGCCCTGCTATGTTCAAAAAGAAGAAGAAATGCAGCCGGAAGAAGCAGTGAATATAATCCGGGAGGCAGGAGGAGCAGCGATAGCCGCTCATCCGGTTTACTATAATATGGATGACCAAATATTAACCTGGCTGGAAAGCGGTCAGCTGGACGGAGTGGAAGTGTATCATCGGGATCATTCCCCCGGAGATATTAAACGTTTTCTTCTATTGGTTGAAAAAGCTGAAGTTAAAACAGGTAACCGGTTTTACCGTACAGGAGGCACCGATTTTCACCATGAAAAATTCGGTCGTAGTGGAGAACGAATAGGTGCTTCACCCCTTCCATGGAAAGAGGCGGAACATATATACCGTGGAATTGGCGGATAAGTGGAGGGAAATATGAATATTTCAGATGTTATAAACAATAAAAATAAAATTCATGCCTTTCTGCAGCCAGTCATCAGTGCAGATAAATATGAAGCATCGGCTTTTGAAGTACTAGGAAGATATGAAGAAAACGAGGAATATGTATCTATGGTTTCATTTTTCACAGACGAAAAGGTGGATGATGAAGTAAAATGGGAAATCGACAAATGGATTTACAGCTGTGCCGTGGAAAAAGCAATGAACATGGAGAAGCTCCCTGTACTGCATTTTAATATTCTGCCGGCAGTACTCGGCCCGCTGGACGCAGTGGAGGATTTACTGGAGTTTTTTGAAGAAATAGAGAAAAAAGGGTTTCCCCGCTCCCACACGGTGTTTGAAATTCAGGCAGACAAGTTTGCCGGCAGCCTGAAAGAGCTTACGCATATTCTTCTTTACTTTAAAGCCAGCGGGTACTTAACAGCGATGGATAATATAAGCATTAATGACACCCATCTTGATCAATTTTCGACACTGGAACCATCCATTATTAAAGTGGATGTTTCCGATCTTGAGGAAACATCCTCTTATTACACCTATAGTGAAATTCTCGATACATTAGCTTTTTATGCAAGAAAATTAGGAGCTTCCCTTCATTTTACAGGCATCGAGACGTCCCACCAGCTTCATATGGCATGGAGATACGGGGGCCGATTTTTTCAGGGGTTTCTGCTCGGTTCACCGAATGCGGAAGGAAGCGGCCGCTGCGAAAAGCATAAAGTCGTTAAGGATTTAATACATTCCTTCATAGATATGCACTATCGATGGCTGGATCGTCAGACGGAGCTTTTAGTGAAGATGGATGAACGGGTTAAAAAAACCTGGACAGGGAGAGAGTCTCTGGATACCTTTGTTAAAAGTCTGACTAAAAAATTTGATGTTGAGGCTTCCCGAATATATATCTGTGACAAATACGGTTACCAGCAGACGGTAAACTGGACAAAAACAGAAGCGTATGGGTGGAAAATGGATGAAACCGCCAAAGGGAAAAACTGGAGCTGGCGAGTTTACTTTCTTGATAATGTAGTTGAAATGCAGTTTAATAAAAATGGTATGCTTTCGGATAAGTACAGAGATATTGAAACAAATGAAATTATCAGAACCTATTCCTGTCCTTTAGAAAAAAATCTGTATTTATTTGTAGACCTGGATCCTGTCTATCTTTACAGACAGAACTGGTTTCAATAAAACAGACCGAATGAAAGGGGGGAGGCTGCTTGAAGTCTTCACCAGTCTGGAAGCTGAAAGGAACGTTGTTTTTCTTTCATGCCTCGATGACTATCATGATCAGCTACCTGCCCGTCTATTTTCAATATTTAGGATTAACCCCGTGGGAAATCGGAGTTCTGCTGGCTGCCGGACCAGCGGCAGCTATTCTGGCCCAGCCTTTCTGGGGGTTTATGAGCGATAAATGGAAAACCGTCCGTAAAATACTCGTCCTCTGCCTGTCCGGGGCTTTAACGGTCGGATTTTTTCTATTCCAGCTTAATGAGTTTTATTACATAATACCGGCCGTTTATTTGTTTTTTTCCTTTCTTTCTCCAGCAGGGGGGCTTGGTGACAGCCTCGCGCAGAAGGTGTCAGTAGAAAAAAGCGTATCTTTCGGGAGTATACGAATGTGGGGTTCGCTCGGTTTTGGAAGTGCTTCTCTTGCGGGCGGGTACATTCTCAGCTGGATCGGAATAGGACATATTTACGCGGTGTTTGCTTTGTTTTTAGTAACAGCACTCATATTCGCCTATGCTTCTCCTGATAGTACGCCAGCCAGTAAACCGGTGAGTCTCGGGAGTGCCTGGAGACTCCGTAAAGACAGAGAGCTTCTTCTTTTTCTAGGTTTTATTATGACGATCAGCCTGACGCATCGTATGAACGATTCCTTTATTGGATTATACATAGTAGATTTAGGAGCGGACGAGTCGGTGATTGGCATGGCTTGGTTCATCGGGGTTACTGCTGAAGCGCTGATGTTTGCTTTTAGTACGTACTGGATGCGGCGCTTTCATCCACTCACCTTGATAGCTTTGGCAGCAGCACTTTACACTGTACGCTGGATTCTGCTTTTTTTGGCTCCGGAACCGGGATTCGTGCTCATGATTCAGGTGACACATGGAATAGCTTTTGCTGTTTTTTATTTAACAGCTTTTCAGTTTGTCAGCAGGCTCGTTCCTAAAGAGTTGGAATCTACAGGGCATCTGCTGTTTATTTCCGTTTTTTTCGGCGTGTCCGGTGTGATTGGTTCCTCAGTAGGAGGAATTATTATAGGTGCATACAGTCTGAAAATGCTGTATGCGGTTATGGCATGTCTGGCATTCGGAGGCTTTATAGGAGCATTGGCATACAGAAGGAAATTTATTCGAAAGTTCAGCTATTAATAAAGCACTGGCTACTTAATTTCAATTTTTCCATATACTGTTTATATATTCACTTCTGTAGAGGAAATTCAGCGGCTGACTCTTTTTTGCAGCAGCGCTTCTCTTTTTACAAAGCTAACCAAGTGGCACAGTTATCCTTAAAGTGTTTATCTTAAGAAACTACAAAAAGAAAGGCTGATAAAAATAAGGAAAAGGTGCCGGATGAATAGTCCTGGTACCTTTTTGATTTATCATCAGACGAATAGAAAAAGAAGCTGCTATGTTTTAAAAAACACACAGCAGCGGGAATTAAAACGATTTAATAAAAATAACTTATCTGTCCTCCTGAATATTTTTACCTGGGCCAAGAAAAAGTTATACTGATGTAAAGAGATAGAAGGGAATTTGTTTATGTTCAAATGGAGTTCAGTTATTTTTTTAGCGCTGCTTGCGTTATTTTTATTTTGGCAGTGGGAGACAGTATCCGAACTGCGTGGAGAGAATATCAGTTATTTCACTCAGGAAATCTTTCCTGAAACAGGATATGGAATCCTCACAGTGACAATTCCTCTGTTAATAGCCCAGAATGTTTTTACTGTTTTTCCAGTTATTATCATCATTACTATTCACGTCCTGCTATTCGGCTTCTGGGAAGGGTTGTTGTTTAGTTTCGCAGGAACAACGGCCGGTGCAGGCTTTTGTTTCCTTCTTGCCCGTTCGTGGAGTGAAGAGAAAGTCAAAAATTTTTGGAGTGGTAAAAAAGACCGCTGGGAAAAAGCTGCTTCCCTGCTCGAACGGCACGGGATGGCAGCAGTCGTAGTTTTGAGAAGCATTCCCATTATGCCGAGTAATTTAATATCGGCCGCCGCTGCCTTAACCCCTATGAAAGTTTCTGAATACATGTGGGGTACAGCGGCCGGAAATATTTCTATGATTTGGATATTAAGCCTTATTGCTGCCCCTTTTTGGGCAGAAAGAAACGAGTTTATTACATCACTTTTGCTTTATCTCATATTTTTAACCGTAACAGCTGTTATTTACTGGAGTGTTAGATTAAGGCGTAAGGAGGCAGTCTGATGATAACGGTAATGGCTTCAGTTTCATTTATTTTGTTTACTTTCAGCATTTTTCTGTGGATTAAAGAACGAAACAACGCTCTTACGGCAGTACCCTCCGTCGTCAAAAAAAATATTACACCCGTGGAAGCCTCTATGATTACAGGAGATTCTTTCTCTGTCAGACACGTTACTGCCACCATTCTGGATCTTGTTCTGAAAGAAAAACTTTCTGCTGAAAGGACAGCAGACGGACGGATAATGTATAAGGATAACGCCAATAGGGATGAACTGAAAAAATACGAAAAAGATCTCGTTGATTATTTGTTCTACAGAATAGGAAGGGATGGAATTTTCTTCATGGAAGACGTTGAATCAGTAACGGAGGACCAGGAAGAAAGAGACAGCTTCTATTCTTTTCTGGAAAAATTAAAGAATGGGATAAAAAAAGAGCTGCGTGACTCAGTAATAAGCCGGAGAAGCAGGTATGCCAGGACTTTTCTTCCGGTATCAAGCTTTTTGCTGATGATTTCAGGAGCTGTCATGCTGTTTGAGCACCCGGTTTCCGGGCTCGCTGTATGGACCGGAAGTGCCACTCTCGGAGGACTGATGCTTAAACAGGAATGGCTTACTGCATATGGAATGGAAGAAAAAGAACGATTTCAGCGTTATCGAAACTATTTAAAAAACCACCGTATATCCGGGGGAGCTCTTGAAGAACTGGCTGCCGATTACGTTTATACCACAGCGTTTGGGCTTGCCGGCAATCATGAAGAAAATTATCCGCTCAGGGACGCTTCGTCTTTAAAGTTTCGTCCGGGCGAATTTCCGCTGTATATGCCGGCCGCTGGTACAGGAGCATTTTTTATTATAAATAACGAGGAATCGGAGCAGTTAACAGAAGCATTTTATAAGGCCGGATATACTGATGGGGATACTATCAGTACAGATGCCAATGATGACGGCGCATAATCCGGCTTCTCCAGCAGCCGAAACGCTTCATGACGGTCTGATGAACTACAGCCTGGCTTATAAGATAAATCCACCATGGAAGGGAAGGACGGTAATGGGTTAAAGCAGCGTAAACGAGCCCGGGATGCACACCGGACCGGATAAACCACAGCCGCCCCCGGGCGTGGCCTTTCCCGCCGGCCATTTTTCCCCCTTTAATTATCCATGCACTGATTTCAGGAGGCAGATCTTTTGTGTTTTCCTGTTCCAGTTCAAGCAGCTCGATACCAAATAAAGACAAAGCAATAATCCCAGTTTCTTTTTGTCTGGCTTGAATCAGCCTTCGGCTCCAGACCGGAAGAAACCGGAAATAGCTTTTCGCGATTCTTTCTGCATTTATCTGTGATTTTTCATACCACACGTGGACGGAAGTGACATGATGCTCCGATTTTGACGTGCTTTCAGCACTTTTATCCGCCTGAACAACGTGTAAAGTAACATGTGATTTATTCGTCCAGTGCCGGAATAATTCCAAAAGAAATGTTTGTTGATTGTCGTGTTTTCCCTGCTGCAGGGCATCATTGGTCGCTATTGGCATTACGAGAGTGATTTGTCTGTATTTACTGCACAGTTTTCTGATTGCAGCAGGAGTCAGTCTCAGGTGTCCCGGCTCAAGGCCGGCATGTATGCGGAGATAATCCGCATCAGGGTCCAGGGCCGGTGGTTTTTCCTGATGATATATTACTGCATGATTAATCATTTTAAGCACCTCTTCTTCGTTTCATGATACACTGCTAATAAAGAAAAGCAGGAGGGATAATTATGAAAACATTCCGCTTATGTTCCTTGACTATTTTGTTTGATGAAGCTCCTTCAGAAGATGAGCCTATGAAAGGAGTCAGTGTACCACTTGTAGACGGCCTTATTATTAACAAAGAGGAAGCGGACAAAAGCTGGCTTCTCGAAGCGGTAGTCGATAAAGAATGGAATGATTTTTTTCAGGAGTACCTGAGCACCCGGCAGCCGCTTATGGCCGAAGTCACGATCACTAAAAAAACTAACGATCCTGCTACACTTTACTGTTCTATAAGTTCGGTTCATGAACTGCAGGATCATGTATCGGTGCACATTGAAGGCCAGATCGTTGCTAAAAAGGAAGACCTGTCAGATATGCTTCTCCGCAGTCTTCTGGATGAAGGATACACTGGGGAGGATCTCTATAACGAATACCGGCGTCGCAAGAGCGACCGTGGAAAAGCAATTCAAAGTATTCTTTCCAATGCCTATGAACAGGCAAAAGAAGAAATGGAAGATAAAGAATCATAAAATAAATATATTTTCCTTACTGGAATGTCACAAGCAAAGCGGGAGGCCTATTTAATGTATTATCACAGCGGAGGGCTTCCCTTTATTGCAGTATTAAAGAAAATCAGGGTCCCTTACAGGCGTTCGATACTAAGACGTTTTTGCCTGAAGAAAGTTTCAATAGTTTCAGGGTGCTTATCAGCTGCCAGCTGAGAATCATGCAGGCAGCTGATTTTTCTGCATAGAAGGCTCCCTCAGGACAACAGTGCCAGCCGGACGGCTCCTCCATGGCAGGCAGCGCTGAAGCGGAGTTCCCTCAGAAATCACAACGAACTTTAATAGAGCTTTTATCATAGAGACTTTTTGTTTGTAAATACAGACCCCCTTATATAAAAGTGGCGAGTTTAAGAGAGCGCTGAAAAATACAGTCACGTGCATGCTTGCTGTAAAGGAATTCATAAATTAAAATGTAGAAGAAGGAGGAGAAGAACATGACGATACGAAATGTAACTGGGATATCCACCTTGGCAGGATGTATGTTAATACTTGCTGCCTGTGGAAATAACAATGAAGAAGCCGCTGATGAGATAGATGAAAACCTGCAGAACGATCCTGCTGGTGAGGAAGAGGCGGAACAGGAAAATATTGATGAGGCAGAGGAACAGGAGGAAGAACTAGAGGATTTGGAAGATATTACATATCCGCAGTTTGAAGAAGATGAAAGTAATTATCCTCAGGTCGTGCTGCATACAAACATGGGAGAAATCGAATTAATGCTTTTTCCTGATGAAGCTCCGCTTGCCGTTGAGAATTTCATTACATTGGCAGAAGAAGGATATTATGATGAAGTAATATTTCACCGTGTTATAGAAAATTTTATGATACAGGGCGGTGATCCATCCGGAACAGGGATGGGGGGAGACAGCGCTTTTGGAGAGCCTTTTGAAGATGAATTTGATCCTTCACTGGGTCATTTCCGGGGAGCTCTTTCCATGGCTAACAGCGGCCCGGATACGAACAGCAGTCAATTCTTTATCGTCCAGGCGGATGAGAGTCAGGTGTCCGGGGAAATGTTTCAGGAAAGCGACTTTCCCGATCAGAGAGTGGAATACTATGTAGAAGAGGGAGGAACTCCTCATCTGGATTTTCAGCATACCGTATTCGGCCATGTGATTGAAGGAATGGATGTTGTTGATGAAATAGCTGTGGTGGAAACTGAATCAGCTGACAAACCTTCAGAAGATGTAATAATTGAATCTGTGGAAATTATGGAAGAAGAGTAGAAAATAAGGTTGTTACGTCCCATCAGGATTTATATAATTGTCTGAATCGAGTTAATAACAGTTTTAAAAAACCTTTTCCTGGCTGAATGCCCTGGAAAAGGTTTTTTTGATAAATGCTGAAATTAAGAAAGAAGGCTGCCTTACAGCAAGCCTTCCCTGCTTATGTATGTTGCTGACTACTTGGCATTGTCCCTGATCATATAATAAATGAAGAGGACGAGAACAACAAAGGCAAGAATTGTAAAAATGATTTCACTGAATCCAAATCCACCATTTTCATCTTCCGCTGCTTCTGCTGCAAAAACTGCTGCTGCCGGCATCATAACAAAAACAAATGTCAGAAGGCCTGCGGGCAATACCTTATTCCACATGAACTAATACCTCCAATTCTACTCACATATCACTTTAATTATAGAATGAAATGCTTCACAGTGCAATTGAAAAAGCTGGATATTTCAATAAATACGGCTGAAAAGAAATCATAGAATGGTTTCTGAGCTGTTTTACAGTTTTGTCAGCGGATAAATAAACCTGCCGGAAATCTTGGCAAAGGAGGGAAAACCGGATCAGTTATAAAACAACGGCGGGCTATATTAGTACTTTACCCATTTTCTCTCCCTTTATTTCAATCTGTTTTAATACAGTATAAAAAGTGTAACACCTGTAAAAATAGTGTTATTAAAGGAATTATACGTCCTCTGAGCTGTAAATAAATATGATTAACAGAAAAAAATTATAAATTGTTATAATAAAGGGTTGTGTTTATGTAACTGTTGTAATACAATGAACTCATCTTAAAAATATATGGAGGGATTGACCATGATGATGTCCGCCGTTGAATTTTTCCGTAACCTTCCGCCAAAGCAGTGCTCGAAATGTGGAAATCCTTTAGACGAAATGCACGAATCCTACATTCAGAAATGTCAGGAATGCGAGCAGGATGCTGCAGCTTCACAATTGTAGAACTTCAGGCTTCCGGAATACACTCCGGAAGTTTTTTTTGTTTCTTAAAACAGGAGGATGGAGAGTATTGCTGTCAGAGAAAATTCTCACATTTAAAAACTAGGACAGGACAGAACGGGATATAGTAAAATGTTTTCCGGGGAGTGATAATTTTGTATACTGCTTGGATAGAAAAAGCGGAAATTTTAGCACAGGATTTTTTTAAAGATGACGCTAGCGGACATGACCTGTTTCACACAATGCGGGTAAGAAGTCAGGCGGTGTCTATTGCGCAGGAAGAAGGGGCGGACGTGTTACTATGTGAGCTTGCTGCCCTTCTTCACGATGTGAGTGATGAAAAATTTCATCATACACAGTCGTCAGGAAAAGAATATTTACAGCAATGGATGATTGCCCAGGATATCCCTCCAGCTGAAAGAAATAAACTGAATTACATTGTTGAATCTGTTTCATTCAAAGGGGGCAGCGGACAGGTTCCGGAAACTCTTGAAGCCGGAGTTGTGCAGGATGCAGACAGACTAGATGCGATAGGAGCAGTGGGGATCGCGCGCTGTTTCATGTATGCAGGATCCCATGGATCTCCTATGCATGATCCTGAACAGCGGCCGCGGTATAATTTGACGGAGCAGGAATACCGCGATAACTCAGCTTCGGCAGTTACACATTTTTATGAAAAACTTCTGACATTAAAAGATACGATGAATACACCTTCGGGTAAAAAGCGGGCAGAAAAGCGTCATGAAAGGCTGGAAAATTTCCTTGATGAATTTTACAGTGAGTGGAATGGTAATTCTTAATAAGTGTAAATAAAGCATGCATCGGGTAGATATAGAAGTGAATGGTTTTAATTTGAAGGAGGCATAGTATGCGCTTAAAAAATAAACAGGTGCTCACTGTCGTTGAAAATGAATTTGAAGATTCCGAACTTATTTACCCTCACTACCGTCTAAAGGAAGAAGGCGCCGTAGTGCATGTTGCAGGCCGGGAAGCTGATAAAGAGTATAAAGGAAAACACGGCGTGCCTGTTACGTCCGATTTGTCATTTGAGCAGGTAATTATTGAAGAATACGATGCAATTCTTATACCGGGCGGATGGGCACCGGATAAACTGCGCCGTTATCCCGAGGTCCTGAAAATGGTTCAGTATATGGATAATCACTCGAAAGTCATCGGACAAATTTGTCATGCCGGCTGGGTGCTTATATCAGCGGATATTTTAAAAGGGAAAAAAGTAACGAGTACTCCCGGTATAAAAGATGATATGGTTAATGCCGGAGCAGAGTGGCATAATGAAGAAGTAGTTACAGATGGTCATATTGTTTCCAGCCGCCGTCCACCGGATCTTCCGGCTTACGGCCGGGCGCTCGTTGAAGCAGTTGAGCGCAGATAAATCTGGAGCTGTCCATTGCGGGCAGCTTTTTTCCTTTTTCTAAAAAATTAAAGCATAGAAATTTCAATCCTTTAAAACCGGGGATGTCATATATGTGGTTGAATCAGGGAGGCAGCCTGATAAAATGAATAAACCAAGTTCTTGTACTGCATGTTATACATTATTTGCATTATACTTATCCTGATATTTTAATCAAAAGGAGCCGTTAACGTGCAGCAATTGACATGGATTGACGCATTAAAGCATAAAAATCTGGAAATGAAGAATAAAAATCCTCATATATACGTAAGGGAGCTTCAGGAGTATTTCACATACTACGGGCTGGACATAACTGCTTTTTCTGAATACCGGAATGAGTTTGTTTATGTGGAAAACAGGAAGCTCTTTCTGCAGCTTTTTACACCAGCCTCCTGTAAAGGGACAGTCTTTCTTATCCACGGCTACCTCGATCACAGCGCCGGACTTGCTAGAACAATCAACCGTCTTCTGCAGGAAGGCTATCAGGTAGTTGCGTTTGATCTGCCCGGACATGGACTTTCCGGGGGGGCATCCGGCAGTATTGCTTCTTTTGACGAATATGTAGAAGCTGCTGTGAAGGCATGGGAAAAAGTCTCCCCTTACTGTTTGAATGTTCCCCTTTACGGGCTGGGACACAGTACAGGAGCAGCAATTTTATTTCAGGCTGCCTGTGACAAAAAAATTCTATTCAGCAAAATGATATTTGCAGCTCCCCTCTATATGCCCTACCGGTGGCGGAAAGTGCGCGCCGGGATCAAATTGTTCAGCCGGCTGGTCCCGAGACAGAAAAGACGATTCAAGAAAAACTCAGAGGACAAAAATTATCATCTTTTTACGAAAAGCGATCCGCTGCAGGTGAAATTTCTGCACGCAGAGTGGATGTTTGCTCTGGAAGCTTGGCACCGCCGCATCAGCCGCTGTCCTGTATACGATGGTGAAATTCATCTGCTTCAGGGAAACAAGGATACGACAGTAGAATGGAAGGAAAACCTGAAGTTTTTCCGGGGAAAATGCCAGAACATGCGCGTAACACTTTTTGAAGGGGCGAGACACCAGCTGCTAAACGAAAAAGATACTGTCAGAAAGGCCGTGGAATCATGTATAGTTCAAAGCCTGGAAGACAGCAAGTCTTCTGGTAGTTAACCGGAGTCTCTGTATGGTAGTATTGTTTCATACTTGTTAAATCTGACGGGCCAGCAATTAACTAATCAATGAGAAATGCGGTGATCGTGATAGCTACTCAAAGCTCCGTTAAACTTTTTACAGAGGCTCTCCTCGAAGGAAACCACGGAGAAGCAATGGCGGTTGTGAAAAAATGGAGGGAAACGGCTTCGAGGTTTTATCTCTACAGAGATTTAATTACTCCTGCGATGTATGAAGTGGGGAAGATGTGGGAAACGGGAGAAATTTCGGTTGCAGAAGAACATCTCGCAACGGGGACGTGCGATTTTATATTAAGCCGGACAGAATACGAACTCGTCAGTCAATCGAAAACCATTGACGAAGTACCGAAAGCATTTTTCTACACAATGGAAAATGAACAGCACTATCTGGGATTGAAAATGGTGTCTATACTGTTTCGGGAACGTCAGTGGAATGTAAAATTCCTTCAGTCGGAGCTGCCACCGGAATACGTAGTGAAGGAAATAGAACGTTGGCAGCCGGATGTCGTCGGAGCTTCTTTTTCACTAAGTTACCGGGTGGAGGAACTGACAAAATACCTGGAAGCTTTCGCTTCCTCTAAAAAAAAGATGGAAATTTTAATCGGCGGTCGATTAGTTTCCCGGTATGATTTTTCCGGGGCCGGCAGATTTTCTGCACGTTTCATAGAAAGTCTCGATGACCTGGATCGGTGGTTTAAAGAACGAGAGGAGAAAAAGAAGAATGATATTAATGGAGACTCAGGCACCTCTTCCATTAGTTAAAATAAATGCAGAAGGTGAAATAAGAGCGTGGACGAGTGAGGCATCCTGTCTCTTTCCGGAAGTTTCACTTCTGATGGAACTTATAGAAGAAGGAAGCAGAGAAAAATTTAACAATATCCTGATGCAGCGTAAGACGGTAAGAGGAGCGGAAATAAATATGTGCAGCCGGGATGGGGGAGCAGTTCTTTGTTCCATTTTTGCTTCACCGGTAGAGGAAGGCTGGGAGTTGGCATTCGCTCCTTTATCCGACAGTTATCATAAAGTATCCAGCCGCCTTATGACTCTGCAGACAAGATTGAGCGAAACGAACTTTGAGCTTTATGAAAAGTCAGAAAAGCTCCAGCATGTTGTAAAGCGGTCTGATAAACTTTCCGGTCCGTTCATAGAATTAACGGGAAATATGGCTCTTATCCCTTTGTTCGGGGATTTAACCGTGGAAAAGCTGACGGCGATTGAGGAACAAGCGCTGCAGCGCTCCTATGACTCCCAGCCGGAGCGGATACTCATTGATTTTACCGGCGTTGGAACAATCGGTGAAGAAGGAGTTCAAAAATTTTCCGGTCTCGTACTCGTGTTTCAGCAAATGGGTATAAACATTGTGCTTATCGGACTCCATCCGTCTCATGCAAAAGTTCTTGCCCCGGTTCGCAGCGAACTGGAAGTTGAATTTGATCATTCCGCTAAAACGGCTGTAGAAAAATGGCTCCGCTTTGAGAAGGAGGAAGGAGGAAAGAGGATATGAGAAAACATCCGTTGACTCCCTGAGTAACTGGAAGTAAAGTTGAGTTCAACTTTCCAGCCTCTGACGGTCTTTCCCAGTTCAAAACAGAAGAAAAACAAGTTTTTCTCACGTTCGATGACGGGCCGGGGAAATATTCCGTGCCTATTCTGGATGTGTTGAAAAGCAGGGGGATTCCAGCCGCTTTTTTCTGGAATACCCGTACTTTGTTCAGTAACAGACCCTGGAAAAGACTGCTGAATGAAGGTCATCTGCTTGGATCGCATGCCCATACTCATGTGAATCTCGATACGATGCCCTCTCCTCTCCAAAAAAGACAGCTGGAAGTGAGCTGCAGACAGCTGCATAAAATAACAGGAAGATATCCTTTGCTGTTTCGTCCACCTTTCGGCAGATATAACGAATGGACGCTGGAAGCTCTGCGCGGACTGAATATGCACATGGTTCTCTGGAATATATCTTCCGTGGACTGGGAACTCCGGAAGGATCCGCAGCAGATTGTTAGAAATGTGGTTAATAATCTCCATCCCGGAGGAATCATTCTTCTTCACGAACTGCCTCAGACTTTACGGATACTTCCTGAACTTCTGAATAAAATAATGGAAGCGGGGTATGAGTGCATTATTCCTGATTCTGAAAACTTCATAAAACCTCAGGTGAAGAAATGATATCTTCTTCTCCTGTTACGCCTCCTGATGATCGCTTTCCTGCTGTTCATTGCACGGAGGCGTTTTTAGTATCTCTTGAGCAGACAGAACATGTGCGTGTATTGCCATGCAAACATCTATTCGATACACTGAAGGAAGCAGAATCGGGAAAGGAAGGAATGAAATGATTGGGAAGAAAACACTTCAAGAGCTGATAAACGAACTGAAAGAAGAACCGTCCATTGATCATTGGGTGGAAATCCCTGCTCTGGAGGCTGTGACAGCTCCTTTTCCGGAACAGCTGCACCCTAAACTCGTAAATGCTTTAAAGCATAGAGGAATAAAGGAGCTGTACACTCATCAAAAAAGTGCCTTTGAAGCGGTACAGCGAAATAAAAATGTGACGGCCGTCACGCCGACTGCTTCCGGTAAAACTCTCTGCTACAATCTCCCGGTAATCGACCGTTATTATAAGAATAAAAGTGCCAGAGCGCTTTATCTTTTTCCGACAAAAGCATTGGCTCAGGATCAGAAAACAGAACTGAACGAACTCATTGATGAAATGGAGTCTGACTTGAAAAGCTACACGTACGATGGGGATACACCGGCTAACATTCGTCAAGTTGTAAGAAAAGCCGGACATATCGTTATTACGAATCCGGATATGCTTCACTCTGCTGTGCTGCCTCATCATACGAAATGGATTTCGTTATTTGAAAATCTCGAAACTGTAGTTATCGATGAGCTTCATACGTACAGAGGAGTATTCGGGTCACACGTAGCGAACGTAATCCGCAGACTGAAACGGATCTGCGCCTATTATGGAAGTGATCCAACGTTCATCTGTACTTCAGCAACGATCGATAATCCGGCGGAACTTGCAGAAGGACTGATCGGGGAAAAGGTGGAACTGATTAATAATAATGGGGCGCCCCGGGGGAAAAAGCATGTGGCTTTCTATAATCCTCCCATTGTGCATGAACAGCTTAATATACGTAAAAGTGCAACAAAAGTTGTGAATGAACTGGCGGCGCGCTTTCTTGAAGAAAAAATCCAGACGATAGTATTTGCACGCAGCCGGGTCCGGGTGGAGATTATTTTGAGCCATCTTCAGCAGCTTATCAAAGATGAATATACGAAGCGATCAATCCGGGGCTACAGAGGAGGGTATCTCCCTAATCAAAGAAGAGACATTGAAAAAAGCCTCCGGAGCGGAGAAACGATCGGTGTAGTCAGCACAAATGCTCTTGAACTCGGAGTAGATATTGGTCAGCTCCAGGTCTGTATTATGACCGGCTATCCGGGATCGATAGCCTCCTCGTGGCAGCAGGCCGGCCGGGCAGGCAGAAGACAAGAGGAGTCGCTCGTCATCATGGTGGCAGGATCGACTCCTCTGGACCAGTATGTGTTCAGCCATCCGGAATATTTCTTTGAAGGTTCCCCGGAATCTGCGAGAATCAATAAAGATAATTTAATCATTTTAATTGATCACGTTAAATGTGCAGCTTATGAACTGCCTTTTCAAAAAAATGAAGGCTTTGACGATCTGGAAGCGGAGGAAGTCGAGGAACTGCTTGAATATTTAACTGAAAGCCGTGTGCTTCATCAGCGAAACGACCGGTGGTACTGGATGAACGATGCATTTCCGGCGCATAATATCAGTCTTCGTTCGGCCTCCCAGGAAAACGTTGTAATTATTGACCGGACGGTGCCCTCCGCCCACCGGGTGATTGGAGAAATGGACACCTTCAGTGCGCTGACACTTCTTCACGATGAAGCCATATATCTTCACGAAGGTATTCAGCACCAGGTTGAGTATCTCGACTGGGAAGAAAAAAAAGCATACGTACAGCAGGTGAGCGTAGACTACTTTACAGATGCAAATCTGGCGGTCAAACTCACTGTGCTGGCAGTCGATAAAGAAAAAAACGTTAAAGAAGCGAGAGTACAGTACGGAGATGTGATGGTTACCGCGATGGCAACAATTTTCAAAAAAATTAAACTGGATACATTTGAAAATATCGGCTCTGGACCAATTCATCTTCCGGAACAGGAGCTTCATACAAATGGCATGATGCTTGAATTCGGTGAAGACGTTTTCGAGGGTCTTGGGGACGATGAAACAGAACAGGTACTCCTCGGGGCAGCCTATGTACTCCAGCACGTCGCTTCCGTTCATGTCATGTGTGACAAGCAGGATCTTCATGCGGTGCCGGAAGTAAAATCAGTGCACGCAGAACTTCCGACGGTTTATCTCTACGACCGGTACCCTGGAGGGGTGGGGCTTGCTTCCAAAGTGTATGATCAGTCAGAAGAAGTGCTGGAAAAAGCGCTCCGCTACGTGCAGAGCTGTCCCTGCGGGGAAGGGTGTCCTTCCTGTACAGGTCTGCCGGGGGTGGATACCGGAACGAACGTTAAACAATGGACGATTGTGCTTCTCGAATACATGACGAAAGGAGAGGGCAAATGAGTCTGAAGAAAAAGCTGCTCCGTATGAAGACACATCTGCCGGAAGAACCGGTTCCTGAAGAGAGAGAATCGTCATCCGGAGAGGAGAAAGCTCTAGAAGCGCTCGGTTTTACCCCTTTTTACCTGGAACAGTGCCGCTCCTACCGCAGAAAAGTACTTTACGAATGGGAAGATCAAGAAATGTATAAAAGGATGGAGCTTCTGCGCGAGTTCTGGGAGGGAAATGCCCCTTCCCATCCGCTCAGTTTCCAGCATCCGGTGGAAAATCTCCTGTTTTTTGATACAGAAACAACCGGCCTTTCAACCGGGGCAGGTACGATGATTTTTTTAATCGGTTACGCAAGAGTGAAAAAGGATGGAATCGAAGTCACTCAGCATTTTCTTCCGGGACCGGAAGAGGAGCCGGCGTTTCTCGGAGGATTTCTGGAGGATTTCGGCGAAGAAGATATCATCGTATCGTACAATGGAAAATCGTTTGACTGGCCCCAGGTCCGCTCAAGACATGCTTTTTTACGAAGAGAGCTGCCGAAGCTTCCGGAAACCGGGCACATTGATCTCCTGCACGCGGCAAGACGTTTCTGGAAAGAAGAGCTTCCTTCATGCCGGCTGGCGGTAGTGGAGGAAAAAAAATTAGGCGGGGGGCGGACGGATGATACCCCCGGAAGTCTCGCACCGCTGCTTTACTTTGAATATATGGAATCTAATAATCCTGCCCCTCTGAAAGGTATCATGGACCACCATGATCAGGATGTGCGGACGCTTGTACAGCTTTATGCACTGATTGGAGAAAAAATAACCGGAAGCGCTTCTCACATTACGACGGAGGAGCACGAAGCGGCAGCCCACTGGTGGGAGGGCCTTAAAGAAATCGAAAGAGCTGAGCACCGCTGGCTGGCTGCTGAAAAGACCGCAGCCCGTCCTTCTCCCCGGCGTATGTACAGGATGGCGGTAAATAAAAGAAAACAAAAAAAAATGCGTGAAGCTGCCCACCTGCTTGAAAAACTTAGAGCCTCCCGTTCTCCAGTACCGGAAGCGATGGATGAGCTGGCAAAATATTATGAGCATACAGAAAAGAACATTGGAGAAGCTCTTGCCGTGACAGAAGAAGCGCTTCAGTTACCAATGCCTGAAAAGATGAAAGCCCGGCTCCGTAAACGGCAGGAGAGGCTGCTTCGGAAAGGGGCCGTTCATGAGCAGTGAATATAAACAAATTATCCGGAACACGTTCCCGTTCGATCTGCTGACAGAAGAACAGTTTGAACGAATGATGAAGGAAACGACGAGAACCTCCTTCCAGGTTAATGAATTTCTCTTTCAGGAAGAAGAGGAGGAAGTGGAAGTATTTTTTCTGTTAAAGGGGCTTGCCAAAAACGTACTGCACCGGGAAGACGGCCAGCGTGTTTCCGTACGCTTCTATTATCCAGGTGATCTGATTGGTCTTATGATTCTTTTAGCAGGGGGACGGATGAATTTTTCGGTGCAGGCACTGGAAAACTGCGAAACGATACGTTTCAAACGCACCGTGTTTTTAGAGCTTATGAGTGAAAACGAAGCATTCAGTGAAGTAGTGCTGAGTAGTATCGGAGACCGGATGAAGTCACTTTATGATGAAATCAAAAAAGAGCGCAGTGCCGGGGACAGGGAAAATATCGGAATCTTCCGGACAAGAGTGCAGAACATCATGGACCGGGCGGAAATTATTCCTGAATCTTTCACTGTCAAACAGGCTGCTGCAAGAATAACGAAGCGGAAAGTTCCCGGTCTGGTCATTACAGACCGCGGCGGTCTTCTTCAGGGAGTACTAACACAGCAGCAGGTAATACAGGCTCTGCTGGAAGTCGGTCCCGACGCGCTCGTTTCTATATGGATGGATGACTGCCCTCAGACAATCCAGGAAAATGCTTTCGGTTATGAAGTTCTGACATTTTTTAAAGATGATTATATTGATCTCGTACCTGTGATGAGAGGGGAGTACGTAGCAGGAATTCTAGTTGCCGAATCATTTCTGCAGCTCCAGGATTCAAAATACCTCCACCTTTCCTACCGTCTTCAGCACGCGGATTCCATTAAGGAAATTTCTGCTGTTGCACCAAAACATCATCCGGATTTCCATTCTTTCACAGAAGCACTGTTAAACGAGCGGACCCAGGCTTCCGAGGTATGCGAGTTTATATCAAGCTATAATGATCAAATCCACCGCCGTGTTATTCAGCTCGCTTTAAGAGCAATGCGGAGAGAAGGGCGCGGCGCTCCCCCGGTCAACTACTGTTTTATCGTTATGGGAAGCCAGGGCAGAAAAGAACAGGCATTCAGCACGGATCAGGATAACGGACTAATACTTGATAATTACCGGCATTTGTCCAATTGGCGGGAGGTGGAGAATTATTTTCACCTGTTTGCAGCCAAAGTAAATGAAGGACTTGCTGAAGCTGGATTTCCTGAGTGTACAGGAGGAATTATGGCACGGGAACGAAAATGGTGCCGCGGGCTGGATGAATGGAAAGAAGAAGTGTTCCGGTGGGTCCGGGAAAGCGACAGTGAAGAAATAAGGGACTTTACAATTTTTATTGATTACCGGCCCGTCTTTGGGGATTTTACTCTTGCTGAAATACTGCGTGATGCAGTGACGGAGCGCATACAAAAAGGGCGTCTTCTCCATGCGCTTCTGATGAAAGATACGCTTCGTTTCCGGGTGCCCGTGAACCCTTTTGGAAGAATGGTCATTCGCGGTCCGGGAAAAACGATCGATCTTAAAAAAGATGCCTTAATGCAGATAGTCAACGGTGTAAGAATTTTTGCCATCCGGTATGGAATCAAAGATCCGGGTACGACAGCCCGTCTGAAAAAACTGGAGGAGCTTGAAGTATTTCATCCGCGTGATGTGAAAAATGCGCGACTTGCGATGGATGTCCTTCATGAGCATCGAATACGTCAAAATTTAAAGGATCTCCGAGCGGGAGTGAGGCTTACAAACAGAATTGCCCCGCTGGAGCTCGAAAAAGATGATCGGCGGCAGCTGAAAGAGGCACTGATTGTAGCTAAACGTCTTCAGCAGATGAGTGAACTGAGCTTTCAGAAAAACCGGGGGATATGATCATGATTCGGCAGGTATATACTTATATAAAGCATGACAGACCCCGTTTTATGCACTTCCGGAAAGAATGGATAAAGAAGCACAAAGAAGAATGGTATCAGGCTCAGGAAACTGTGAAAAAGGTGAATGCAGCCGCTTATCCATTCGAACGGGAGCTGGAAAAAGCAGAGTTTACAGTTTTCGATCTTGAAACTACCGGTTTCTCTGTTCACCTCGGCGACGAAATTCTTTCTGTCGGAGGCGTCCATTTTAAAAAAAACCAATCTGATTTAAATAACTTTTATTCTCTAGTGCAGGCTTCCAAACCTATACCGCCGGTAGTCACAAAACTAACCGGTCTTACAGATGCTGAAACCCGGGAAGGAGAAGCTTTTCCGAGTGTTCTCATTAAATTCCTTCATTTTTCACATGGACGCATTTTATCTGCACACCCGGCAAGCTTCGACGTCCCATTTTTAGAAGTAATGTGCCGGCGCTGGAATCTTCCGCTGCTGAAAATGCCGGTGCTTGACACAGCGAAGCTTGCATCACTTCTTTACCCTGGGCAGGATACAAGTCTTGAGGCGCTTCTCCACCGCTTTCATCTGCCGGAAAGACAGGGACATCATGCTCTGTCCGACGCGAAAATTACTGCAGGAGTACTTCAGCACCTGCTGGAAAAAGCGGCTGAGGAAAATTACCGCTCCCTGCCTTCATTGATTAAGGATACTCATCGCCTTCCAGGAAAACGCAGGAGAAGCTAAACGTTGCATTCCCTTTTGTTTTTGCTTATGCTTTTAGTAATGAGTTTCCGGCCCAAAAACCGGGAGATACGAAGAGAGCTGCTTTGCTTCCGAAAATTGAAGCAGGGCAGCTTTCTTCCAATGGGGAGGACATGATGCACACCGCACTGGCACTGAGCGGGTATAAACCGCATGAACTGGGAGTTTTTCAGGAAAAACATGAACAGCTCCCCTACTTAAAAAAAGCGATTAAAAAAAAGCTCTCGGAAGTGATAGAAGCCTGGGGCGTGGAATGGCTGATAACGAGTGGACAGGCCGGTGTGGAGCTGTGGGGAGCTGAAGCAGCTCTTGAACTCAGGGAGGAAGGAGTGCCGCTGCAGATTGCTACACTCGCTCCTTTTTACAACCAGGAGGAAAAATTCCCGGAGGCTACTAAACAGCTGTACGAATATGTATGGCAGCACAGTGATTACAAGGACTACATTACGAAGCGTCCTTATGAAAGCCCGGCCCAGCTTCGCCAAAAAAATGATTTCATCATCCTAAAGACAGATGCCCTGTTTTTGTTATATGATGAAACGACGGAAGGCACTCCGAAGTTTTATGTGGAGGCAGCTGAAAAGCGCCAAAAACTTGAAGAATACCCTGTCTTTTACCTTACGCCGGAAGATATTGAAGATACGATCCGTGAAGAAATGGATGACTGGGGATAAAACGGAGCTGTTAAACTGAAAATTAAATTGCTGATGAGGTGACTTGTATGGAACGAGTATCTAAAATGACAAAGAATGATATTTATGAACGCGAGTTTAAAGCAAGCATGCGTGGATACAATCAGGACGAGGTCGATCAGTTTCTCGACGAAATCATTAAAGATTATGAAGCATTTGAAAATCACATTCAAAAACTCGAAAAGCAAATAGAAGATTTAAAGGAAAACCGGCCGGTCAGAGAAGGAAATAAACCTATGCCAAAACCGCACCAGGCAGGTAACACTAATTACGATATTCTGCGTAGGCTGTCGAATCTGGAAAAGCACGTATTTGGCAGCAGATTAAACGAATAGGGACTCTCAGTGCTGGAAATTTACATTGACGGGGCGAGCGCAGGGAATCCCGGTCCGGCCGGGGCCGGGATTTATATGAAGCGCGGGAGCGCCATGTGGAAAGAAAGCTGGCCGCTGCCCGTGATGTCCAATCACGAAGCGGAATTTCATGCGTGCCTGAAAGCACTGACACGGGCGGAAGAAGAGGGTTTCCGCATTGTGTCTCTCCGGTCGGATGCAAAAGTGCTCGTAGAAGCAGTAGAAAAAAGGTATACGAAAAATAAACAGTTCCGGCCTCTGCTCGAAGAAATACTGGAGCTGATGGATGGGTCTTTCGACCACGTTTTCATAAAATGGATTCCCTCCTCCCGGAACGGGGAAGCAGACAGACTGGCAAAGAAGGCTGTCCAGCAGTCCCAGAAGAAATATAAACATTGATTTTTCGTGTTTTTATGTGGTATAATTAGTCTCGTTGTTTACACACATTTGTATTCGGGTAATCGCTGTGCATTCAATTGCACAGAGGAAAGTCCATGCTCGCACAGCCTGAGATGGCTGTAGTGATCGCGCCTGACGAAAAAATAAGTCAGGGCAGCCGCAGACGGCTGACGGCGGAAGGAATGCCTGCCTCCATCCTGGATGGAAACGGCATAAACTTCCTTAAAGTGCCACAGTGACGTAGCTTTTCCGGAAACGGAAAAGGTGGAACGAGGTAAACCCCGCGAGCGAGAAACCCAAAATCAGGTAGGGGCACTCCTGGAAAGGAATTCAACGGACCAGGAGACAGGTACAGCCTGTAGACAGATGATTGCCGCTTTTGTACGAGGGTGACTCCCGCTTGCAGTACGAAGTAACAGAACATGGCTTACGGAATACAAATGGCGTCCTTTGAGATGCAACGGCCTCACGATGCTCGGCGTCGTGGGGCTTTTTTTAATACAAAGTATAACAGGAGGCAGAATTGATGAAATATAAATTATTTGCTACGGCGACGATGGGACTGGAATCCCTCGTTGGAAAAGAATTAAAGGAGCTTGGCCTGGAAAATATTGAGGTGGAAAACGGGCGCGTGCGTTTTGAGGCTGATGCCGAAGGGATTGCAAGAGCTAATATGTGGCTGCGTACTTCGGACCGCGTGAAGCTCATCATCGGGGAATTTAAAGCATTTACATTTGACGAGCTTTTTGAAAAAACGAAAGCCCTCCCGTGGGAGGAGTTTATTGCAGAAGATTCGGAATTCCCCGTGCTCGGACGATCGGTGAAATCACAGCTGTTCAGTATATCGGACTGTCAGGCTATTGTTAAAAAAGCGATAGTCGAAAAACTCAAGCAGACGCATGCTGTCAACTGGTTCCGGGAAGAAGGTCCGCTTGCCCGGGTGGAAGTGGCCCTCCATAAAGATACGGCGCTGCTGACACTTGATACGAGTGGTGAGGGTCTTCATAAAAGAGGCTACCGGCCGGAGCAGAATCAGGCACCGCTTAAGGAAACGCTGGCTGCTGCACTCATTCAGCTTGCCAACTGGCGTCCGGACATTCCACTTCATGACCCTTTCTGCGGTTCCGGAACGATTCCTATTGAAGCTGCTATGATGGCTCAGAACATAGCGCCGGGAGTGAACCGTTCCTTTTCTTTCGAAAAATGGGGATGGTTTCCGGAAAAAGCACATTCCATTGTTCTACAGGAGGCAGAAGACCTAGCTGATTATGACCGCTCCTTTGAAATTACAGGTTCCGACATTGACCGTACGATGATTGAAGTTGCACGTCGAAATGCGATGGAAGCAGGTTTTCCTGATCAAATTTACTTTAAACAGATGCAGGCAAGGGATTTTTCCACAGACCGTAAGCAGGGAGTCCTTATCGGTAATCCTCCCTACGGTGAACGGATGACAGATAAGCAGGGGGTGGAACAGCTTTATAGAGACATGGGGGCTGTTATGAAAAACTATCCGCACTGGAGTGTATATATTATTACGACCCACGAAGAATTCGAAAAACTTTACGGGAAAAAAGCAACGAAAAAAAGAAAACTTTACAACGGAAACTTAAAAACACATTATTACCAGTACTGGGGGGAACGACTTCCGAAAAAATAGCTTCCGTTTGCCAATCATTCCCACAGCAGTCTATAATACGGGGAAGAGGAGGGAGACAAATGCTTCTGGATAAACGAAACAGACCGTTCAGGGATCTACGGATCTCCGTAACGGATAAGTGCAACCTGAGATGCCGGTACTGCATGCCGAAAGAAATTTTTGATGATAACTTTCCTTTTCTCCCTAAAAGCGAACTGCTGACGTTTGAAGAAATATATGAGATTACGAAAGCCTCGGTGGAGATTGGGGATGTAAAAAAACTGCGGCTCACAGGCGGAGAGCCACTGCTTCGAAAAGATCTTCCCGAACTTATCGCTATGCTTTCCAAGCTGGAAGGTGTGGAGGATATTGCAATGACCACCAACGGCATTCTGCTTCCAAAGTACGCAGAATCTTTAAAGAAAGCCGGACTCCACCGGGTATCAGTAAGCCTGGATTCTCTCGATGATGCACGTTTTCAGGAGATAACAGGCAGAACAATGCGGGTCCAGCAGGTTCTTGATGGAATAGAAGCGGCGAAACGTGCCGGCCTTAAAGCGAAAGTGAATGCAGTAGTGAAAAAAGGTATGAATGAAGAAGATGTGCTTCCGATGGCTCAGCACTTCCGCCATTCCGGAGTAACACTGCGCTACATTGAATATATGGATGTAGGCAACGCCAACGGCTGGAAACTGGACCACGTGCTTTCCAAAAAAGAGATTATTACTCTGATAAACAAAAAGTTTCCAATTGAATCAACGGCTCCGGCATACAAAGGAGAAACGGCCGATCGTTTCCGGTATAAGGATGGTGCCGGGGAAATAGGAGTGATTTCCTCTGTGTCTGATGCATTCTGTGATTCCTGCAGCCGCGCCAGGCTGACGGCTGACGGCCAGCTTATCACCTGTCTGTTCGCTGTCACAGGGACGGATCTTAAAAAAGTAGTGAGAAGTGAAAAAGAAAAGCTTCCGGAAGTTCTGGCCGGTCTCTGGCGCAGAAGAGACGATGCCTATTCAGAGCAGAGGCTGACGGAAACAAAAAAATATCACGGAAAAAAACTCGAGATGCACCGCGTAGGCGGATAACAAAAAGCACGCAGAAAACTGCGTGCTTTTTGTTATCCTTTTTCCGGGTTGAACAGGTCACTGTGCCTGCTGTGACTGAAGACGATGTCGTCGATATCATCATCGTAGTCGACGGTCATTCCGTCAAAGTACCAGCTGTCAGCATCTGTTACGCAAAAAGTGATTCCGGAAGTTTCTATACTTTGAAAGGTGGTGTCGGGCCTGCCTTTAAACACACCGGCCGAAAAGCCGCCGGAACCAATGCCGCCGACACGGACAAATAACGTTAAGCTGTCCCCTGCTTTAAGTTCCATCTCTTTTTTATAAAAATCAGCCGCACTCATCGTAACATTTAATTCCATGTCATCACCTCACAGACAACAGTATATCATGAACCGTAAGCTGGCATAAAACAGCTGAACCATGAAAATATTGGATGGAACGCGTATAATACTTACTATATTTCGAAAGCACTACATAATAGGAGATGATCATAATGAATATCGAAAAGATTAAGGAAACAGAACAGAAATTTCTCGACTACGCACAAAAAATTGCTCATTATGAGGAAGCGGTAGGTCTGATGACGTGGGATCTTAGAACTGGCGCTCCAAAAAAAGGCATTGCCCGCCGAGGAGAAGCAGTTGGAACGCTTTCTTCCGAAATATTTCATATGAATACTTCCGACATGATGAAGGGCTTTTTAAGTGAACTCAAAAAACCGGCGGCATGGGAAAATATTCAGGAGGTGACCCGCCAGGCCTTAATCGAATGTGAAGAAAACCTGAAAAAGTTTGAAAATGTTCCTCCGGAGGAATTTAAAGCATATGTCATTTTGACAGCCCGTTCGGAAGCTGCCTGGGAAGAAGCGAAGGAAACAGGGGATTTTCAGACAATGCTTCCCTACCTTGAGCAGATTATTGCCTACCAGCGGAAATATGCCGGATGGAAAGGATTTAAAGATCATCCTTATAATGCCCTGCTGGACGATTACGAACCAGGTTTGACTGTAGAAACGGTGGATGCTGTTTTCTCCCGGCTGAAACAGGCCATTGTGCCGCTCGTAGAAAAAATTCAGGTGGATGGCGCAGCTCCCGAAACGGATTTTCTCTTTCACCCCTTTCCTGCGGAAAAGCAGGAGGCTTTCAGCCGTAAAGTGCTGAAAAGCATGGGGTACGATTTTGATGCCGGGAGACTGGATACAACCGTGCACCCTTTTGCTGTCGGCCTGAATACCGGGGATGTACGGGTGACAACGAAATACGACGAAAAAGATTTCCGGACAGCGGTTTTCGGAACGATTCATGAAGGAGGACACGCTCTCTACGAACAGAATATCAGCCCGGAATTTGACGGAACTCCTCTTTCCGCCGGGGCTTCAATGGGTGTTCATGAATCCCAGTCTCTTTTCTGGGAAAATTTTGTCGGCAGGCACTTTAATTTCTGGAAAAAGCATTACCCTGTATTAAGAGACTATTCGACCGGCCAGTTTGATAACGTTTCCCTTGAAGAATTCTACAGGGGGATTAATGCAGCCGGTCCCTCCCTAATTCGTATTGAAGCCGATGAACTCACTTACTGTCTTCACATTATTCTCAGGTATGAACTGGAAAAAGCCCTGATTAATGGAGAGATGGAGGCAGCGGATCTACCGGAAGCCTGGAACGATAAAATGGAGGAACTTTTCGGCATCCGGCCTTCTCATGACGGCGAAGGAGTGCTGCAGGACGTTCATTGGCCGGGAGGAGCTTTCGGATATTTTCCTTCATATGCGCTCGGCTATGTGTATGCGGCACAGTTAAAGCACGCCATGATTCAGGACCTTCCGGATTTCGACGAGCTGCTTGAAGAAGGGCGTCTGGCACCGGTAAAAGATTGGCTCACAGAAAATGTGCACAAACACGGTAAAGCAAAAAAACCATTGGATATCATTCAGAAAGCCACAGGAGAAAATGTAAATGCGGACTACTTGATTCAGTATTTAACAGACAAGTACAGCGATGTCTACAAATTGTAAGAAAGACACGAATGCGGAAAAGCTTAACACTACGTAAAAGGAGCGAAGGCAGTGATTGAATTCGACAAAGTATCCAAGCAGTTTCCTGACGGTACAAAAGCGGTGGATAATATCAGCTTCCGGGTGGAGCCCGGGGAATTATTTGTACTTATCGGCCCGAGCGGCTGCGGCAAAACGACCACAATGAAAATGATTAACCGGCTGATTGATACGACCTCAGGAAAAATAAGCATTAATGATGAAAACATACTCCATAAAGACCTGCATAAGCTTCGGTGGGAAATCGGCTACGTTTTGCAGCAGATAGCTCTTTTCCCGCATATGACGATTGCCGAAAATATCGCTGTAGTTCCGGAACTGAAAAAATGGGACAAAAAAAAGACAGAAAAAAGAATTGATGAATTAATGGAAATGACAGGCCTCGATCCTGCCACCTACCGTAACCGCCTTCCAAAAGAGCTTTCCGGAGGCCAGCAGCAGCGGGTCGGCGTAATACGTGCTCTTGCCGGGGATCCGGATATACTGCTGATGGACGAACCGTTCAGCGCGCTCGATCCTATCAGCCGGGAGCAGCTGCAGAAAGATATTGCTTCCCTGCAGAGGGATATTAAAAAAACAATCGTTTTCGTAACGCACGATATGGATGAAGCTCTTCAGCTCGGTGACAGAATTGCGGTGATGCAGGAGGGAAAAATTGTGCAGATGGACACCCCGGATAATCTGCTCGAACATCCTGCGGATGATTTCGTTAAATCCTTTATCGGCGACCGGAAAGACATGTGGGAAGCCGGTGCCGAAGCTGCGATGGTGCCAGCCCCTGAACAGCTGCCTCCGAATCTTCCTTCTGTAAAGGCGGAGCTGAGTCTCAGAGAGGCAGTGCGCGTTCTTCAGGAATCAGAGGAAGAGCAGGCAGCCGTGGTGAAAGAAAACAAAATTGCAGGTGTTATAACTAATAAGTCTGTTCTGGCATATCTACTCCCAGGGGACCGGAAGGAAGGTGAGAAAAAATGATCATTTCTTCTGTCCAGACCTTTTTTCAGCTTGCCAATCAGCGGTCGGATCTTTTAGTAAATGCTTTATGGCAGCATGTGGAGATGTCTCTGATTTCATTGTTAATAGCGGTTTTTATCGCTGTTCCTTTAGGGGTGTTTCTTGCCGTCTATAAAAAAGGAGCAGAATCGGTAATCGGCACGACTTCTGTTATACAGACTATCCCCAGTCTGGCTCTATTGGGCTTTTTAATTCCCTTTGTAGGTATCGGTACGCTTCCGGCTATCATCGCTCTTACAGCTTATGCACTTATGCCGATTCTTCGTAATACGTATACCGGAGTAAAGGGCGTGGATCCTGCCCTGACAGAAGCTGCAAGAGGGATGGGAATGACGTACAAACAAATGCTCGTAAAGATTCAGCTTCCTCTCGCTATGCCTACAATTATGGCCGGTATACGGACCGGAATGGTGCTTATCGTAGGTACGGCCACACTTGCGGCACTTATCGGAGCGGGAGGACTTGGGGATTTGATAATGACCGGCCTGAACCGGAGCAATAATTATTACATTCTTCTTGGTGCGATCCCGGCTGCAATGCTCGCTCTCTTTTTTGACACGGTACTCCGCATAACAGAGAAAAAATCAAGTGGCGTTTCGATCGCGCCGATTTTTATTGTCGTCGGCGCAGCAATCCTTCTTGTTTCTCTGCCGCCGGTGCTCCAGGCAGTTAATATGTCTGGTGAAGAGGAAAAGGAGGAGATAGTGATCGGTGGAAAGATGGGGGCAGAACCTGAAATAGTAATAAACATGTATAAGCTGCTTATAGAAGCGGAAACGGACTATGAGGTCGTACTTGAACCAGGGCTTGGAAATACAGACTTTGTGTTAGAGGCAGTGCTTAATGAAAACCTGGACGGCTATTTTGAATTTACAGGGACAGCTATTACTACGCTTCTTGATGAGGAGCCGGTCAGTAACGACGAAAGAGAAGCGTTTGAACAGGCTAAAGAAGGAATGGCGGATGAGTACAATCTCGTGTTTCTGGAACCGATGGGGTACCAGAATACGTACGCTCTTGCAGTGAGAGAAGATTTTGCCGAAGAAACCGGAGTCGAAGCAATTTCCGACCTTGTACCGCTAGAGGAAGAGCTCACGGCTGCTTTTACATTTGAATTTGCTGACAGGGAGGCGGACGGTTATCCTGCGATTCAGGAGAGGTACGGTCTGAATATCGAGGACGTGCAGACGATGGAGCCGGGCCTGCGTTCAGAAGCTCTCGTTGCTGAAAATGTTGATCTGATCGATGCGTACTCCACGGACAGCTATATGATACGGTATAATCTGACCGCCCTTGAAGATGACGAAAATGTTTTCCCGCCGTTTAATGGTGCCCCTCTGTTCCGTGAGGATGTTCTCGAAGAATACCCGGAAATTGAACCGGTTCTGAACCAGCTCAGCGGCATGATTACGGAAGAAGAAATGATGGAAATGAATTACGCAGTCGATGAAGAAGATGAAGATGCTGAAGAAATTGCAGAAATTTATCTTCAGGAAGCAGGTTTACTGGAGCAGTAAAACGAATATAAATAGAATAAGGGAATGTTTTTCAAGGGGGATGGATAAAGATGTTCAATAATATTTTACTGGCAGGTGATGGTTCACAGCACTCGCTCAGGGCATGTGAAAAAGCTGTTTATATAGCGGGAGGTACGGAAGGTGCGCACATTAAGCTGATTCATGTGGTTGATGATCTTCCGACACGCACGGACGTCATGGATGAAGAAATGAAACCGAGAGATATTCCGGAGCACAGACGCCGGCGCGTACAGCATCTTATTGACTATCTTGAAGAAACTGGTGTTTCTTTTGAAGTTAAACACGTCTTCGGAGAACCCGGACCTACGATTGTCCGCGAAGCCAACGACAATGAAACAGATCTTGTAATCATCGGAAGCCGCGGTCTGAACCAGTTCCAGCAGATGGTGCTGGGAAGTGTCAGCCATAAAGTAGCTAAACGGGCATCCTGTCCCGTGATGATTGTTAAATAGGAGGTATAAATAAATATGATGAATCAGGAAGAACGCAGAGAAGTATTGAGAAATTCAAAGCACATTGCTGTAGTAGGTCTGTCGGACAAGCCCCATCGTACGTCGTATCAGGTGACAGAAGCGCTGCTTGACGCCGGGTACGAGATTACTCCGGTAAATCCGGTGGTAGAAGAAGTTTTTGGCCGTAAAGCCGTTTCCTCGATCAGCGAACTCGGGGATGATGTGGATATCATTAACGTTTTCCGCCGGAGTGAATATCTTCCGGAACTGGCGGAAGAAGCAGTTAAAACGAATGTCCCTGTATTTTGGGCCCAGACGGGTGTTTATAATGAAGAGGCCGAAAAACACCTGAAGGAACACGGCAAAAAAGTAGCTATGGACTACTGTATAAAAGTAGAGCACGCTGTCCTTATCGGAAAATAATAATCGGATGAAAAAAAGATGGCTCCGGAGCCATCTTTTTTTCGTCCTGTACTTTCGAAATTACTCGTAAAACGTAAGTAAAGGCTGTTTATCCTCATACATAAGGTAAGGAAGTTTCATCTCAAGCACAATGAATGGGCCAGAAAAAACGCTTTGGATTTAAAAATGCGTACATATGTTTGACAAAGCCCCCTCCTTTCCGTTAATAATAGTAAATGCAGAGATGCTCGTGAAATAGCATACGAACTATGATAAAGTGAGAACGGCAGCAGCATCCGAATGCTCAGGCAGTAGAAAGGGGCAAGGAACGTGAAAAAACAGGCTTTTGATTATAATGATGATGCGATTCAAGTACTTGAAGGTCTTGAAGCAGTCAGAAAAAGACCGGGAATGTACATTGGAAGTACGGATCACCGGGGACTGCATCATTTAATTTTTGAAATAGTGGATAATTCTGTAGATGAAATTCTTGCAGGATACGGAAATAAAATTACTGTCACGCTCCATAAAGACAACAGTGTGACAGTTTCAGATAATGGAAGAGGCTATCCCGTCGGAATGCATGCCACGGGGAAACCGACTCCGGAAGTAATACTGACCGTACTTCACGCCGGCGGAAAGTTTGGTCAGGGCGGATATAAGACGAGCGGAGGGCTTCACGGAGTTGGTGCTTCTGTAGTAAACGCCCTGTCCTCGGCTTTAAAAGTGCGAATTTACCGGAATGGAAAAACTTACGAACAAAAGTTCGAGCAGGGAGGTCATCCGGCAACCACGCTCGTAGAAAAAGGAAACACAGGAAAAACAGGCACGGAACTGACATTTACCCCAGACAAAGAAATATTCCAGACAGTTTCTTTTCATTATGAAACCGTTGCGGAAAGACTCCGGGAAGCAGCTTTTCTATTAAAAGGTGCAGAACTGGAGCTGGTTGATAAAAGAAATGATCAGCAGGAAAGCTTCAAGTATGAAACCGGCCTGGAAGCTTTTGTTGAGTATTTAAATGAGGATAAAGAAATACTTCATCCAGTTATTTCAGTAGAAGGCGTCAGCGACCGTATAGAAGTTGATTTTGCCTTTCAGTATAATGATGCTTACACTGAAAACCTCCTGTCCTTCGTGAATAACGTCCGGACAAAAGATGGTGGAACCCATGAACTCGGGGCAAAAACAGCCATTACACGTGCTGTCAATGAGCATGCACGTAAACTGGTTCTGTTAAAAGACAAAGATAAGAATCTGGACGGCAGTGATATACGAGAAGGGTTTACAGGGGTTCTCTCCGTACGTGTCCCGGAAGAAGTACTGCAGTTTGAAGGACAGACAAAAAGCAAGCTCGGAACAGCTGCTGCACGTTCAGCGGTCGATCACGTAATCACCGCGAAATTCACCTATTACCTGGAGGAAAATCCGGATTTCAGCAATACGCTTATTAAAAAAGCGATTAAAGCTTCCCAGGCCCGGGAGGCAGCTCGAAAAGCACGGGAAGATGCCAGAAGCGGGCGTAAAAACAAACGAAAAGATGCCATGCTGTCCGGGAAGCTTACGCCGGCTCAGTCGAAAAACCCTAAAAGAAATGAATTGTACCTTGTTGAGGGGGATTCCGCGGGAGGTTCTGCCAAACAGGGAAGAGACCGTAAATTTCAGGCGGTGCTTCCACTGCGCGGAAAAGTGATCAATACGGAAAAAGCAAAACTTGCCGATATTATGAAAAACGAAGAAATCCGTACGATTATTTACGCCCTCGGAGCAGACGTGGGGGCAGACTTTAATCTGGAAAATTTAAATTACGATAAAGTGGTCATCATGACCGATGCTGATACAGATGGTGCGCATATTCAAGTGCTGCTTCTTACTTTCTTCTACCGTTACATGAGACCGCTTGTTGAAGCAGGAAGAGTCTATATTGCCCTTCCACCTTTGTATAAAGTAAGCAGAGGCACCGGTAAAAAAGAAAAAACAGAATATGCATGGGATGAAGATGGGATGAAAAAAGCAATGAAAACGGTAGGTAAGGGGTATACGATTCAACGATATAAAGGTCTCGGGGAGATGGATGCCACACAGCTGTGGGAAACAACGATGGATCCGGATTCCAGAACCCTTGTTCGTGTTACGATAGAAGATATTGCCCGGGCAGAAAGACAAGTTTCGACACTAATGGGTGATAAAGTGGAACCCCGTCGGAAGTGGATCGAAAATCATGTGAAATTCGGACTGGATGATGAGTCCAACATACTTGAAAACGACAGTCTGCATGTAACAGAGGAGGAGGAATAATCATTGGCTGAAAAAGAACGCTATCTGGACCTTCCTTTGGAGGAAGTACTGGGAGACCGTTTTGGAAGGTACAGTAAATATATAATACAGGACAGAGCACTTCCAGATGCAAGGGATGGACTGAAGCCGGTGCAGCGCAGAATTTTATATGCGATGTATCACGACAGAAACACTTCAGACAAACCATTCCGAAAATCGGCCAAAACGGTTGGTAATGTTATTGGTAATTATCATCCGCACGGTGATTCGTCAGTGTATGAAGCAATGATCCGTCAAAGCCAGGACTGGAAAATGCGGATGCCGCTCGTTCAAATGCACGGAAACAATGGCTCAGTGGACGGAGATCCACCGGCAGCTATGCGTTATACGGAAGCCCGGCTTGCTTCGCTTTCTGAAAAAATGCTCGAGGATATTGATAAAAACACTGTCGATTTCATGCCCAATTTTGATGATTCGCAGGAAGAACCAGTAGTACTGCCTGCCTCTTTCCCGAATCTTCTCGTTAATGGCTCGACGGGTATTTCCAGTGGATATGCAACCGACATCCCGCCGCATGCCATCCATGAAGTTATTGATGCAGCTGTTAAACTGATCGAAAAGCCGGATGCTTCTCTGGATGAGCTGATGCAGCATATACAGGGACCGGATTTCCCGACCGGAGGTATTATTCAGGGACTCGACGGCATTAAAAAAGCATACGAAACAGGGCGGGGCAAAGTGATTGTCAGAGGCAGAGCAGCGATTGAACCGCTTCGCGGAGGCCGTGAGCAGATTGTTATTACAGAAATTCCATTTGAAGTAAACAAAGCAGTGCTCGTAAAGAAAATGGATGAGCTCAGAATTGATAAAAAAGTGGAAGGAATGGCAGAAGTCCGGGACGAAACCGACCGTACCGGTATGAGAATCGTTGTAGAGCTGAAAAAAGAGGCTGATGCAAAGGGTGTGCTGAATTTCCTTTATAAATCGACAGATCTTCAGACAACCTTCAATTTCAATATGGTGGCAATTGCTCAAAAAACCCCCCAGCTGATGAATTTAAAACAGCTCCTTGAAGCCTACACAGAGCACCAGAAAGAAGTTATTATCCGGCGTACCGAATACGAGCTGGAAAAAGCTAAAGAAAGAGCACATGTTGTGGAAGGTCTTATTAAAGCCATTTCCATTCTTGATGAAGTGATTCAGGTGATCCGCAGTGCAACAGATAAAAAAGATGCGAAAAGCAGGCTGGAAGAAGCGTTCGGGTTTACTTCCGTCCAATCAGAGGCAATCGTTACACTTCAGCTTTACAGACTGACTAACACTGATATTACAACGTTGGAAAACGAAGCAGATAAGCTCCGCAAAAACATTGCCGCCTGGGAAGAATTACTTGCTTCAGATAAGAAACTCGCTTCCGAAATGAAAAAAGAGCTCCGTCAAGTAAGAAAACAGTTTGCTGACGAACGCCGTACAGCTGTTGAGGAAGAAATTGAAGAAATAAAAATCGATCTGGAAGTAATGGTTCCTTCTGAAGATGTCAGGGTTTCTGTCACTAAAGAAGGATATATAAAGAGGTCAAGCCTGCGAAGTTTTTCTGCTTCAAATGGGGAACCGCCTGTTATGAAAGATACAGACCGTCTTATGTATTCTCAGGAAGTTAATACAACGGATACCCTCCTGCTGTTCACTAACAAAGGATCGTATTTGTACGTGCCCGTTCATACAATTCCTGAAATGAAATGGAAAGAAAGTGGACAGCATATTGCCAACGTCGTAACTGTCAATCAGGAAGATGAGATCATTGCTGCTCTTCCTGTTAAAAATTTCGCGGACACCGAAAGCTTTCTTACATTTATTACTAAATACGGCATGATAAAAAGAACTCCTCTCAAAGATTATGAAGCCCAGCGCTATTCAAAAGCACTGATGGGTGTGAAATTGAAAAAAGGTGATGAAGTAGAATCTGTTTATGAAACGAGCGGCAGTAATGAGGTTATTCTGCTTACTTACGAAGGATACGTCCTCCGGTATGCGGAAACAGAAGTCAACCCGACAGGGCAGAGAACAGGCGGTATGAAGGCTATTAATTTAAAAGACGGGGACTTTATAGCAGCTTCCGGTGTGTACAGTCCGTCAGCCCCACGGGATATATATATAATAACGCACCGGGGGGCACTGAAACGAATATCACCAGATAAGTTGGAAGCTCAGGGAAGAGCAACAAGAGGTGTTAAAATTCTCAAAGAGCTGAAGAAAAACCCCCATCGTATAAAAGGCGGGGGAATGGCAGGACGGGAAGAAACAGTCAGCATCCAGACAGCTGATTACACTCTCCATGAATTTAAGGCTGGAGAGATACGACCCGGCGATAGGTATACGAATGGCTCGTTTGTTGTAGACACAGAATTGTACGGGCAAATAAAAGACGTATGGATTGAATAACTGCTGAAAAGCCGGCTGCCGGGACTATGGGGAGGCAGCCGGGACTATTTTCATTTTAATTGTAGTTTGATATATTTATAGATATTATTATTACAGTAATATACCACTGTAAATATTTATTCAATATAATTAAAAACACCTAAGAAAGTATACCAAATAGCTCCATAATATACTAGACATTATTAGCATAGAAAGGAGAAAAAACGCGTGCCTTATGGATACAGCAGCTATTTAAAAGAACAGGGATATAAAGACACAACTATTGACGAACACGTACGACAGCTTGAATATTTTTTTATCTTTCTGGACGGACTGCATAAGCGCGAAAAAGAACTTTATGAAATAGTTCCAGCCGATATAAAGCAGTATATTAAATATAAAAAAAGCCGTGATCTGAAAATCAGTACGATCAATAAAATAATTGCTATAATTAGACGCTTTTTTGACTACGCCTGGATGATTGATAAGGTAGCAGTTGATCCAGCGCAGAAAATAAGATATGAGCCGATTACTAAAGATGATAATGAACCTGTGGATTACAGAACACTACTTGAGCTTAAAGAGGCAGTGAATCAGGATATAGAAACTCCAATGAAAAGAAAAATTATTTTTATCCTTGCGATGGCGGGTCTGCGTCCGGATGAGTTTAACATTACGTGGAATGAAGTTATTATCGATAAACAGCTGATCCGGCTGTTTATTAATAAAAAGGGTCATGAACGGGTGATAAATATTTCCGGAGCTGATGCAGAAGTTTTCAAACAGTTTTCAGAAAATCAGCAGTCGTTATATGTATTAAACTCCAAAAGTCGTGATGGTGTGGAAAAACCACTGGAGCGTATGACGATAAGTCTCAACCTGCGGAAGATTTCGGATAAAAGTAATCTAAATACTCTTACGACAAACAATATACGGCGGGCGTACGGGGAATATTTACTGGAATCAGAAACGTATGACAGTGCAGCAGAAATGCTCGGCATCGATAAATTAAGTTTAATGAAACTGTTAAGTTCATCGTAAAAATTCATTTATATCTCATATCTCAAAGTAATCTTTAGTATTGAAACAATAACATTTCATACGCTTATTGGTTCGTATAATTTATATTATGTAAACTAGAAAATGATATTTTACAGGAGGGCCGTTTCATCAGCCCTCCTGTATTTTATTTATAGAATTCTTCTGGTATTGGTCCGAATACGCGCTTATGGTAAAGCAGCGGTGCTGTTTCATTATCGACAGCCTCCACAACTTCGCCAATGATTATTGTATGGTCTCCAGCTTCTACTGTTTCATACACTTTACACTCCAGAAGTCCGGAATATCCGTCGATAACCGGCACATCATTTGCTGACGGCGACCACTGTACCTGACTGAAACGATCCGTTCCTTTTGTTGCAAACAGCATACATACATCACCCTGATCGTGTGCAAGCGTATGAACCGCAAAATGCTGCTGTTTCACAAATACGTCATGAGTTGAAACGTTTTTATCGATTGCCCAGGATATAAGCTTCGGCTTCATAGACACAGACGTAAATGAATTAACAGTTAAACCTACCGGTTCACCCTCCGGTGTTTTTGCCGTTACGACAGTTACTCCTGTCGGATAATTACCCATAATGCTTCTGAATGTAGTTTCTTCTGCCATTATCATCACTCCATTTAAACAAACTAATTTAAAAACTTTCTCTTTTACTTTATCATGATGGTTAAAAAAATGCGAAATTCTACGTTTTTACTGCTTTTGCGTAAATTTCAGCAAGCTTTTCACGTTCTGTTTGTACATCGTGGCATTTTCGGATGTAATCGGCTGCCCGTCTGGAGATATTTTCACGGAACGAACTCTCCAGTAGCAATTTACGGGCATAATAGTAAAACTCCTCATCGGATTCAAAAAGACACCCTGTATATTCATGGGTTATAAGACTGCGGTTCCCCCGAATATTAGAAGCAATTACCGGTGTTCCCGCACTCATTGCCTCCATAACGGCGGAAGACTGGCCTTCGCTTCGTGATGAATTAATAACAATCGAAGAATTCCGGTAGAGGTCTAACATCTCATGAAATGGACGTTCCCCTGCATACGTAAGCCAGGATGATGTATGAACCTGTTTATTCAGCCAGTCTCCCTCTTCTTTTTCTATTACCGGCCCTGCAACGACAAGCTCTACATTTGGAAATTCTCCCCTTAGTTTTTCAGTAAGCATTACTGCCCGCCGGATATTCTTAACGTGACGTATCCCGGCCGGAAGAAATAATACTGCTTTATCATACCTGCTGTTAAGCACAGGCGCTGGCCGGAAAGGAAGCGGTTTGATACTCTGTGGAATAACACATATTTTATCATGACAGTCAGGTACTTCTTCAGCAACTTTCTCTTTCATTCCTGTATCAAATACGTGTATAAAGGCTGAGCTTTTCAAACATTCAATAATAACAGGCCGTTTTTCTTCCTGAAATATGTCATGATTCATATCCGTTCCCGTCACCGTAATAATATAAGGAAGCGGTGCTTGAAGCTTTCTGTAATACAGGGCAAATTTGTAGGCGTGAAACCCGTGAAGAAGCTCTGTCCCTTCCATAGGCTCCTTGAAGGGGCCGGTTGAAGATATAATTTCTGTATTATATCCGGCGCTGCGTATGTTGTTTGCAATCCGATCTACCGTAATCTTATTTCCCCGCCATTCGTCGTAGTGAGGGGATAAAAAAGTGATTTTCATGACTATCCTCCGTCCAATAATTCCATTAACAGCTTTTTTACTGACAAATAAAAGGCAGAGAGATTATCTCCCTGCCTTAAAACTATAACGGTTTTCTGCCACCATAGCCATCCTGGAGGCCGTGATAAAATGAAATCTCTTCCTCACCTTCCCTCCAGCAGAGATATACTTCCTGTCTGCCTTTAAAAGAAGGGAAATCCACAAGGGCAGGTTCTATACCCTTCAAAACCGCTCCGGTAGACTGAATATTATTTACGTGAAGCTGGGCCTGTATTTCCATAAATTCAAGCTCGCACTCCAAAGTGAACAGACTCTTTGTCTCAGTCTGGACATTTTGATGTCCTTCTTTAAGCTCCCGGTGCAGTTTCCACTTATCCTCAAATGACTCTTGTATTTGCTTCAGCTCCTGAATCTCTTCCTTTATAATCGGAAGCAGGCGGTTTGCCTGTTCAGCAGTAAAATATTTTTTAGCCATATCCAGTACCCCCCCCGGTACAATATCGTTTGTAATTGGCCAGTCATATCCTTATGACACAAAAATGAAAGGTTTGTCTATGTTTTGTATATTCCCTTCTATTAAAACAATCAAACCGGATATGGATCGTTCCGTACAGTTCAACAGAACCTTTTTCTCACCAGCTGTTTTAATTATATCAGTCTGAAATTCCGGAAAGCTTCGGCTACACCATGATCTCCATTAGCTGCTGTAATAAAGTCCGCTTTTTCTTTAACCACGTCCTGGGCATTACCCATAGCAACACCGACTCCTGCAGCCTGGATCATGCTTATATCGTTAAGACTGTCCCCGACAGCCATTACCTCGTTGAAAGAAAGGTTTTTAAATTCCAGCAGTGTTTCAATTGCTCCGGCTTTATGAACCCCTTCCGCGTTCACTTCAATGTTTAAGGGGCTAGAATTTGTAATTTCCAGACCTTCAAGCTGTTCCAGCTTTTTCAGCACCTCTTTTTTTATTTCCATACTGTCCATATCAAATCCAAATTTCAGCCATTCAAGATCTTTTAAATTATCCGGCATCTCCTGCTTCCATACTTTTCCGACAGAAGCAGCCCAGTGACGTGTGCCGTAAGTGTTACGTATCTCCCACATCGCTTCGACAAGCTCCGCCCTTAAAGAAGATCGTTCAATCAGCTCTGGTCCATTCAGATGCCATATTTCACTGCCGTTGCCTGTAATAATATAATCTTTAAGACCAAGCTCGCCGGCAAACATATCAACAGCCTGAAGAGAACGTCCGGTCGCAATGATGACTTCCACCCCATTTTCAACTGCTTGTTTAACAGCACTGCGGTTATCCGGGGAAATTGTATGGTCGTTCTGAAGCAGGGTTCCGTCCATATCGAGAACGGCTAATTTAATGTCATAGTTGTTCATTATTGCATCTCTCCACTCAGCGGATAATAAAATAAACTACGGTCAGTATCACTGTGGGAACAAACGCCACGACGTAAAGAAGAGAAAGATTCGTATAGTGTTTCTTTGCTTTTGCAGAATTATTGTAACCTTTATCCTGAGGATTTATACCAATCATAATAGTAGCCGCAAGACCGGCAGCGCATACAGCTGCAGCAGCAATCAGCAAAGGCATCATATTCATTGTTTTACACCCCCGCTTTTTATATTATATAGGGGATTCACTCTGTGATCAAAAAACTAGTCCTGTTTCAGAGGAGAAGACGGCAGCATATCGAAGTCGTTCTTTTTCGAGCGTATAAAAGACAGCTGTTCTTCATCCATAAGCAGTTCATATTTATCCTGCTCCCTTTTCAAGGACTGTATTACTTCCCGTCGCGTCGTTTCAGTAATTTCTTTTACAGCTTCATGCAGCACTTCCTGTGTTTCGAATTCTTTTTTCTGCAGAACATCCGTCACCCGCTCCATCGCATCCTGAACGACTGCATCTTTCAGTTCTTTACTTTTATCCTGCTCAAAAAATTCTTTTTTATTTTTCAGAAATGACTTGTAGCGTTCAATATTCTCAAGAAGGCTCACTGGTTCAAGCGGCGTTCTGATCCCCGTCTGAAAGGATGGTCTCGGAAAATGAAATCCGCTGACTCTTTTTTGCAGATCCTGCTCGTACGTATCACACCAGCTTCTGAACAGCCGCTGAATCGCATGGTCGAGCCGGATCGATACCGCTTCCCATTCCTGCCTTAAAAACTGTTCGCCTGTTGCAGACCAGTCCGTTAATGCCTGCTCCAGCTGCTGCTGAAGAGCTTTCCTGTTTTCTGCAGTAAGGACAGAAACGTTCACCGAATTTTGATAATAATCATGAAGGACATAGCTCATACGTTTTCTTAAATAGAGGGAAAGCTGTTCCAATTCTCTAAGTGCGTCCCGTTCCACGTACTGAAACGACTGGGCGGAAACTTCTTTGATTTCCTCTTCAATGATCTGTTTTTCTTCATTCAGAAGAGTTTTTCTTTCCGATGATTCCTGCGTCATATAATTTTCAAAATGCTGAAGACGGTAGTAGAGTCTCTCAGCTTCCGACTGGATAAGCTGGAGACCAAGCTGTTTCAGCTCTGCAAGCACATTATCATAAAAGTGTGATGAAAATACAGCGAAGGAATCATCTCCGCTTTCAGGGTTTAACGCGAGTTTACTCGAAACGTGATACAATCTCGGATTTGTAAAACCGTTTTCCTTCAGCTGGGTGGAAACGTGCCGCCTTACCTGTTTCAGCTCCTGATCAGTTTCTGCCAGGTCACTAGCATTAATAACAAAATATAATTTATCGTTTGTAAAGCTTTCATTAACCGAGCTGACCTGCTGGAGAAAATACTGATCTGCTTTTGAAAAAGCATGGTTATAATATGTCAGATAAAAAATGGCATCAGAAGCTTCCAGCTGTTTAAAAGCTACATTCGTATGTCTTCCGTGGATCGAATTCACACCGGGAGTATCTACCAGAATTATTCCTTCGCGGGTCAGCCCGCAGTCGTAATACATTGTTACTTCATCAACGAGACAGGCTGTTTCTTCATCCGCAATGTAGGGGGCAAGCCTCTCAATTTCCGTCCTTTCCGAGGTTCCTACCGCCTGCTGCTTTTCGCGGAGGCTTTTCTGAAGAATTTTCAAATAATCCACGCTCGACTTCTGCTGCTTTGTCAGTCTCGTCAAGTCCCGGTAATTCCATTTCGGAAGAGAGTCAATATCCAGATCCTGCCTTAACGACCTTCCAACAGAACGAATTTCTTCTGAAAGGCGGGTCCGGTCCTTGAAGTGAACGACCGCCTCCATATGCCCGTACTCCTCGTCCGGACGCCGGACGGTATTGACAGTAGCAGTCGTAGGGTGTGGAGAAACAGGCATGATATCCTCCCCGAGCAGTGCATTCGCAAAACTTGATTTACCTGCACTGAAAGCCCCAAAAAGCGAAATCGTAAAGGATGATTTATTATAACTTTCAATCGTCTGCTGAAGTGATTCTCCCTCTTCCCGAAATAAAGAGTGGTCTGTAAAATCCTCTTTCCATGAAGAAAGCTGCTGAATCCACGGGGCGACTGCCTCCTCCTGAAGGATGACTTTACTTTCCGGTGCAGTTTCTTCTTCGTCCAAACTTTCATCAGACGCTTCTGCAAGGTCAATACTCTGCCAGAAAAACTCTTCTTCTGATTCCCCGGCGCTCTGAATATCACTTAATAGATCTTCCAGAGGCTTTACCGAGCCGGCTCTCGGTTTGTATCTTTCTGCTTCTTTCAAGAGAAGATCTGCTTTATTTTGAATAGAAAGAAGCTCCTCGTGGTACGCTTCCAGCTCCTGAAGCTGTTTCTTTTTTTCGGTAAGCCCGCTGATCTCTGCTTCCTTCCGCGGTTTGATTCCCTTAATGTACAAATAAAGCAGTTCTCCGCCTTTTCTTTTTACGTCTCTTACAATCTGGTCATTCATCTGCCTTGTCAGCGTATAAATATATTCTCTGTTCGTTGATTTGGAAGTAACCCAGCTGTCAATCCATTCCTCGGTGATCTGCATATCCAGCTCCTGCATCGCCTGCAGAAAATCTTCCTTGTTTGCCAGCTCCTGAACCGGTACACGGCGGAAATAATCTTCTACATAATAAATCAGCTGGGATTTCAGATTGTCGTTTACCTCCACTGTCAGCTGACGAAGCCTTTTCTGCTGTTCCTCTTTAGTTTTTCTTCCGGAAAAAAGCACCCCGACTTTAAACTGTTTCTGTTTGGAATGAACAAATCGTTCCACTAGCTCCGTAGTTGTCGACGGGAACAAATGCACGTTATCATACAGACGCTTCATTTCCTGCTCATAAGCTTCCTCCAGAAGTTCCTCATACTTTTCTGCCTGCTCCAGTTTTTCATTAACAGAGGACACTTCCTCGACTTCTGAGGAGGCAAAACCGGCATCTTCTGCACGCTGCAGCACTTCCTGTCTTTTTTCTTCCACATCCGACCGCAGCCGTTCTGTAAGAGCTTCATAAAATCCTTTTTTCAGCGCCTGCTGAGCTGGATCGGTAAAAGCCGGGCTTTCCTGAAGAATCGCCTTGATTTTATTTTTAAAGGCGGCAAATTCATTCAGCGAGTGCTCCGGCTCTTTCATAGTTGTAAAGAAAAACTGAACGTAGCGGATATGCCATTCTTCAAATACTTCATCTATACGGCTGCGGAAGTCTTCAACGGACATTTCTTTTTCGTCATGCTTGTCCACCTGATTGATGACGATAAAAATAGGTTTGCCTGATTCGGAAAGCTGTTTTAAAAAGTGAAGATTCGTTTCCGACTGCACATGGTTGTAATCCATGACATAAACAATCGCATCCGTCGAATACAGCTGTTCAGCGGTTACTTTCGCATGGGTGGGATCAGTCGAATCCACTCCGGGCGTATCTGCGATAACTCCATTGGCAGAGAGAAAAGAAATTGGTGCTGAAATGTGAATTTCACGGATCTCTCCTTCTTTTCCCCACTCTTTTATTTCACGCCACGGAAGTTCTCCGGTATAGGAATGGAGAATGCGGCTCTCCGGACCGAGAACTTTGAGACCAAACTCCCCTTTCGTTATTTTTATCACGTTGGCACTCGTCGGTATCGGACTCGTCGGAAGCACCTCAGCTCCTACGAGTGCGTTTAACAGCGTTGATTTCCCTGCGGAAAAATGTCCGCAGAAAGCGATCTCAAAAACGCCGCTTGATCTTTTTTCTTCTATTTTTCTCAGGCGTTCTTCCTCCTGAGGGGTCAAATGCAGAGTTTCCAGTTCTATCATGCGTATACCTCCTCCTTTTCTCTCTAACTATATCGAAAATGATGGAAAATTGAAATAAGCTGCTGCACAGCTTATAAAAGGCACTGCCTTTATTTAAGCACTTTTCATAAGATATACTGGGAGAAGTACTATATTTTTCCCGATGTCTGCTTTAAGCTGCCGGAATTAATCCGGCAAAAAATTTTATCTTATATAACTTCATCCGGAGGTGAAAATGATGGTGGACCGGATCGTGCTCGGCTGTTTCAGCGGACTGCTGCTGTTTTATTTGTTTTTTTCGGCCGCCGATTATTCCAGGGAGCCTTATTTTGCAGCTGTTTTATTTATTTTTGCGTTTTCTTTCATCGGTTTTTTCGTCTTTTATCCGGTCATTACTTCGTTCTGGTTTTTTACAGGAGCAGGCATTAACGCCGTGCTGATTGTCTTACTGCCGCTTGAGTACGGAAGATACCTTCCTGCCATACTGCTTTTAATGCTGACCGCAGCCGCAGCCGCTGCCTTTATGCTCCTGCATCCGTCACAGAAGAAAGACCGCCGTTAACGTTCCGATTAATCCGTACATTATGGCGAAAGGCATATTCCTCCACGTAATACGGTACGGGTTTTGCAGAGTATTTGCTGCAGTAAGGGTCACCGTTACACCATATGTCCCCACCGTAGCTGTGGCCAGGGCTCCCGTAACGAGAACAATCGCAAAACTGAGGGGATTGGCTGCAGCAAAAAGCGGCGTCACAGCTTCCACAAGGACCGCAATTACAGCTATCGGATGAATGCCTGTCATACTTAAGAGAAGATAAGCCCCCTGAATCATAAACAGAGCAATCCACGGAGTATCTTCTACTGCCAGAAACGGGGCCTGAATAATCTCCAACAGAGGGGTTTCATTCAACACAGAAGAAAAGAAAGCGAGAGAAACAAACAATAAAATGAAATTCTGCATATGGGAGGCGCGTGTTTTCCAGAGCGGAACGCTCAGTTTAAAAAAACTTCTCGCACGGCGGATAACCAGTGCCCACAGAAAAGCAAACGGAAATATGACGAGAGTTACCGTTAAAATAAAATTCAGCTGAAAAAAGTTTCCGATCGCAACAATACATATTAGAAACACCGTAAGAGCAGCTGCCAGCTGCAGCAAATCGGGCAGAAGCCTTTTTGGAGCGGACCCTGATGCATCTGAAATATAGGAAGTATTCCGCCAGCGGTTCCTGCCGACTATTCCATCAAGGGATAAAGTAAGGAAGGAGACGAGCATCAGCCACGGAAGCATTGTAAAATAACTGACTCCTGTGGCGTCCACACTGATGGCAACAAGAATTTCCATCGGACTCCAGCAGAGTGCCGCGGCAAACCCGCGGAGTGTCGTTCTGGCAATAAAACTCTGCTGCACTTTAGTTTCCAATGCTTTGAGGTTCTCCCTTAATACACCCTGGCTCAGACTGAGAGCGGAAAGGTTTATAAATGCCGTAAGAATATAGGAAACAGCCAGTGCCCTCGGATAAAGCTGACCGAGACTTGATACGTCGGAAGCAAGCATCGTATTGATCCGCCGGTCATATCTGCCGGCTCTGACCGCACCGGACATCCAGGGGAGCATAAAGAGAAGCGATAACAGAGCCAGATTATCATTAACATACAGTATGCTTTCCCACACCGGAAGGTTATATCTCCAGATCAGAATGATTCCTGTACCGCTGAACACAGCTGAAAGTATCCGGAAGAGACCGGAGGCATAACGGACGGAGACGAAAAACAGCAGCAGAACCAGGGCGGCGAGAAGTTCGCGGACTCCGGGAATATAGAAAAAAAGAGTGGATATGTATAAAACGACTACTACAGAAAACAGGAGGTAGTGGCTGTCCCGCTGGATCATCCGGACTTACCTCGTGTTTTTTTCACAACAATCTTTTCCATAATCCGCATCGGCAGCCATTTGTCGAGCAGGGCATATATTCCCGCTCCGGCCCCGACACGATAAAGGAAGGCCGGCTTTTTCATTTCGGAAATCCTGACGATCGTTTTTATGACCGCTTTTGGATCCGCTGCTTTTACAGAAGTATGTTCAACTTTTTCTTTCAGGTACTTTTCCAGTTCTTCATAATCCTCTCCATCGTAATACGAAGCAGTATCCCTGCTTTTATCCCATATAGCTGTTTTAAACGAAGCAATTTCAAGCAGGGTGACATGAATGGCCAGCGGAAGCAGTTCAAAACGGAGAGACTGGCTCATACCGCGTAGAGCAAATTTAGAGGCGGCGTAAGCTCCCACCCCCGGGAGACCGATCCGCCCGCTCACGCTTCCCATTTGAATAATCTTTGCATCGCTGCTTTTTTTCAGCAGTGGAAGTGCAAGCCTCGTCACAGACGCAGTCCCGGTCACATTTACATTGAACTGATGTTCCCAGTCACTGTCAGCCAGCGCTTCCTGCACCCCGCCCTGACACATGCCGGCATTGTTGATCAGTACATCTATTCTCGAATATTCTTCTGCTATTTTCTTCATCACAGCGTGCCTGTCTTCTTTCACTGTTACATCCATACGATAAACAGCCGCTGCCCCTTCCCGGTAAAGGCTGTTCATGTCCTCCTCTTTCCGCACACACGCAATAACGATGCTGTCTTCTTTGAATTGATGAACTATCTTACGGCCGAAGCCCCCGGCTGCACCAGTTACTACTATAATACGATCTTTCATACCGTGCCTCCTTTCATGTATGATACGATAAAGCTGACTGGACAGAGAAGGGAGTGAGGATCCTGGCAAAACCGTTTCAGATTCTTGGATACACCGCCTATATAACAGCTTTTATCTTTCTTTTGGATACCGCTGTAAGAGCAGATATGTCCCTTGTATACGGTCTGCTTTCCCTTCTGCTGCTGATTGCGGCTTTTCTGCTTATTTCGATACCTAATAAGCTTATTATACTGCTCCTGACAGGCAGTGCCTCCCTCATCTTCATTCAGGAAGGTACCGGCCTGCGGGAAGCAGCTTCTGCCTTTGGTACGAATGCTAATATACTGGCTCTTTTTCTCCTTATTCCCCTTGCAGGTACATATATGAGCTACACAGGATATTTAACGAGTCTCAAACAGTTTATTGTTAAGCGGAGCACTGTTTCCGGAAGCCATCCCTATCGTCTCAGCTTCCTGCTGACGCTGAGCATCGGTTTTATACTTAATTACGGTTCACTCGCCATTATACGGCAGATTGCTGATGAAAGCTTCCGGTCCTTCCGTGAAAAACAGCTCACGCTGCATATGATGAGAGCTTTTGCCTGCTGTATGCTCTGGTCCCCGTATTTTGTCAACGTCGGACTCATTACAGCACTGTTTGATGTTTCCTGGTTTTCTATCGGAGTCTTCGGAATGATGATGGCATTGATTTACGCGTTGACTGCAGCTTTTTGGCTCCGATTCACCAGTTTCAGCCAGGAACGAATCGTGGAAAACAAACCGGAGCCCACGGAAAGGCCGGCATCGATTCTGCCGCTGCTCCGCTTCGGAGGGATTTTTACGGGATTATCCTTTCTTTTATACTATATGTTCGATGTCTCGATGATAGTCATTGTCTGTACAACAGCTGTGCTTCTTCCCGCAATATACGCCCTCCTGAAAAAAGAAGCCAACGGCTATTATGCAGAACTTATTAAAGATTCATCCCACGCTTTTTTCCGGCTGAGAAACGAACTTTCCATCTTTATAGCTTCCGGCTTTTTCGGAACCGCTGTCTCCTCCACTGATGCGGGTACAGTAATTTCCAGCCAGCTCGCTGCATGGACTTCCGGATCGGTCCTGCTGTTTACAGTAATCATCATAGTTGTTACTACTATGTTTGCGCTTATCGGCTTTCATCCAATAGTCATCATTATCGGTATAGGCAGTTCCCTGAACCTGGAAGCTCTGCAGATCAGTCCCGAGTATGCTTCGCTTCTCCTGCTTGCTGCATGGACTACTGCTACACAGGTTTCTCCTTTTGCCGGACAAATTCTCATGTCTTCCAGGCTGATGAAGGTTACACCTCTGGAAATATCCAGAAAGAATATGGGGTTCACTGCCTTTGCAGGAACACTGCTCGTCCTGTTTCTTTACAGCCTTCATCTTACAGGGATGCTGTAAATACCGTTCTGGTTCACACTTATTTGTTCTTTCCCTTAAAATCAAAAAAGACCAGCCCCGGTTATATTTCGGCTGGTCTTTTTATTATGCTTTTTCTACAAGCTCATATTCCGTATGTCGGAGTACGGTTCTCGGTTTTGCTCCATCCTCATCCCGGTTTTCCATTTCCACAGATATGGAATTTGTATATGGTGAAATCACTTTTGCAAGTTCCCCTTTATAGTCACCGGCTGTAACGAGCACCTGATCACCGGACTGGACCAGTTCTTCTTCCTGTTCTTCTTCGGCCATCTTTCTTCTCTCCCTTCCAACTGTACGTTCTTTCAAGGTGATAATACACGCTTCTATTTACAAGGTCAACTAAAGTTATATTACGTTCTTGAACTGGAGATTGTCATCGCATCCAGATTAAGCTTTGCTCCGGTCATCAGAAGAAAATCCAGTCCGACCACCCCATCTTCCTCGAGTTCATCGAGTTCAACAGAAAAACTGCTTACTTTTAATGGCCCGATGCTTACAGCATCCAGCACGTCGTGCGGGACTTTCTTTCGGTTAAAAACAGTGGAGCGTCTCCCGGTATCGATAAGAACTCGAAACGTTTCATACTCCCCGTGTATTTTAACTCTGGCTTCTGTATACAGACGTCCATCTTTTTTTTCAAGTGATTTCATTATGTACTCCCCCTTCAGGATAACATGCATAAGTACTGCTTTTCTGTCATTATACATAATTTTTCCTCTAAAAAACAGAGGGCCGAACTTTACAACCAGTAATTTCATCACAGCTTTCTGTCACTGTGCACGCCGGGCACTTTTTCTGTTCCGATGTAATCCGTTTGCTACATTCGAGCCTCCGGACCAGGTATCGTTTATGTCGGACGCGAAGAAAAGATAACTTTTTTATTTTCCCTGTCCCATGCCAGGGCTGCCTGAAACGTTTCTTCTCCTTTTTTAAAACCGTCGATTTTCTCAGTTTTTCCATCTTTAAGCAGCGCCTTCACCTGTTTTAAAGGAATCTTTTTCCCGAGAATCGTTTTGGAAACAGTAAAACTGCAGGAAGTGCTCCTGTAGGCACTGCAGCCGTAAAAAACCCCCTTGTCGACTACATTTGAACTGCACAGTGGACACGGACCAGCGTTTACTGTACGTTTTTTCCCGCTCTTACTGTTTGTCTGCGCAGGAAGGGCTTCTTTATCCACTTTCCAATCTCCGGATTCTTTTTGAGCTTCGTTAACGAGGTGGGAAGTCAGTTTTTTCACCTGTTCCAGAAAAGCACCGGCCCCTTTTTTTCCTTCCCCTATTTCAGCGAGGCGCTGCTCCCATTTTGCTGTCATCTCCGGGGACGCAAGGATAGTGCCGGATACAGCGAAATATAATGCTTCTCCTTTTTCTGTTGCAAAAACCATGTTTTTTGTAACCCGGATATATCCTCTTTCCTTTAACACTGTAATTATTCCTGCCCTCGTCGCTTCCGTACCAAGTCCCTCGGTTTCTTTCATCACCTGGGCCAGTTCGGGATCCAGCTGCCTGCCGCACGTTTTCATCAGCTGAATTAAGTCTCCTTCCGTAAATCTTTTCGGAGGCTTCGTTTTCTTTGAAAGTACCTCTGTCCCGGTTACTTTGGAAGGAAGACCTTTATAGAGATTGTGCAGCCCTTTTTCTGTCTTGTTATCCTCTGACGAAGGAATAATTTTTTTCCATCCTTCCTGCACCATCCGGGAAGTTTTGGACCGGAACACCGCCCGCCCGTCCACAAGTGTTTCAACTGACAGATCTTCCATGATGCAGACTTTTTCATGAGCTGCCAGCAGCCGTTTAATAACAGCACTATATAATTTTTTTTCATCGTCAGCCAGTTTTTCCGGATCTTTAATTTCCTCTGTCGGAATAATCGCGTAGTGATCTTTCACTTTTCTGCTGTCTACATACCGCTTATTATTCAATACAGACTGCCCGTCGAGCGGGAAATACGATGCAAACGCAGAAATATTTTTCAAATTTGCGAGCATCGATGGAAACTGAGAGGCTTCTTCTTTCGTCACATGGGCTGAATCGGTACGAGGATACGTTATCAGTCCTTTCGTATAAAGCTTCTGAGCCGTATCCAGCGTTTTTTTAGGAGAAAATTTAAACGCTTTATTCGCATAGGACTGAAGCGTCGATAATGAAAACAGCTGCGGCGGTGGGATTTTTCTTTCTTTCGCCGTATAATTTGTCAATTCTGCCTGTTTATTTTCAGCAAAGGAAGCTATTTTTTCAGCAAGCTCACGGCTCCTGATTCTGGATTCTCCTTCGTCAGTCCATGTTCCTTTGTACGTCCCATGTTCATGTGTAAACTCCGCTTCCACCTCCCAGTAAGGTTCCGGTTCGAACGCAGCAATGGTGTGCTCCCGTTCCACGACAAGGCACAGCGTCGGCGTCTGCACACGCCCTACAGAAAAAACATCCTGAACACCGTGCTGCTGCATAAGAAGGGTATACACTCTTGATGCGTTCATCCCTATAAGCCAGTCAGCATAGGCACGGCTGACTGCCTCTGTAAAAAGAGGTTCTGTTTCCCTTCCATCTTTTAACCCTGCAAATCCTTCCTGAACAGCCTGGGGAGTGAGGGAGGAAATCCATAGTCTGAATAAAGGTTTATGGACATTGATCTCTTTTAAAATCAGCCGGATAATCGCTTCTCCCTCTCTTTCGGCATCACCGGCGTGAACAATACTTTTTATTTTTTCCTGCTTCGCAAACCGCTGAATAACACTAAATTCGCGTCTGCGCTTAACCCTGTATTCAAACTTTTCCGGTATCATGGGCAGACAGTCGAGTTTCCACCGCTTCCATTCTTTATTGTAACTTTCGGGAGGTACAGGTTCCAGCAGGTGACCAAGGGCCCACGTCATAACCGCACCACGAGGAAAAGCAGCACATGGCTCTATCGTGATATGATCTTTTTCTTTTTTAAAAGGAAAAGGAGCAGCCAGTTTTTTGGCCTGGTCCGGTTTCTCCGCTATAATAAGCTGCATTGTACGCAGTCTCCTTTCAGGTGGAAGAACGTTTGTTTCCATCCCCTTTATTTTATAACCATCGGCTCTCCAGTGCAATAAGAAGGGGGCATCATATGAACTATTGTGCCAGCTTACCATCTGGGCACCTTTATTAACAAAAAGTCTTACCTTACTCCCCCAAGAGAAAGACTGATTTTCACCGATTTTTAATCATGAAGAAGCTGCCCGCTCCACCTGCGGACAGCTTCTTGAAAATCAGATATATGGCATATCTTAATGCTCTGCCGTAGAGAGCAGCACCTTACTCTATTCTTCTTTTTCTACTAAATACGTGCGACCGGGTTCCTGCCTGATCATTTTTTCCTTCATTAATTTTCCAAGCGCCCGCTTGAATGCGGCTTTGCTTAACCCGAAGGCAGCCTGTATTTCTTCCGGTGTGGACTTGTCAGTAAAAGGCATGGCTCCGCCCCTTTCCTGGAGCACCTGAAGTACTTTGTCAGCGTCTTTCCCCTGCGCTACCACTCTTTCATCCCGCAGCGTGACATTTATTGTTCCGTCTTCTTTCACATCGATAACTCTTCCTTCAATCAGTTGACCGAGACGCGGCAGAAAATCCGCTTCACTTTCGTGGATAAAACCGCGGATTCCGTCTTCCGTAATTAAAGCCGTGCCGCCCTCCTTATGACTGTACACATTCCCTTTTACTGTTTCCCCGTATAGACTTCTGTCTGCCTGTTCTTTTTCTTCCGCGATAACTGTTTCCCGAACAGGTACAGCTTTCAGCCGCCCTTTACGGTCGTGATCAAGCGTTACGAACAACCGGTCTCCTCTTATCGGCCACAAGTCCCTGTTTTCAGGAAGGTCGTCTTTTGAAACGAGGATATCTTTTGGAAGACCGATATCCACAAACACCCCTGCGTCAATACCCGAAACAACATACACCCACCCGTAGGATGAAACTGTCACATCCGGAAGAGCTGCTGAAGCAGTGAGTTTGCCCTGTTTGTCCTCATAAATAAAAACATCAGCCGTCTTCCCGGGGGCTTCTTCCACGTCCTCTGCCGGCAGGAGTATATGCTCTCCTTTATGTTCCAGTATGATTCCTTTTCTAGTCTGTTTAAAAAAATTGGCCGTAACAATCTGTCCGCTGATAGGTGTCTGATCCATAATGTTTTCCTCCTGTGATTACCTGCTCCTGCGTTTATAAAACATGCACTGAGCTCATCGCTCTGTGCTCAAGCAGTATTGTAAATAAATTTAAAAAACCCTACCAATGAATATATCACTGATAAGGCCCGGATTGAAATTAAATAAGCAGATTAAAAAGATCTTCATCTTTATTAATTTCTATATAAGCAAAACCTTTTTTGTCCATTCTGTCAATAAGCGCGTGATAGTCCTCCCGGTATTTCAGCTCAATTCCGCAAAGTACCGGTCCTTTATCCCGATTATTTTTTTTCGTATACTCGAATCTCGTAATATCATCATCCGGTCCAAGAACTTCGATTAAAAATTCCCGAAGTGCTCCGGCCCTCTGTGGGAAATTGACTATGAAATAATGTTTCAGTCCCTGGTATATCATCGACCGCTCCTTTACTTCCTGCATCCGGTCAATGTCATTGTTTCCACCACTGACTACGCACACCACCGTCTTCCCCTTAATCTGATCTTTGTAATCATCAAGGGCGGCTACTGAAAGGGCTCCTGCCGGTTCAGCGACGATCGCATTTTCGTTATAAAGGTTCAGCATTGTAGAGCAGAGATGCCCCTCATCCATCAGCACGATATCATCGACAACGTTTTTGGCTATCTCATAACTCGTATACCCGACTTTTTTCACTGCCGCTCCGTCGACAAATTTGTTGATTTTCGGCAGGGAGGTTACTTCCCCGTGATCGAAAGAAGTCTTCATTCCGGGAGCTCCTGCCGGTTCTACTCCAATCATTTTTGTCGAGGGAGAAATTTCTTTAAAATAGGAACCGACCCCGGAGATGAGGCCGCCGCCTCCGATACTCATAAAGACGTGGGATACCGGTACGTCAATGTCCTCCAGTATTTCCATTCCTACGGTCCCCTGCCCGGCGATCGTCCGGACATCGTCGAACGGGTGAATGAATGTCATTCCTTCCTCATTACAGAGTGCCATTGCTTCATGGAACGCATCATCAAAAGTATCACCTGTTAAAACAACTTCTACAAAAGGCTCTCCGAAAAACTCCACCCGGGACACTTTTTGACGGGGAGTCGTCGAAGGCATGTATATTCTTCCACGGACGCCGAGTGCTTTGCAGGAATAGGCGACTCCCTGAGCATGATTACCGGCACTAGCACATACAACACCTTTCTGGAGATCCTGTTCGGAAAGTCCCTGCATCAGATTGTATGCCCCTCGAAGCTTGAATGAACGCACCACTTGAAGATCCTCCCGCTTCAAATAAACGTCCGCTCCATACTTTTCTGACAAGATGGCATCCTTCTGAAGCGGTGTTTTAACGACGACATCTTTCAAAGCCTGGTGGGCAAGCAGAATGTCTTTTACCTGAACTCCTTGCTTTGTTGTCTCTTCCATCTGCAAAATCTCCTCTTATTTCGAATATTATGACTAATAGTAACACAGGTTGCACGGCCTGAAAACAGCGGATAATCAACATTCTATATTGTAAGCGCTCTTATTTGATTAACAAAAGAATCCTCATCCAATTATTTCTATATATACTACTGAAAAAAAAGACACAGACCCCTTAATAAAGGGTTCCGTGTCTTTTCTGGGCAAGCTTCGTATACACATCTTTCAATGAAAGACAATTTTCCTCCTCAAATTTTTCAGTGCACGTTTTCCATAATTCCGCTGCAGCTTTCGCATCTTCCAGTGCATGATGTCTTTCTGCCAGCGGAATGTTAAAGTGTCCACAGCATTCCTCCAGCGTATACAGCGGTTTATCGGGGGACAAAAGAGCTGCCATATAGGATGTATCAAGAAGACGGTAATTGAATTTCATCCGGAACAGATCCCACAGAATCTTTTCCATAAAACGGCGTTCATGAGAGGCATGGTGTGCCGCCAGCGTGCGGCCTTCGATAAAATATAAAAAGTCCTTCACTACGTGTTCTGCGGAAGGTGCCTCCTTCAGCTGTTCTCCGGTTATCCCTGTCAGTTCCGTAATATGTTCGGGGGGAGTTTTATCGGAATAAATTAAGGAATAAAACTCTTCTGTTTTACCACGGTTAATAGTCACAGCTCCAATGGATAAAATTATGTCTCCTTTTCCAGGAGAAAAACCTGTAGTTTCCAAATCGAAAGCTGCAACCGGAAGATCCGTGAGAGGAAGGGTAAGATGCTCCATCTGTTTCCGGTCACGCTGAAGCCTTCTTGCATAGGCGATCGCTTCAGCATCTCTCCTTCCTTTTGCCGGGTAGGTGCTTCCCCCAAGCTGCTGTTTCCATAGATCGATCATTCTCATTGCCGTCTCTTCCTTTCCAGATGTTCATAATAAGAATGGATGTTTTCCATCAGCCGTCTCCCTTCATTCATCCACTCCTTGACCTTTCGTTTCTCTTTGCGGTCCAGCGACGGGGCGTGAACGAGATGAACACCTTCGTAAAATTCTTTCGTTCTGCATTTCTCATGACGGAATGCCAGAGCGTCTCGAAAAGAAGGAGCGGCAGGCTGCATATAGGGGAATGTATACCCGAGCTCCTCCATGCGCTCCAGCGTACTGACAGCAGTAATTTTCTCCATGACCGCTCCTGTTCTCGCACTGTTTACGTAAGGGAAAAGCACCGTCTCTTTAAAGTCGAAATACCCGTGCTGATCAGTAAGAATCTGACCAAAAATATTTTTTCTGCGCATCCGGAAAGAAGTGTTGGAAAGAATTCGTTCCCTTGTTTCGGGTTCTTCACAAAGCAGCTGGAATAAAGCCTCTTTGATTTCACGGATCCCCTGACCACTTCCAGTAAGCGGACGGGCATCAAATAAAATAAGAGCATGACGTACTCCTTCCCACGTCCCTTCCCTGACCCAGTCAATCACCTGCTCCTTCATGCTGTCCACTGTTCTGCACCACCTCGGTTCCGAAGCCATGACACGTCCCTCACACAGGCTGTATCCTTTGTCCGTAAGGCCATCTGTAATCCTCCGGCCAAGCTCAAGAAAATACTTTGCATCTTTCTCCGTCCCCTCGTGCAGAAGCGCATGATCCTGATCACTGAGAACGCTCTGCTCCCTCCGCCCGGCACTACCCATAAGAAGAAAAGAAAAGCGGGCGGGCAGAAGCCCATACCCGCTTTCCATACTGACTGTGGCAGCTTTTACTACACTGCGCATTACTTCGTCGTGCCTCTCATTTAACTCCCGGACTGTCTGGAAATCCTCCTTTATATTTTTTTCGGCTGTTATCATGCGCCGTGCTTCTCTCTTGATGCTGTTTTTTCCGCAAGGTTCTCCGGATAGCCATAGCTTCCGTGTTCACTCATATCCAGCCCAATAAGTTCTTCTTCCTCCGATACTCTGATGCCTCCAAGTACTTTATCCAGCACTTTAAGAATGACAAACGATACTGCAAAGGCGTAAAGAGCGGAAACCGCAACCCCTGTAAACTGAACACCGAGCTGTGTAACACCTCCACCGTAGAATAATCCAGGAAGACCCCCGTTCATTTCGGCCAGTGCCGGTGTAGCAAAAAAACCTGTCGAAAGGGTGCCCCAGATACCGGCCACCCCGTGGACCGACAAAGCAAAAATCGGATCATCTATGCGCTGCTTCTGGAAAAATACCATACTGAAATGAACAATCAGTCCGGCTGCCGCCCCGATCACTACTGCGGCCCAGGGAGCTACAAAAGCTGTTGAAGCTGTAATAGCAACGAGACCGGCCAGCGCACCGTTCAGCATAGTAGGAATATCATTTTTTCCGGTAACAGCCGATACTACCACCATAGCTGATACAGCACCTGCCGCTGCAGCAAGCTGTGTTGTCAGGGCTACGTAACCGAAAAATGCCCCTTCTGCTCCAAGTGTAGAACCACCGTTAAATCCAAACCAGCCCACCCAGAGAATCAGTACACCAAGAGCTGTATAAACCTGGTTATGTCCCGCTAGATCATTCGAAGTACCGTCCTTATTAAACTTTCCAATTCTCGGTTTTAATATAATAGTTGCAGCCAGTGCTGCCATCGCACCAGTGAGGTGGACAACAGTAGAACCGGCAAAATCCTGTTTACCGAGTCCGGCGAGCCAGCCGTCCCCCCAGATCCAGTGTGCTACTACCGGATAGATAACAGCAGAAAATGCAACAGCAAAAATAATATAAACAGATAATTTCGCTCTTTCAGCAAACCCGCCGAAAGCAATAGTCAGTGCAATTGCTGCAAATGCCAGCTGGAAAATAAAGTCGACTGATCCGGCGAGCCCGTCTACTGCAGAAGTGAAATCCCCATAGAAAAAGTCCGATAAGCCGATAAAGAGATTACCTTCCCCGTATATAAATCCGTACCCGACAGCCCAGAACACAAGGGAAGCTATCCCTACCGTGAAAATTGTTTTCCCGGCAATGTGTCCGGCATTTTTCATCCGGGTAGACCCTGCTTCAAGAAGAATAAACCCTCCCTGCATAAGCAGTACTAGAATAAAAGCTACAATGACCCAGACGTTGTTCAGTAAAAACATGTCTTCCATGTTTTTATTCCCCCTTTTTTTGTTATGGCTGTCAGCAAATGTACCAGCAGCTATGAACCTTAGTATACCGGCGGAAATTTCTGGCACAACGAATTTGTCAGAAAATTTAACGGACTATTTTCCGTACAATGGACTTATAAATCACCTTAAATATAAAGATTTTCGCTTAAAATCTCGCTTTTTACCACGAAAAAAAGAAGCTTTTTTACGATAGAAAAAAGCTTCTTCCAAGTATAAATTGAATATTCAACGGTCGCTGAATCAGCTGTACTTTTTCTTCAAAATCATCTGTTCCACATACCCTGTACCGAGAAGCACCCCGGACACAATAAAGAAAAAACCGATAATCTGACTGCTGTAGATTGTTTCCCCGAGAAGGAAATATGACCCGAGAAGCGCAAAAAATGGTACAAAGTTATTAAAAAGGGCACTTTGTCCCGGACCAATTTTTTGAATGGCAGCATTAAAAAGCAGGTGTCCCATTCCGGTGGCGAGAATCGCTGAACCGAAAAACACACTCAGTACGAGTACGCTGTATCCGGTGAATCCTGCAAATTGCGGTTCGATATAAAAGCTTATAATCAAAAGGCTGACTGATCCGATAAGCAGCATAAGCGCTGTCAGCCAGCGCGGGGACACAGTAACAGAAGCCTGTTTAATCAATATAAATGAAACTGCCTGAAAAAGCATAGATAAAAAAACAAATAAATCCCCTCTGGATGCAGAGGAAACTCCTTCCTCCGGATTCAGTATAATGAAAACAATCCCGAGAAAGCCGAGTATAATTCCGGTGAACCGCCACCTCGTCAATGGATCCCCGAGAAAAATAACTGCCATCAGGGCGGTTGTTAACGGAATAAGACCGAGTATAAGAGAACCATTTGCCGCAGTAGTTTCTGTCAGTCCGACTGCAAGAAAAGCGTGGTGCCCTACCTGGCCGAACAAAGCAGCCAAAACAATGATTTTCCACTCCCGCCGGGACAGGCGGCTTGTTTCTTTTAATAAAAGTACCGCCGCCATTGCAGCAATACCTGCCACTCCTATTCTCATCCCCTGCATCTGTACCGGCTCCATGTGCTCGACGAGAAACTTGACCGCTACAACATTCAGCCCCCATATAAACATGACAAGAAGTAACAGCAGGTATGTAAACGTTTTATTCACTATAGTTTCCCTCTCTTTCCTTTACTGCGGCATTTTGAAATTCCGCAGCACTCTATATCGCAAATAATTTTTATGGTATGTTAGGTGTTGCGGCACGCCAGCCGTGAGAAAATGCAGCATCCACCTGCAGCAGCATCTTTAGAAAGGAGGTCCCGGATTGATCAAGGAAATATTTATGCTGAGAAGCATCGGCTGTCTCAGCATCGTACTCCTGCACAGCATACATATCGGTATTGAAACAATGACTATACGGGAAATGGGTGAAATTTACGCCCTGTTTTTTGATTCCATACAGATGATACTATACTACGGAACCCCGATGTTTATCTTTATTTCTGAATTTCTGATCGCATATTCCTATCGGAACCGGGAACTCCCTTCTCATTTTTTAACTAAAAGAATGCGGTTTATTTTAGTTCCGTTCTTATGTATGGGTATTTTTTATGCTCTCCCGTTTTTTGCTGAAGGGCTGCAGAGCGGATTCACTAAAATGGCTATGAATGTTCTCGCAGGGGATTATCACGGTTATTTTATTCTGATCATATTCCAGTTCTACCTGTTTCATTTCTTATTTCATCGGAAGCTGAAGCAATGGAAACCATGGGTCGTGCTTTCCATTACGTTTATAATTAATGCCGGGTACCTCGGATTTTTTAATTTCACTTCCCCTCCTGAAAACTTTCCGGCAGGCTCTTACATATGGGACCGCTTTTACTGGGTTCCCATGTTCGGTTGGGTTTTTTATTTTTCCGTGGGCTATTATGCAGGAACATACTATGAAAAATTCTCCCGTTTTATTGTCCAGTGGCGCTACTTGTTTATTCTCGGCCCGGTCATTACGAGCATTATGCTTTTGTATTTTTATCACTCCGGCATCCTGCAGGTACACAGCTCGAAAAGAACAGACATAATGATACACACAGTGATGTGCAGTTTTTTCCTGTTTTATATTACTGCAGAGATGAAAAAGCTGCCTGCTTTTTTAGAATATATCAGCCGTTTTTCTTTCGGGATTTTCCTGCTGCATTACTTTTATATTTTTCTGTTCGATTTCTTTTTCCAGATGAACCCGCTGCCGATCGGCTTCGGATATATTATTATCCTCTTCGTCTTTAGTTTGACCGCTTCTATCGTAACAATACTGCTTGTTAACCGCTGGAAATACGGTTACATGGTCATCGGGCAGATTGGTGCACCTTATAAACCCCCGAAAAAACCGGCCCCGGATCGCGCTTAGCGGCTCCGGGCCGGTTTTTTAATCTTCTCTTATTTTGGAGTCAATTACAAACTGAAGCAGCTGAAGCCGCTGCAGATCGTTGACCGCACTTCTTGTAAACTGAAATGCCAGCCGGTTTGAGTCCACCCGGTGTACAAAAACGAGGTCCAGCTCGGGAATTATATCTATCGACTGACCGTAGCGCCCCACAGCAGAGTACATTTTCAGATCCGCATACGGGGACTCTGTAGCTGTCCACCATAAATAGCCGTAGTCAAAAATCGTATTACCCGGCACTTCCATTTTGGGGGAAGTGCTTTCTTCCACCCACTCCTCCGGGACAATCTGCTCGTTATCCCACACCCCTTTCTGAAGATACAATTGGCCAAAACGTGCCATATCTCTGGCCGAAATGCGAAACAAATAGGAAGGGTGTCTGGAACGCCGGTTTTCATATTTATACGTCGTATTACCAATGTCAAAATCCTCCATACCAAGCGGCTCGGCTATTCGTTTTTGAAAATGCTCAAACAGATCATCTTCTGTTTCACTATTATAAATAGTACCAAGTACGTTAAAATCCCAGTTGTTGTAATAGAACATTTCCCCTGGTGCATAGTCGCCCCGCGCCGGCCGGGCCAGTCTCATCCCCCAGGATTCCTCTCCTGCAGGCAGGTAGACACCCGATGATGAAGTCATAAGGTTTGACAGGGAGGCACGCCGCTCCACAGATGTAAGCGGCGGCTGGTCATTAATATCATAATCATAAAGTGTTTCCTCAGGACGAAAAGATCCTTTCTCCATTTCAATACCGTAGAGGGCTGACAAAAAGCTTTTTCGCACGGAATGGGCATTCGTATTTTTTGTTACATCCCCCCATGAAAAAAGAACCTTCCCCTCTGAAACTACCATTGCTGCGGTTGAATTAAGTGACTCGTAATAAGTTCTTGCCTGATCCAGCGCCTCTGGATTAAAGCCTGCCTCCTCCGGGGAAGTGTGATACTCCCACGTCGTTTCTTCCGCCGGCTCCATGGAAAAGTACGTGTACATAAAAGCTCCCACCAGACATAATATTATCGTAATTAACACAGTTATCATACGGTTAAACAACACGATCATCCTCTGCGGCATCTCTGTTTCTAACAATATATCAGAAACTGCCTCCCCTTTACCATTCCCCGCTTGACGCTTCCCGAAAAAGCTGATAGCTTTTAACTTACAACTGAATCGTTGCGATGAAAGTGGTGGGGTCACTACCGCAGGAGCAGCTTCTGGAGAGACTGCAGTAATGCAGCGCCGAAGGGTTCACAATCTCAGGCACACGGACAGGAGAAAATAATCTAAAGATTTATTTTTCACTTGTGCTCGGGAATGGTTTCAGGACCAGTCCTTTTTTTTATGCCGCTGTAAGGCAGTCATTTTATTTTAAGGAAAGCAGGTGGAAAGATGAAAGAGAAAAAAGCAGTCATCAGCGTCGTAGGGAAAGATCAGGTAGGTATTATCGCCGGTGTTACCACTGTTCTTGCAGACAATGATATAAATATACTCGATATTTCCCAGACTATTCTGCAGGATTTTTTTACGATGATGATGCTTGTAGAAATAAAAGATCCAGAGAAAATGGAACAACTTCAGCTTGACCTTGAAGAAATCAGAAACAGGATGCATTTAAAAATAGACGTGCAGCGGGAGGACCTCTTCCAGACGATGCACCGTATTTAGGAGGAACAGCCTTGAGTTTAGCATTTCAGGAAATTCAGGAAACGATCCGCATGATCCAGATGGAAAAGCTGGATATCCGGACTGTCACAATGGGAATCAGCTTAAAGGACTGTATGGACCAGAACCCTGCTGTTATGAGAAAGCTCGTTTACGAGAAAATTCTTTCCCACGCAGGCTCGCTCGTAGAGGAAGCTGAAATAATATCAGAGGAGTACGGCATACCGATTGTCAATAAGCGCATCTCTATTACGCCCGCTGCCGAACTGCTCGGCACTTCCACAGTGGAAGATGCTGTGGAACTTGCGAAAACACTCGACAAAGCAGCGGCAGCGACGGGTATAGATTTCATTGGAGGTTTTTCTGCGCTTATCCACAAAGGAGCTGCCCGTGGGGATGAAATACTTCTCGATGCCCTGCCGAGGGCACTCAGCGAAACGTCGAGAGTGTGCGGCTCCGTATCAGTTGCAACAACAAAAACTGGCATTAACATGGACGGGGTTAAAAAACTGGGCGAAGTTATTAAAGAAGCATCCGACAGAACAGCTGACAACAATGGCATCGCCTGTGCCAAATTCGTTGTTTTCTGCAACCCTGCAGAAGATAATCCATTTATGGCCGGGGCGTTTCACGGGACGGGCGAGCAGGAAGTCGTACTGAACGTCGGTGTAAGCGGACCGGGAGTAGTTCTAAACGCTTTAAAACGTTACCCCGAGGCAGATCTCGGAGAAGTTTCCGAAGTTATTAAAAGAACAGCTTTTAAAATTACCCGGGCCGGTGAACTGATCGGCCGGGAAGTTGCTTCGCGTCTCGGCATTGAATTTGGCATAATGGATCTTTCCCTCGCACCTACCAATGCCATGAATGATTCAGTAGCTGAAATTCTGGAAGAAATCGGACTCGAACAGGTCGGCACCCACGGGACGATTGCAGCTCTTGCAATGATGAATGATGCCGTGAAAAAGGGTGGGGCTATGGCAAGTTCCTATGTCGGCGGACTTTCCGGAGCCTTTATTCCTGTGTCTGAGGACAACGGTATGATTAAAGGTATCGAGGATGGCTCTCTGAGCCTTTCCAAGCTTGAAGCAATGACATGCGTCTGCTCTGTCGGACTGGATATGATTGCATTGAACGGTGACGCTGATGCTTCCGGTATTTCCGGTCTGATTGCGGATGAAATGGCTATTGGGATGATTAATAAAAAAACAACAGCCGTCCGGGTTATTCCGGTGCCGGGAATGAAAGAAGGGGATATGGCGGAATTCGGAGGTCTTCTCGGAAGAGCACCTGTTATCAGTCTCAACCCGCGCTCCCCAGAAAAGTTCATCCGTCGCGGTGGAAGGATTCCCGCTCCTTTACAGGCCCTGATCAACTAAAAAAAGATTTTATGAATAACGGCTCCGTTTAAGCTCCATCTTAAAACATTTTATCCTGTATAAAAACTAATTGAAAATTTAGTGATTTTTATCTATGATGTTGACATAAGGTTTATTCCGCACAATAATAGAAGAAAATCCGCCGGAAGATTAGTAGCCCCCCCTCCATCTACAGAGAGCACCGGTCCTCAGGCTGAAAACCGGTGCAGTCATGCGAAGGGGCGAACCTGCTTCCAGTATGAGCGGACGGCACACTCCGTTAAAAGTGATTTTGAAGCGGACTGTTTATCAGTCAATTAAGGTGGTACCGCGGCGAGCTCCTGCTCTTCGTCCTTTATTTAAAGGATGGAGAGCTTTTTATTTGTTTCAGGAAAGGAAGAATGGACATGTCAAAAAAACGCTTAGTAGTAAAAATCGGCAGCAGCTCCCTCACGGACCGGGATGGCACCCTCTCCCCGTTGAAACTGGCAAAATTCTGCGATGCTTTCGCATCCGTTAAAAAAGCCGGTCACGAACTGATTGTCGTTTCTTCAGGCTCTGTAGCTGCCGGGTTTCGTGAAATCGGCTATCCATCCAAGCCGCAGACAGTACGTTCCAAACAGGCCGCTGCTGCAGTAGGACAGAGCCTTTTAATGCAGCAGTACCGCTTTTCGCTCCAGCAGTACGGGATAACTCCTGCTCAGATGCTTTTGACAAGACACGATTTCCGAAATCCGGAAAATTATCAAAATATATTTGAATCCCTTACTGAACTGCTGAAAAGAGGAGTCCTTCCCATTATTAACGAAAATGATTCCACAGCAGTCGACGAACTAACTTTCGGAGATAATGATATGCTCTCTGCCCTCCTCAGCGGAGTCGTGCATGCCGACATGCTGCTGTTAATGACGGATATCGACGGAATTTACAATGACAATCCTTTTCAAAACCCGGAAGCAGAAAAATACGAAAAAATTTATACGATCGATCACGACCTGCTCGGCCGTGCCGGTGTTTCCTCCTCTACTGTCGGAACCGGGGGCATGCATGCCAAACTTCTCGCTGCCACAGCTGCCCAGCAGATGGGTACTGCTGTTTACATCAGTACCTTTAAAGAAACAGAACCATTTCAGGATATTGCTTCCTACAAAGGAAAAGGAACGTATATTCTGCCGGCAGATGAAAAACAGATGCGTACAAGCAGGCAGTGGATTGCTTATCACGCTTCCCCCCGGGGAGCTCTGAAAGTGGATGCGGGGGCCGCTGAAGCCCTTCTTCATCAAGGAAAAAGCCTTCTGCTCGTTGGAGTCGTTTCCGTGGAAGGTGCATTTAAAAAGGGGGACGTACTGGATGTTTTTGACGAGCACGGGGAACTCCTCGGAAAAGGAAAGGCTGCCGCGGAGGCCCGGGAGCTGCATGAACATTCTTCCTCCAGCGGTTCCTCCCCACTTGTTATCCATCGGGATTTCTGGGTCACGTTAAACCATCGCTATACGAGAAAGGAAGATAACTATGCAGAATGAAGTATTATCGAAAGCTCAGAAAGCTAAATCCATTTCCTCCACTCTCGCAAAATTTACTCAGGAGGACCGATCAGCTGCCCTTCTGACAATCGCAGATACTCTGGATAAGAATACGTCTTATATTCTCCAGGAAAACAGCAGAGACGTGAAAAAAGCAGAAGAAAACAAAGTATCCAACGCGCTGATCGACCGGCTACGTTTGGATGAGCACCGGCTTAAAGCAATTACAGAGGCAGTACGCGACGTGGCCTCCCTTCCTGATCCAACAGGAGAGGTACTATGGGAAGAAGACCGTCCTAACGGGCTTCACATTAAACAGGTCCGGGTGCCGATTGGAGTAATAGGCGTTATTTACGAAGCGCGACCAAACGTTACCGTTGATATTTCTTCTCTCGCCCTTAAAACCGGAAATACCGTACTGCTGCGCGGGAGTTCTTCTACAATACACTCCAACAAGGCGATTACCTCTGTCATTCAGGAAGCTTTAAAGACGTCGGGTTTCCCGCCTGAAAGTGTCCAGCTTATCGAAAACACTGACCGCACTCTTACTAAATCACTATTCACCGCCAGAGAGTATGTTGACGTCATTATTCCGCGCGGTGGAAAAGCACTTATTGACACTGTCGTTCGTGAATCGGAAGTCCCTGTTATTGAAACGGGTGCCGGAAACTGTCATATTTATATCGACGAAAGTGCGGATGAAAAGCTCGCACGGAGAATTGCTGTCGACGCCAAAGTGCAGAGACCTTCCGTCTGCAACGCATGCGAAACTTTTCTAATTCATGAAAATTGGGCACAGAGCCACCTTACTTTACTCACTGACGACCTTCTTTCACACGGTGTTACATTGAAAGGAGATGCCTCCTCACGTTCTCTGGACAGCCGGATTGAAACTGCAGATGAAGATGACTGGGATACGGAGTTTTTATCCCTGACTGCAGCCGTGAAAATTGTGTCTGGTGTCCAGGAAGCAGTTTCCCACATTCAAAAACACGGTACAAAGCATTCCGAGGCTGTCTTAACAGAAACACCGGAAGTTGTAGAAACTTTTTATAATCAGGTGGATGCGAGTACGCTGTATCACAATGCTTCGACCCGGTTTACTGACGGTTTTGAATTCGGATTCGGTGCCGAAGTCGGTATCAGCACGCAGAAACTGCACGCCCGGGGAGCTATGGGACTCCCTGCTTTGACGACTACCAAATACCTTGTTCAAGGGACCGGCCAGACGAAAGGAGACCTCCCCCTTCACGAAAAACATTAAAAATCGTGCAGGATCTTGTCTTTTGTGCTATAATGGATAAGATGTAATCCCATAGAAGACAGGAGCGTTTTAACGAATGAGCGTACGAAACGATGTAAGAAACATTGCCATTATTGCCCACGTAGACCACGGTAAAACAACGCTGGTTGATGAACTGCTAAAACAGTCAGGAACTTTCAGCGAACATGAACAAGTAGCAGAGCGCGCGATGGACAATAATGATATTGAAAAAGAACGCGGTATCACGATCCTCGCAAAAAATACAGCTGTAAAATATGAAGACAAGCGGATCAACATTCTCGATACTCCCGGCCACGCGGATTTCGGCGGCGAGGTTGAGCGTATTCTGAAAATGGTCGATGGCGTCCTACTTGTCGTTGATGCTTTTGAAGGCTGTATGCCGCAGACGCGTTTCGTATTGAAAAAAGCTCTGGAGCAGAAACTTACTCCAGTTGTTGTTGTTAATAAAATCGACCGCCCGATGGCCCGTCCTTCCGAAGTAGTGGATGAGGTGCTCGATCTCTTTATAGAGCTTGACGCAGATGAAGATCAGCTGGATTTCCCGGTTGTTTATACGTCTGCAGTCAACGGAACAGCAAGTCTGAAAGACGACGTTCAGGATGACAATATGTCGGTTGTCTTCAAAACCGTAGTGGATAACGTCCCTGCTCCGGAAGACAACTCCACGGAACCGTTCCAGTTTCAGGTAACAATGCTTGATTACAACGACTACCTGGGCCGCATAGGAGTCGGACGGGTTTTCCGTGGCACAGTTAAAAAAGGCGACCAGGCGGTGCTTCTTAAAAGAGACGGTACCGAAAAAAGCTTCCGCATCACGAAAATGTTCGGCTTTTTCGGACTGAAAAAAGAAGAAATAAGCGAAGCGAAAGCCGGAGATCTGATTGCCCTTTCCGGCGTGGAAGACATCATGGTCGGAGATACTGTCTGCCCTCCGGATCACGCGGAGCCGATGGAGCACGTGCGTATTGATGAACCGACGCTGCAGATGACTTTTCTCGTTAATAACAGCCCGTTTGCAGGACGCGAAGGCGATCACGTGACAAGCCGGAAAATTGAAGCGCGCCTGCTGACGCAGGTGGAAACAGACGTCAGTCTGCGCGTGGAACCGACTTCTTCACCGGACGCGTGGACTGTTTCCGGACGCGGGGAGCTCCACCTTTCCATTCTGATTGAAAACCTCCGCCGTGAAGGATTTGAGCTTCAAGTTTCCAAGCCTGAAGTAATCATCAAGGAAGTTGACGGCGTGCAGTGTGAACCTTTTGAAAGCGTACAGGTGGATGTACCCGAGGAGTACACCGGCTCTGTTATGGAATCACTCGGGGACCGTAAAGGCGAGATGATGAACATGATTAACAAAGGCGATGGACAGGTACGACTTGAGTTCCTCGTCCCTTCCCGCGGACTGATCGGTTATACGACAGAATTTATGTCCCAGACAAAAGGCTACGGCATACTAAACCATTCCTTCGACAGCTACCGCCCAAGAGCCCAGGGTCACGTCGGAGGCCGACGACAGGGTGTTCTCGTGTCTATGGAAACCGCCAAGGCTACTGGATACGGTATGCTTCAGGTGGAAGACCGCGGTACGCTCTTTGTAGAGCCGGGCACCGATATATATGAAGGAATGATTGTCGGAGAGCATAACCGCGATAATGATCTCACCGTCAACATTACAAAAATGAAAGCTCAGACCAACATCCGCTCTGCAACAAAAGAGCAGACAGTTACTATGAAGCGCCCGCGTGTTCTGACGCTGGAAGAAGCGCTCGAGTATCTTAATGACGATGAATATTGTGAAGTAACACCGGAATCCATTCGACTCCGTAAAAAAATTCTTGATAAAAGCATGCGCGAACGTGAAGAAAAGCGCCGCAAGCTGTCAGCTAAAAATTAATCATACAAAAAAACGCCGCCGGAGATTTCTCTCCCGGCGTTTTTTTGTATGAAATCTTCTTTAGTAATTGGCTACCTTGAAAATAAAGCAGATAACTAAGGGAGGGCCGGCTTCAGCTGATTTCTTCCGCCCGGCCTTGATCACTCAGGAGCCCCCCATGTCCACTACAGCTTACGGTAAAAAAGACAGAGCAGGATCTTCCGTCCACACAGGCTTCGTTCTTCCTGCTTGGGTGGAGGTTACATTACGATAAAAGGGCCTTTTCATCTATTATGGTGCAAGGATGTGGCATAAATGTCTCTGTTATAGTTCCGTGTTGTTATTGGAGTGCCTGCTTTTTTTTACTCTATGTCGAATATTGTTCATAAAAAAAGCAGAAGGACGTATCTTTCTTTCATGGTAGAAAAATTGAAGCGGAAACCGGTCCGATTGATAGATCCCACAGGAGGCAGCTGTCAGCCGGCGATCTCCTCCACAGCAGAGCTGAAGCGAAGTTTTCTACATTTATCAACCCTGGCCTTGGTTTTTAGGCCTGTGCTTTTCTGCTGGTCTGTCTACGCAGGTTCATTTGATGAAATGTCGGTAGACCGGCTTTTATTAAATGGAATTTATTTGGTTAATATGGTTTTATGGAATGAGATGCTTATATTCCCCAAGTTTACGTAAGAGCCTAAACTTTAACAGAGACATTGATGCAGTTAAAAACGGCACTATAAAAAAATGAAACCATCCAACGCTGTGTAAAGAAGGCGGGGACACCCGGAGGATCAGCGCCGTTCGGGAATTAATTTTGGTGGCCTTTTCTACCGTCAAAATCAGCCGGGAACAAGCCCTCGGGCAAGCGTCACCGGGAGTGCAGCAGCGTTATGTCCTCTCATAAACGAGCTGTTTACAAGGCAGCTTAATAATTATACCGGACTGACCTTTTTTATTCTTCATAAACTGAATTCTTCCATCGCTGAGTCCGTTTCCTCCTCGAGCACACCTATATATTTAAGTGTCACGCTGTGCGAGGAATGATTAAAAAGCTGCTGAAGAAAGGAAGCGTCTCCGTATTTTTTATAAAAGTGATACCCAAAAGTTTTACGCAGCGTATGGGCACCAACTTTCTGCAGGCCGGCCTGTTCCGCAGCAGATTTAAGTATTTTATTCGCCCGGTCCCTCTGAAGCGGTTTTTTTGTTTTACTGGAGGAAAATAAATATTCCTCATCTTCCATTGAAGCTGTATACGTAAATATTCTGTTTCGAAGAGATTTATTGAGCGGTACCCTCGTTCCGTTTTTCTTTGTAAAAAGCTCTTTTTTTCCTCTGACATCACCTGCTGTTAATTGAAGCATCTCCCCTAAAGCTAAGCCTGTATTTATTCCAAAATCAAATAATAATAAATCTCTCGGTGTATCATAGAGTATATTTTTCATTGATTTAATTTGATCAGCGCTTTTCAGAGGTTCTATCGGTCTCGGTCCCATCGCCAGCAGTGCCTGAAAGTTAGATTTTAATTTTTCAGGTCTTCTGCCTGTTTTTTTCAATTGAGCCAGTCTCGTAATCCTGGCTTCGATTTCATCTTTACCCAGTTTATTTTCAAGACGGCTGTATTCTTTTTCTGAAAGAAAAACGCCTTTATCTGCCTTCCTGATCCTGCTCATGGCTTACCCTCCCTAATAATACAAATCTCTCATTTAGTATTATAATAATAAAATAAGAAGTAATCAAATTTTCCTGACAATACTAAATGAGTCCTTAGTATTGTTGTTTCTCTTTCGGTTTTGTTTTTCACTTCTTCAGGTAAAGACAAGCAGGAGGTGCTTTTATTGTGAAACATATTGTTTTATTTGATGGTATCTGTAATTTTTGTGACTGGAGTGTGCAATTCATAATAAAAAGAGACCCGGAGGCTCATTTTACTTTTGCCTCCCTGCAGAGCCGTAAAGGAACGGAACTGCGTGAAGCTTTTCAGGTTCCTCAAGCTCTCGACAGCGTCGTCTTTATACGTTCTGATGGACAGGTATTTACAGAGTCTGAGGCTGCGCTGCAAATTTGCGGGAAACTCAGCGGCCCTATGAAGCTTTTACAGGCCTTTTATATCATCCCGAGGCCTGTAAGAGACATGCTCTATAGAACAGCTGCACGCAGCCGCTACCGTGTTTTCGGCAAAAAAGAAGCATGCCGTATTCCTTCAAAGGAAGAAGCGGCACGCTTTTTGGATTAAATATTTAATATCCTGTCTTCCTTCCCGTCAGGTTCAGGAAAGATATCCGGATGAAGCAGATAAGCAGCTTCTGCGAGTCCGATAAGAAGCCTCGGAGACGGCCTGCAGTAATACGGTTCTTCGAGAATATGAATCTGATCTTCTCTGACGGCTTTCATTTCTGACCAGCCCGGCCTTTTTCTTATTACTTTTGGATTCACTTTATTTTTCCTTACGCCGACCCAGGCTGCCAGAATATATTCAGGATTTCTATTCAGCACTTCTTCCCACGTGGTCTGTACGCTTGCCTGGTCAACGTCGCTAAAGATATTTACAGCTCCAGCGAGTTCTCCCATTTCTGTGAGCCAGTTCTTTTTCCCGGGGGTAAAGATCGGCTTTGGCCACCATTCCCAGTAGATTCGTTTTTTATATTCTACCTGGCTGGAAAGTCTGCGGTACTTAGCAATAAAAAGAAGAAAAGCTTCCTTTAGCTCCCTGCCTTTTTCCGGATTTCCCGCCTCCCGGCACATATTTTCGAGAATATTTCCGATATCAGATAAAGTTTCCGGGTTTTCCACAATGGTGTATGGAATGTTTCTTTCTTTCAGCTGTTCGATGTTTTTTTCCATTCCAGGAACGCTTAAGGAAGCGTACACGAGATCCGGTTTTAAATCCTCAAGTTTATTCATGTTGATGTCCAGGTCCGGCCCGAGCCGCGGCAGGTGCTGAATACTCTCAGGCCAGTCGGAAAAATCGTCCACTCCTGCTACGGAGTCAATCAACCCGGCATAAGCCAGCAGTTCAGTGTTGCTCGGACAAATGGAAACGATTTTCATAATGCAGCCCCCTTATATTTTAGCTGTATAGAAATTCATAGTTCTTAGTAAGGAAAGGGAAACGTTTTTCAGCTGGTTAGTCTCAGCGGATTCTTCTATTGAAAAAGCCGGTAGAACAGCCTTGAATAGATGTAATCTGTTAATTTAATTTGGATTTATTGGAATATATACCTTTTTTCTCTAATTTCACGCAAGAGACAAATTCATTGCTGATTGCTGCAGATCTCCTTATATTACTGGCGTCCACCAGTTCACGCTTCGTTTTTCCATCTCTTCCATCCGGAAAGCTGAGAGCCTTCTCCGCGGCAGTTGAAAAGAGCCGCAGACCTGGATATCAGTACGTAGCTTTAACAGAGACATTGATGCGTTAAAACTGCACCATAAAAAAATGAAAATATCCAACGCTTTGTAACGAAGGCGGGGACACCCGGAGGATCAGCGCGGTTCGGGACTCCAATTTTGGCGAACTTTTCTCCCGCCAAAATTAGTCGGGAACAAGCCCTCGGGTAAGCCTCGCCGAGAGTGCAGCAGCGTTGTGTTCATTTCATAAACGAGTTATTTTCAATGCAGCCTATATCTTAATCAGACCATACTCTCCAAGTATTTCCGGACTGCGCCCACCTGCAGCAGGAAGCTCTGTATCTTTCTCAGCTATGCTGCGGACAGCTTCGATATTCGTTTCAATAGTAACAAGCTCTCTGCTTATCTTTACTGATTCTTCACCATCTTCAAGTTTCTTTTTGTAACGCTTGAACAGCGGATCCAGTTCCGGAAGCTTTTTGTAAAGCTCTTCAATGGAACCGTACTGCTTGATCAGAGGGAGAGCAGATTTTTCGCCGACACCGGGGCATCCGGGAATGTTATCACTTGGATCGCCGAGCAGAGCTTTCACTTCTATCCATTGTGCAGGTGCAATCCCGTATTCCTGCCGGAAATCTTTTTCTGTAAAGTGATGTTCCTGCTTTTTCTTCATAAACAGCTGGTCTGTAGATTCAGACAGCAGTTGAAACAGGTCACGGTCATTACTGTATATATATGACCGGCCGCCTGTAAAATGAGTGCTGAATGTACCAATGATATCATCTGCTTCATACCCGTCCACCTGCAGCTGGTGAATCCCCAGTTCTTCCAGTATTTCCGATGCGAGGTGATACTGGTCAATCAGCGGTTCGGGCAGATCCTGCCTCTGGGCTTTGTAAAAAGCGTACTCCTGATTACGGAGTGTATCTTTTCTTTTACCGTCCCAGGCCACTGTCATATTCGTTGCTCCAAGCTTTTCTTCCAGCTGGTTCAGCTTGGCAAAAAAGACACGTGCGGCGTTAATATATCTTCCCTTCTGATTTTTTGGAAGGTTTTCCGGGTCTTTTCCGTAGGCCGTGGCAAAATAGGCTCTGCTTAAAAGATTAAAACCGTCTATTAATACAAAATGTTTCATATCTATCCATCCTTTTTAATTAATCGGCAGACATTATGTTTTCCCAGCCTTCACTTATCCACCGTAATATTTTTATGTAAACTAAATATCGTCCTGCGTAATTTATTCAAAAGCTGTTTTTCTTCTGCAGCGGAGGATGTTTTACTAGATATTCTGGAAGCGGAGCAAGTGTATCTACAGCAGATTGAAGATCCCGAAGAATATATCCTATCCCCCGGCAGTGGATCAACGGATAATTTACCGTTACTCCTGGAAAAACTTTTTCCAAAAAAGACCGGTATTTTTTCCCTGTAAGCACAGTAATCCTGTCATATTGCAGTAAGTTCTGTCTTATCACCTGAAGCCGGAGCTCCCGCACAGATATAATGCTTTTCCTGGAGGAATGAAAACTTAAGTCATAATTTTCTCCCACTTTATCCGTAAGTGCTAAAAATCCATGTTTTGCTGAAAGGATGCGTACGTCACTGCAGAACACATCAGCATAAGTGCGACTTTTTCTATGGAGCGTTCCGGTATATGCGTTGCCGGCCGGAACCTCCTTTAATTCTGGGTGCTCATCCCAAATTTTCTTTCTGCCGCAGGGAACAATGCATAACGAATTCAAATAGTATCCTCCTTTTTTTCTATCCTAACACATAATTTATTTTCAGCGGAACGATTGGTCACTTTTGACGCCCTCCCTTAATAAGCTGCCTCAAAACGGGAAAGATAAATCACCGTGTCATTTTCATAATTTCCCACACAATATAATTCCCGGATTGGTTTCAAAAGGCTATTATGCGGGTTTATTAATAGTAATCAGACCTTCTCAGACTCTCCTTTCTTCCTGCCCCTCCCTCCAGGAAATTTTCCGCGTTTAATACTGCTGTTTTGTCTCCCCCTTCCTAAACTTAAAAAGGAGCGAGCATTATGGAACAGTTTAAATTATCTTTTTCAGGTGGTGGTTTTCGGGCAGCCTTTTTTTGTCTCGGTGCTTACCGCAGACTTGTGGAGCTTGGTGTTCATAAAAATATTAAATTGATCAGTTCTGTATCCGGGGGCAGTATTACAGCAGCAGTGATCATGATGGAACTTGCCGACAGGGATTTTAAAGATGTATCGGATTTTGATATCCGGGTAACGGAAAAACTCAAAGCTTTTGGCAAGAGTAATTTTCGTAACGTATTGCTGCGGCGGGCTGTCCGGCCGAATTTGGGTAACTTCCGTGCCGAATTACTGCGGGCCCGTAACAGCCGCCTGCTTCCTGAAATGCTCAATGAATATTTGTTTTACGGGATGAAGCTGACAGAGCTTCCCGAATATCCGGTCTGGATCTGTAATGCTACCAATCTGCAGACACTTAAAAGAATTTCGTTCAGCAGAACAAAAATCTGCGACGAAGTACTCGGAGACTGTCTAAATGTCTCCGGCCTGACCACTGCAGAAGCTGTAGCTGCCTCTTCTGCCTTTCCGGTTATGTTTGAACCGGTGCATCTTGACCTTAAAAACCGTCCATTCGATAAAACAGAAAAACAATATAAAAACTTCCACCTCACAGATGGAGGAGTTTACGATAACCTTGGTTCTGAGGAACTTTTGGATAGAGGCAGCCGTTACATGATTCTGGACGCCTCTGCCAGATTGAAACCGTGGGATACAGACAAACACCCCACCTGGCGGGAACGACAGTCCAGAATTTTCAGTGTAAGTCTTGATCAGGTGGCTGAATTGAGAAAGAAACTTATAAGAAAAGACGACTCGAGAGGCGTTCAGCTTGTTAATGTGGAAACGATCCGCGAAAACGCAGCTTTTCAGGTAGAATATTGGGAAAGCCGCGGGCATATTCTGGATCTGCCGGTTTACCCGGAATTGTATACTGACATAGAAAAGATGCTAGCCGCTCTCCGCACAGACCTGGATACGTTCAGTGATATTGAAATGCGGACTTTAATGTGGGCAGGGGCTGTCCGTGCGGATCTCGGCATAAAAGTTCTTTTCAGCGCTGGCGAAATGCCTGCCACTAATAAAAGGTATGAGGTCCCGCTGATTGCTGATTACACGACGAAGGATCTCGAAGTGATTCGCTTCGCATTAAAAAACGGATGGAAACGCCGAAAACTTGCCGGTCTGTTCCAGACCGATCAGCGCAGAACAAGAAAGCTCAACAAAACGTCATAAAAGCCCTGCTGATCGAAACTTCACGAAAAAACACCTTCAGGAAGATACTGCATCGACCTGAAGGTGCTTTTTTATTATTTCGGCTGATTGATTTACAGCTTAATTCTCGTAGTCCAGTTAAAAGGGTCATCCTCTTTCCCTGTCTGGATGCTCGTTAACGTCTGATAGAGGGATTTTGTTGTTTCTCCTGTATCACGTCCATTAACAATTAAAGTGTGCTCTTTCCAGTGCAGTTCTCCAATAGGCGAAATAACCGCTGCGGTTCCGGAACCGAAAGCTTCTTCCAGGCGCCCTTCGTCGTAAGCCTTCAAAATTTCCTGCATCGTAATACGTTTTTCCACAACCGGTATATCCCAGTATTCCAGCAGCTCAATAACTGATTTTCTCGTTATTCCTTCCAAAATGCTGTCGTTCAGTTCCGGGGTTACAATTTCCCCGTCAATCTTGAAAAAGACATTCATGCTTCCGACTTCTTCAATATATTTCTTTTCCACCCCGTCGAGCCACAAAACCTGGGCATGGCCTTCACTGGAAGCTTTGGACTGGGCAGTATAGCCGGAGGAATAGTTCCCTCCAGTTTTAGCAGTTCCGGTTCCACCGCGGGCTGCACGGGTAAAATGATCCTCCACCATAATACTTACCGGATGGATTCCCTCCGGGTAGTAAGAACCTACAGGAGAGAGAATTATTAGAAATTTGTAGCTGCGTGCCGGAGCTACCTGCAGACTCGGTTCGGTTGCGATAACAAACGGCCGTATATAAAGGGAAGTCCCTTCTGCCGAGGGAATCCAGTCTTTTTCAAGCTCAAGCAGCTGACGCAGATAATCCAGTACAAGTTCTTCATTAATAGGCGGTATACGCAGTCTTCTGTTGGACCGGTTCATTCGTTTAAAGTTTTCTTCTGGACGGAATAAAATAATATCGCCTTCCGGGCCTTTATAAGCTTTCAAACCTTCGAATACGCTCTGGCTGTAGTGAAAAACCATGGCTGCAGGGTCAATGTCCACAGGTGCATACGGTTTGATCTCCGGGTAAATCCACCCTTTCTCTTCAGTATATTCCATCGTAAACATATGATCCGTAAACGTTTTTCCGAACTGGAGTGTCTCTGGATCCGGTTTCGTTTTTTTATGCTCTGCTTCTGTTATGGCAATTGTAGCTTCCATAAACTATCCCTCTCTTTCATCGCTGCTTTCTTCTGAGAATGTCTCATATTGTATCATGAATCACTCTGTAATTGTGTGAATAATTTCGAAAATTCATGAATTATTTTAAAAGCGAAGATTCCGCTTCCTTTAATTGGGAAACAACCTGTTCCTGGCCTGTACCTCCGTAGCTGTTCCTGTTTCTCACAACCTGTGACGGTTCCAGTACATGATAAATATCTTCTTCAAAAAGCGAATGGAACTGCTTATATTCCTCGATTGTTAAATCAAGAAGAAATTTCTTCTTATTAATGGAATAAAGTACAATTTTTCCGATAACCTCGTGAGCTTCGCGGAATGGAACATCCTTGTTTACCAGATAATCAGCGATATCTGTAGCGTTCGAAAAATCCTCCGAAACAGCCTGTTTCATATTTTCTGTTTTTACTTCCATTGTTTCAATCATCGGCGCAAGCATAGCGAGACCTGCCTCCAGTGTTTCCACTGTATCAAACATGCCTTCCTTGTCTTCCTGCATATCTTTATTGTAAGCAAGCGGGAGACCTTTTAAAACTGTCAGAAGACCGAATAAATTACCATACACTCTTCCTGTTTTTGCCCGTAAAAGTTCCGGTACGTCCGGGTTCTTTTTCTGAGGCATAATGGACGAACCGGTGCAGAACGAATCATCCAGCTCAATAAATTGAAACTCCTGACTGCTCCATATCACCAATTCTTCCGAAAGACGGGAGATATGCATCATCATAATGGAAGCAGCCGACATAAACTCGAGAATAAAATCCCTGTCACTTACAGCATCCATACTGTTGGCATAAACTTGATCAAACCCGAGACTATGTGCTGATTCATGCCGGTCTATCGGGAAAGTCGTACCGGCAAGCGCGCCTGCCCCCAGAGGAGAGATATTCGTCCGCTTCAGGCCGTCCTCGAATCTCTCCTTATCCCTCTGAAGCATCCAGAAATAGGCAAGAAGATGATGAGCAAAAGAAACAGGCTGGGCACGCTGCAAATGTGTGTAACCCGGCAGCAGCGTTTCTACGTGTTTTTCAGCCTGATGAAAAATCGCCTTTTGAGTTTTTGAAATCAACTCAATGATTGCTTCTGTATGCTCTTTTAAGTACAGGTGCATATCGGTTGCCACCTGGTCGTTTCGGCTTCTTCCTGTGTGAAGTTTTCCGCCGACCGGCCCTATTTCTTCGATAAGGAATTTTTCAATATTCATATGAATATCTTCGTCTGCAGTACTGTACTCAAGTTCTCCTGCCTCCAGCTTCTCACCGACCTTCATTAAACCATTTACGATTTGCTCTTTTTCTTCGTGCGAAACAATGCCCTGTCCCGCAAGCATCGAAACGTGGGCAATACTTCCTTTAATGTCCTGAGCAGCAAGTTTCTGATCGAATCCAATAGAAGCTGTTTCTTCTTCAACGAGTTTATTCGTAGGTTTTGTAAATCTTCCGCCCCAAAGTTTGGACATATGTATCTCTCCTTCATTATCTACAGTATAGTGCTGTCTTCACCTGCTTTTAATTTTCAACAGTATATATTTAGTATATAGAAATCAAACCGAATATTCTAATATATTTGTATCCTTTAATTATGTGTCTGCACGTCAACACTATTCATTAAGTAAAGATTTTCATATTATTCAGCCGGCTTTCGTGTTTCAGGAAGTTTAAACAGACTGTTTCATAAAAAAAGGCGGGAAAATGCCAGCGGCATTTTCCCTACCCTTTCCTTCAACCACCTATTTTATATCAATGAGCGATTTTTTCTTTTGGTTCACCTGGGAATAAGTCTTCGTTGAAAGACCCCAAAGTTTAATGAATCCTTTAGCTGCATCATGGTCAAATGCATCGTTTTTAGAATAAGAAGCAAGCTCTTCGTTATAAAGGCTGTTATCGGAATGTCTTGCAACAACCGTATGCGTACCCTTCCACAGCTTTAATTTAACTTTACCGTTTACCTGCTGCTGGGTTTCTGAAATAAATCCATACAGAGCATCCTTCAGCGGTGAGTACCAGAGACCATCATAAATCAACTGTGTAAATCTCTGTTCAATCTGCGTCTTAAACTGGGTAACTTCTTTCGTCAGCGTTAAAAATTCGAGTTCTTTGTGCGCGTTGATTAAAGTCATTGCTCCAGGATTTTCGTAGACTTCTCTTGCCTTAATACCGACAAGTCTGTTTTCAATATGATCAATTCGCCCAATGCCGTGTTTTCCGGCTGTTTTATTAAGATCTTTTATGATCTGGGAAAAAGATTTTTCTTCTCCGTTAATGGAAACCGGCTTTCCTCCTTCGAAAGCAATTTCTACATATTCCGGCTCATCCGGCGTGTCTGCAATATTAGCCGTCCAGTCAAATGCTTCCTCCGGCGCTTCTTTCCACGTATCTTCGAGTACACCTGCTTCACAGGCTCTTCCCCATATATTGGCATCAATGGAATATGGTTTTTCAACATTCACTGGAACTTTGATGCCTTTCTTTTTCGCATATTCTATTTCTTCTTCCCTGTTCATGCTCCACTCACGGATCGGGGCAATAACTTCCAGGTCCGGATTCAGCGCCTGAATGGAAACTTCGAATCTGACCTGGTCGTTTCCTTTCCCCGTGCAGCCATGTGCTACAGCCACGGCGCCCTCCTGTTCTGCAACTTCGACAAGAAGTCTGGAAATAAGCGGTCGTGAAAGTGCAGAGGAAAGCGGGTATTTCCCTTCATAAAGTGTGTTTGCCTGCAGTGCTGGAAGCAGGTAATCTTCTGCGAGAAGATCGTTGGCATCAATGATTACTGCTTTCTCCGCTCCCACAGTCAATGCCTTTTCTTTCAGTGCTTCCAGGTCTTTACCTTCACCGATCTCAAGACCCAGAGCAATAACTTCGTAACCGTATTCTTCCTGTAAATATTTAATGCAGACGGAAGTATCAAGACCTCCGGAATAAGCGAGTACTACTTTACCTTTGCTCATGCATAATCTCTCCCTCAAATTAGTATTTATATAGATACTAACGTATCTTTATGCATAAAGCAACAAAAAAACACAAATTTATTTTATTAATTTCTTAAGAAGGGCTTTCTGGGCGTGCAGTCGGTTTTCTGCTTCGTCAAATACATAGGAATGAGGACCGTCAATAATAGATGCTGTGACTTCTTCTTCCCGGTGGGCAGGCAGGCAGTGCAGAAACATAAAATCATCCCGGGCATACTTTACAAGTTCTTCGTTTACCTGGTACGGACGGAAAAGCTGAAGACGTTCTGCTGTTTCGCCTTCCTGTCCCATGCTCGTCCAGACATCCGTCACAATGACGTCCGCCTCTTCTGCAGCTTCGCATGGATCTGCATAAAATTGCAGTCGTTCTTCTCCATATTTATCCACAGCTTCTTTCCAGATCGCTTCTGCCGGTTCAAACCCTTCAGGGCTTGCGACACTCACCTTCATTCCGCTGAGAAGCGCTCCCTGTATAAGAGAATGCGTCATGTTATTATTGCCGTCTCCGGTAAAAGCCAGCTTCAGGCCTTCCCATCTCCCTTTCTGCTCATAAATTGTCATCAAGTCTGCAAGTACCTGGGTTGGATGGTGCTGATCTGTCAACCCATTAATTATCGGAACTGAAGATCCGGCTGCAAATTCTTCAACAATTTGATGATCAAAAGTACGTATCATTATACCATCGACATATCTGGAAAGAACCTTCGCAGTATCGTCGATGGATTCTCCCCGCCCCAGCTGCATATCATTGGAATTAAGAAACAAAGCGTGACCGCCAAGCTGTGTCATCCCTACTTCAAATGACACGCGGGTGCGGGTTGATGACTTTTCAAATATCATCCCCAGAGTTTTTCCGGCCAGGTGGGGATGGGGCACCCCGTTTTTCTGCTGATGCTTCATCTGGACGGCTTCTTCGATAAGTTCTTTTAAATCCCCTGAAGATAAATCATTCATTGTCAGAAGATGCTCTAAAACTTTCGTAGTCATTTTATTTCCTCCTTAACCAATCTGAGATCCTGTACTGCCTGGGCATCATCATCATCTGAAATATGATTCATATAAAGTGCAGCTGTATCAATATGAGTAAAACACGGGACATCGTAGGCAGCGGCGAGTTCTCTCAGCTTAAACCCGAATGACTCCGGATTACGTCCCTGGGTGGGAATATTAATGACACAGTCTATTTGTTCTTTTTTAATAAGAGCCTCAATCTCCTCCAGTGACTCAACCGCTTCAGCCGCTGTTCCCCTGTTTTTAAAATAACGGGCCGTTCCAGGAGTAGCGAAAATGTCATCTGCTTTCGAGCTCACAGCTTCATAAAGATTCTCATAGTCTCTGGACGAAGCAGCAAGCAGCAGTGAAGGATTTTTACCGGGGGACGGGAAGACCTTCGTAAGAGCTTTTTCAAAGCTGCGGGCAATTCCTATTTTTTCGCCGGTGGATTTCATTTCCGGACTTAGGGAATGGTCAACTCCCTTCAGTTTTTTATCAGAAAAAACAGGTGCTTTAACCGTTACATATTCAGGTGGCGGCATAAGTCCTGTCGACGTTAAAGGATAACCAAGCTGTACTTTTACTGCTTCCTCAATCATCGGAGCGCCAGTGACTTTACTGATTATCGGCACTGTTCGGGAAGCCCTTGGATTTACTTCAATTACGTAAATCGTCCCATGGTGGATAACGAATTGAATATTCATAATTCCAATAACCGGAGTGATGGATGCAATTTTTTTACTGATATCCACGATTGCGGCAACTTCGCTTTCCGCCAATGTCTGTGGTGGGAAAACTGTAATACTGTCGCCAGAATGAACTCCCGCTTTTTCAATATGCTCGAATATACCAGGTATGAAAACATTTTCTCCATCAGAAATGACGTCTGCTTCACATTCCTTTCCAGGCAGAAAAGCATCTGCCAAAAGAGGCCAGCATTTGTCGTTTGTCGTTGCGGAAAGCCGCGATACATAGTTCTGAAGTTCTGTTTCGCTGTAGCAGATGTACATGGACTGTCCGCCGATCACGTAGGATGGTCTTACTAAAACAGGATAGGAAAGGGAGGCAGCAGCTTCGAGGAGCTCTTTTTCACTGTAAGCCAGACTTCCTTCAATATGAGGTATGTCCAGTTTATTCAACAGACGGTAGAATTTATCTCTGTCTTCCAGCAATTGAATATCTTCCGGCTTTGTGCCGAGTACTTTGATTCCCGCATCCTGCAGTTCATCTGCCAGATTGACTGCTGTCTGGCCTCCGAACTGCAGCAGCACACCTTCCACGTTTTCTTTCGATGCGACGTACAGCACATCTTCAGCTGTTATTGGTTCAAAATACAGTCTGTCAGCGACCGAATAATCCGTGCTTACCGTTTCTGGATTATTGTTAATGACGACAGCTTCCCATCCGAGAGCTTTAACTGCTTCAGCCGCGTGAACAGAGCAGTAGTCAAATTCTACACCCTGGCCGATCCTGATCGGTCCGGACCCGACAATCAGCAGCCTGCGTGCATCAAAATCTGTTTCCACTTCGTCCATTCCCTGCCATGTCGAATAATAATAAGGAGTTACCGCTTCAAATTCCCCGGCGCATGTATCCACAAGTTTGTAGGCCGGTTTCATGTTTAATTCATCCATTTTATACCGTACGGCTTCTTCTTTCACGCGTGTCAATTCAGCAATCCTGTGGGTACTGATATTCATCTTCTTTAATGTGAGAAGCTCATTCTCCGAAAGATCTTTCAGCTTCCGTCCGTTGATCTGCTGCTCCGCATCCACGATCCGCTTTACTTTGTGCAGATACCAGGGATCAATATCCGTCCACTCATGAAGCTGCGTAATTTCGATACCCCTATCGACCGCTTCTGCAAGAGCGAAAAGTCTGAGGTCGTTTGCTGTTGTTAAGAGAGATTTCAGTTCTTCCGTGCACTTATTTTTCATGTTTTTCATAGACAGGCTGAATACGTTCATTTCCAGTGACCGGACCGCTTTATTCAGTGCAGCCTCAAACGTTCTGTCGATGGCCATTACTTCCCCGGTTGCTTTCATCTGTGTTCCGAGCGTTCTGTCTGCTTCGGAGAATTTATCAAAAGGAAAGCGCGGCAGCTTAACGACGGTGTAATCAAGAGCAGGCTCAAACGAGGCATATGTGTTTCCGGTTATAGGATTAATAATTTCGTCCAGGTGGTAACCGACAGCACACTTTGCCGCTATTCTTGCAATTGGATAGCCGGTTGCCTTGGAAGCAAGAGCCGAAGAGCGGCTCACCCGCGGATTCACTTCAATGATCGCATACTCATTTTTATGAGGATGGACAGCAAACTGAATGTTGCACCCTCCTACTACTCCAAGAGCGCGAATAACTTTTAAGGAAGAGGATCGAAGCTGCTGGTACTGGCGGTCTGTAAGCGTCTGGGATGGGGCAGTGACGATGGAATCCCCTGTATGGACACCGACAGCATCCATATTTTCCATGTTGCAGACGATAATACACGTATCGTTTTTATCTCTCATTACTTCATACTCTACTTCTTTCCATCCCTTAATACTTTTTTCCACCAATACCTGGCTGATAGGACTTGCTTTTAATGCCTGTCGAAGACGTTCCTGCAGTTCTTCTTCGGAATAGGCAAACCCTCCCCCGGCGCCTCCGAGCGTGTAGGCGGGACGAAGGATAACCGGCAGGCCGGTTTCCGCCGCGAAGTTTTCTCCTTCTTTAATGGAAGAGACGATTTCTGAAGGAGGTACAGGTTCATTTATCTGCTGCATCAGTGTGCGGAAAAGTTCCCGGTCTTCCCCCTGCTTAATGGAAGAAGGGGAAGTGCCCAGTATTTCAACATTATATTTTTCCAGTATGCCTTTCTCAGACAACTCCATTGTTAAATTCAGGCCGGTCTGCCCTCCAAGGGATCCAATGAGACCATCAGGCTTTTCAGCTGCGATGATTTTTTCCAGTGACACAGTATCCAGGGGTTCCATATACACCCTGTCCGCAATCTGCTCATCTGTCATGATTGTAGCAGGGTTGTTGTTAACAAGGACGACTTCAATGTTTTCTTCTTTCAGTGCAAGGCAGGCCTGGGTTCCTGCATAATCAAATTCAGCTGCCTGTCCGATAACTATAGGGCCGGACCCTATAACAAGTACTTTATTTATACGCTGACTGTTCTGCATAGCTTCTTTCCTCCTGTTGACAGACTCTGGACAAACTCATCGAATATATACGCAGTATCACTTGGACCGGGATGAGCTTCCGGATGGAACTGCACGGACTGAAGAGGGAGGAATTTGTGCTGTATGCCTTCTACAGTTTTGTCATTAACATTAACAAACAGTGGTTCGAACCCTGCAGTCCCAAGCGTTTTCTCCCGTATAACATAGCCGTGATTCTGGGAGGTCATACTGACTTTCCCCGTAGACAGATGCTTTACCGGGTGGTTGCTCCCTCTGTGTCCAAAGGGCATTTTTTCAGTTTCCGCCCCATGGGCCAGTGCCATCAGCTGATGCCCGAGGCAGACTCCAAGACATGGAAATTCCATCGTAATACTATATATTTCCGGAAGATAATTTTTTAAAGCCAAGGGATCCCCCGGGCCATTACTGAAAAGGACTCCATCGGGATTTAATTGTTTTACTGTATCCAGTGTCGTATCAAATGGCACGATCGTCACCCGGCATCCTGCCTTTTTTAAAGCCTGGGGGATGGAGGATTTGCTGCCGTAATCGAAAAGAACAATATGAGCTCCTTCTCCTTCAGAATAATGTTTCACTTCTTTTATAGAAACTTCTGCAACCAGCTGTATATCGGGAGAAGTGCCGCTGCAGAATTCCTCTGCTTCACAGGGGGTTGAAACGATTCTTGCCCGGACAGTTTCCGCCTGTCTAATAATTTTAACTAATGCACGGGTATCAACTCCTGCCAGTCCGGCTACTCCGTGGGACACGAGATAGTCGTGAATCGTTCCGGCAGATTCATGATGATTCGGTTCGTGACAGTCGTCATTGATAATTACTCCCTCAGCTGCCGGTCTTTCACTTTCATCATCTATATTGTTCCATCCATAATTTCCTATCATTGGATAGGTAAACGTAAGAATCTGTCCTTTGTAGGATGGATCTGTCATCATTTCCTGATATCCTGTCATAGCAGTATTAAAAACGAGTTCGCCTTCCGGTTCTTTATGAGCTCCGATCCGGATTCCTTCAAAAACATGACCTGTATCTAAAACAAGATATCCTGCTGTCACTTTTTCCACGCTCCTTTTTTCACTTTTTCAAGAGCTTCAGAAAGCCCTGCAGAGAACTTCTCCAGTTCTTTTTTTTCAACGGTGAGAGGCGGCAGTATCCGCAGTACATTTTCTCCTGCCGGGAGTGCAAGAATGCTGTTGTTTCTTAATTCCGTAATCAAAGGAGCAGCCGGACGGTTAAAATCTATACCAATAAGCATTCCCCGTCCCCTGATTTCCGCCTTCTCCTCTTCAAGTACTTTTTCCAGTGAAGAGTGGAAAAAAGCAGCTTTTTCCCGGACAACCTCTAAAAACTTCGGATGACTGACCTTTTCTACGGTTGCGCACAGGGCAGCCATTGCTAGCGGATTGCCTCCAAAAGTACTTCCGTGGGTGCCGGGGCCAAAAGAATTTCCTACTTTTTCGGTGGACAGCATGACGCCGACAGGAAATCCCGAGCCAATCCCTTTTGCGAGCGTCAGGATATCTGGTTCAATACCGTATTGTTCACTTACTGTAAACGTCCCTGTACGTCCTGCACCGGTCTGAATTTCATCCACTATCAGAAGAATGTCATTTTTTCTGCAGAATTCGGCAAGCTTTGTAATCCACTCTTCGTCCGCCGGAATGACTCCTCCTTCTCCCTGAACAAGCTCAAGCATCACAGCAGCAGTTGTTCCGGGGTCAATACTGTTTAAAGAATGAATGTCATTGTAAGGCAGGTAAGAAAATCCCGGCATCAGCGGAGCAAACCCATAGTGTATTTTTTCCTGAGCTGTAGCCGACATAGCCCCTCCCGTCCGTCCATGAAACGACTGGGAAAAGGTAATAATTTCTTTTTTCTCTGATTGGCTCCGATCATGCATGTATTTTCTGGCAAGTTTCCATGCTGCTTCATTTGCTTCTGCACCGCTGTTGCAGAAAAAGGCCTTATTCAGAGCCCCGTGTGCCAGCAGAGAAGCTGCTTTTTCCTGCAGCGGAATATGATACAGGTTGGAGCAGTGCCACAGCTTTTCAGTCTGTTCCTGCACAGCTTTTTTCACTTCAGACGGTACGTGCCCGAGGTTGCAGGTGGCAATGCCTGACGTAAAGTCAAGGTAGGCGTTATCTTTGTCATCCCACAGCCAGCTGCCCTCTCCTTTTGTTACAGTAAGTGGAAAGCGGCTGTATGTTTCCATTACATGTGATTTCACTGCTGCGGTCTCAGGCATATGTTACTTCCTCCTTCATGATTTTCGTTCCGCATTCTCCCCCGGAAGCGTAAGTATGCAGCGAACTGCTGTCGAATCCGTTCAATATGACAGTTTCTTTTACATTCTCCTGGAGACAGGATAATGCTGCCTGAACTTTTGGAATCATTCCTCCAGTTATTACTTCTTCTTCGATGAGAGATGCCGTTTCAGATGCCGTAAGCCGGGAGTAGACATGTGTACTGCTGATATGACGGTTCATTACTCCTGGAATATCACTCACAAAAATAATGTTTGCATGCAGCGCAGACGCTACGGCCCCGGCTGCGGTATCCGCATTCACATTGAAAACAGTCCCATCCTCTCCAATCGATATCGGTGAAATAACAGGTATATATCCTTCTCCGCATAAAAGCTCTATTAAATGTCCGTCCACTTTTGTGATTTTTCCTACGTTGCCAATGCTTCCATCCGGTTTAACCGGCTCTGCCTTCATGCAGGCCCCGTCTACGCCGCTGAATCCAAAAGCCCTGCCTCCTGCCTGGTACAGTTTAGCTGCAATTTTCTTATTGTAGTGACCGCTTAAAATCATTTCCGCTGTTTCTACAACTTCCGGAGTAGATACCCGGAGGCCGTCACGAAAGATAATTTCTGTTTTTTTCTGTTCCAGCGCTTCATTTATTTTAGGTCCCCCGCCGTGAACAATTACCGGACAGCATCCGTACTTATCTTTTAGTTCAGCAATATTTTGAAAAAACAATTCCGGCAGACGGGAAATGATACTTCCTCCGAGCTTTATTACGAGATAGGTCATTTACTTCACCTCCTATGTTCTGTAAGAAGCGTTGATTTTGACATAGTCATAGGTAAGATCGCATCCCCATGCGACAGCTTCCGATTCTCCCTGTTTTAAATCAACAGTAATTGTGATCGTCCCGTTTTCAAGGTACACTGTTGCTTCTTCTTCACTGAAATCAAGCGGCAGGCCGTTTTCGACTACCTGGATTTCTCCCAAAAACACATCAACTGTTTCCGGAACTACCGGTTCACCGCTGTATCCCACAGCGCAGACCACTCTCCCCCAGTTTGGATCCGCCCCATAGACGGCTGTTTTCACGAGGTTTGAAGAGATCACTGTTTTAGCAATTTTTCCTGCAGCCTCCTCAGAAACTGCTCCTTTAACAGCTGTTTCGATAAGTTTCGTAGCGCCCTCCCCGTCTCGGGCAATTTTTTTGGCAAGAATTTCTGAAATGATAACAAACGCTTCAGCGAATTTTTCCCATTCCGGATGAGAAGGACTCAGCGGTTTATTTTCCTGTTTCCCGTTTGCCATCACGAGTACGGTGTCGTTGGTACTGCTGTCTCCATCAACCGTTATCATGTTGTACGTTTTGTCAGTAGTCTGAGAAAGCAGAAGCTGGAGTGACTCCGGTTCAACGGCTGCATCAGTAGTAACATAGGAAAGCATCGTAGCCATGTTCGGATGGATCATACCGGATCCTTTCGCAGCACCGCCGATTGTAATTCGTTTTCCGTCAATATCAACGGAAACTGCCGCATGCTTTGTTACAGTATCAGTTGTTAAAATAGCCTGTTCAAACAACGATGCCTGGTTAACCGATAAATCTACGGCATTAATGCCGGCTGAAATTTTATCCATCGGCAGTTGAACTCCGATAAGACCGGTTGAAGATATTCCCACGAGATGAGGACTGAGATTCATCGCTTCTGCCGCCTGCTTCTGCATGGCCAAAGCATTGATCATTCCCTGCTCTCCGGTACAGGCATTTGCGTTTGCAGAATTTACTACAACTGCCTGTAGCTTGTTTTCCACTGCCACCGCATCTTTTGTTACCTGGAGCGGCGCTGCCTGAAAACTGTTTGTTGTATAAACCCCGGCTGCGGCTGCCGGAACTTCAGAGTAAAGCCAGCCGAAATCCAATTTTTTTCTTCTCAGCCCGCAGTGGACTCCCCCTGCTGAAAAACCAGCCGGAGATGTTACATGACCTTCCTGCATAACGTTTACTCCTATTTTTTCACTTACCAGCATCTTTCTCACTCCTTTAAGGATATAGTGGGATTTCAGTAAGACCTTCCGATTCATTCCATCCGTTCATAAGATTCATATTCTGCACGGCCTGACCGGAAGCTCCCTTCACAAGGTTATCGATGACACTCACTACGAGCAGCCTCCCGGTTCTTTTATCCACCGAAATGCCGATGTCACAATAATTACTGCCGTAAACTTCTTTCGTTTGAGGTACAGCTCCCTCCGGACGAATCCTTACAAACGGGTGGTTTTCATAAAATTTTTGATAAGTTTCATGTAAACCGGAAGTATCATTCAAAGATAAATAACAAGTGCACATAATTCCTCTCGTCATCGGAATAAGATGCGTCTGAAATGAAACAGGATGGTCTGCTGATGTTTCCTGTGCCAAGTACTGCTCAATTTCCGGTGTGTGCTGATGACTGCCGACTTTATAGGCTTTAATGTTTTCATTCGTTTCTGAAAAATGAGTCATCATGGACATTTTTCTTCCAGCACCGGAAACCCCGGTTTTACCATCGATAATAATATCTTTTTGAGAAGCTTTTCCCGAAATGACTGCCGGAAGAATACCAAGAAGAGCTGCTGTTGCAAAACAACCCGGATTGGAAATGATCTCTGCCTTTTTAATTTTTTCACCATTAATTTCGGGCATCCCGTAAACCGCTTGTTTCTGCAGCTCCTCCGAAGGTGCTTCTCCTCCGTACCATTGTTCATATTCATCCGGGCTGTCTATACGCAGATCGCCGGACAGGTCAATGTACTGCACCCGGGGCTGCCGGATCCGGGGAAGAAGTTCTTTAGCCACACCTGCCGGAGTTGCAAAAAAGACAATGTCCGCCTTTTCCAGTAAGCCGCTGTTAAGAGCGGTGAATTTTTCGTCTACTAGTGTTGTAAGGTGCGGGTAACGGTCAGCGACCGGTTCCCCTTCTTCACTTCGGGATATAAGAGCACTGATCTGGATATATGGATGTCTTTCAAGAATCCGGATCAGCTCCAGTGCTCCGTATCCCGTACCTCCTATAACTGCTGCCTGCTTCATAAAAAGTCCCGCCTTTCGAAAACATATGAATTAATTCATCATTATACTCTTAACATAATTTTTATGCAATATTATTTATGAACTAAAATGTTTTTTTATGCATGAATGTATGAAAAAAAGCCCCCTTCCTAAAGGATCGGGGACAGGAGTCTCGAAACAGACTCTTTGAAACGCACAGTTTTTGAACGTTTTTGGTATTTTTCTTCTGTCAGATTGTCAGAATGCATCATGTCCTGTTCAAAATCCCGTGCAAGAAGTTCAGATGTATCTTTATCGTATATAAATGCGTTCACCTCAAAGTTCAGCCGAAAACTTCTCATATCAATATTTGCTGTTCCAACTGTACTTACGCTACGGTCAATCACTATTGACTTGGAGTGGATAAACCCATTTTGATAAATATATACATTCACTCCGGCTTTAAGCATCAGTCCGATATGGGAGAGCGTAGCCCAGTATATAAAAGGATGATCCGGTTTGTTAGGAATCATTACCCGTACGTCTTTCCCAGAAAGTGAGGCAATTCTCAGAGCATCGCTCAGACTTTCATCAGGGATAAAGTAAGGTGTTTGAATGTATATGGATTCTTTAGCACTCGTAATCATTTTTATATAACCATTTTTAATCTGTTCCCATTCGGAATCCGGACCACTGGAAACAATCTGCACTGCTGCGTTGCCAAGAGGTTCTTTCATTGGGAAATAGTGAGGTTCATAGGCGATCACATGTTTTTTGGACGCCTGATTCCAATCCAGAATAAAACGCGTCTGCATCGGATCCACCGCGTTTCCGCAGATCCGGAGATGAGTGTCCCTCCAATAACCGAATTTCCGGCTTTTCCCTAAATATTCATCTCCTGCATTGAATCCACCGACATACCCTATTTTGCCGTCTATAATAGCAAGTTTCCGGTGATTACGGTAATTAAGCCGAAGATTTACAGGAGCCAGTTTCGAAGGAAAAAATACTCCTACTTCGCCTCCTGCTTCCGTAAGTTCCCGGAAATGTCTTCGTTTCAGCCTTCTTGAACCAAGTTCGTCGTAAAGAACCCGCACAGTAAGTCCTGCTTTCGCTTTTTGTGTAAGCAGGGAGATCAATTCCCTTCCCAGTTCGTCGTTACGGAAAATATAATACTGCAGATGAATATGATCCTCTGCCTGACTAATATCTTTTATAAGCTGGTTGAATTTCTTTCTCCCGTCATTAAAAATATCGATCTGGTTATCTTTGGTAAGAATAGCATCATTATTTATAAGATGCATATAAATCATGTCCCTGGAAGGATCGATGTTTTCATTATGAAAATGAAAGGAAGGATTACTTATCTGGTCCATCTGTTTTTTAAGAATATCGTGTATCCCTATTTTAGTAATTCCTTCCCAGTCGAAAAGGCGTCTGCGTGTTAAATTCTGTCCGAGAAAAATATAAATAATAAAACCGAGAAAAGGAATAAAAAACAGGATCAGTACCCAGGCCCAGGTGGCAGCGGCATTTTTTCGTTCAAAAAATATTATAATCCCGGCAAATAATATATTCACTATAAAAAGCAGTAATAATAAAATTGAAAGTATATCCATAGGACCTCCTGGTCGTAAGATGCTGCTTTTATTTTAACTCACAAGGCGGTTCACTGCATCAGCTTCCATGTTTTTCCCACAAAAAAACTGCAGAAAAGTAATTTTCTGCAGCTGGTTTGCTTCATTTTCAGCTTAGTATGAATGCTTCCTATGGAACTAATTATTCCAGCGCCCTTCTGTACTTACCGGTCAAAAGCTTCCCTGGAAGCATTCCCGGAGTCCCTGGTAATCCGCCGTTTTAAGCTCAAGCTAATTTTCATCTGCTTTTTTATTAATCGCTGGAGTAAACGTATTTAATAAACCACTGGAAAGGAAGCAGATCCTGTTTTGGAAGCTCTCCTATAAACACAGCGGAAAGCTGTTTTTCCGGCACGAGAAACAAAAATTTCCCTTCCCTTCCCGCAGCATAGTAAACCGGAGGATCATCGGCTGTAATCCACCAGTGATATCCGTAGCTCTGTCCCCGGACTGCATTTTTCACGTGAGGCTTCAGCATACTTTTGATCCAGTCCTCTGAAACGATCTGTTTACCGTTCCACTTTCCTTTATTTAATACAAGTTCTCCAATTTTCATTAAATCCTCAGCCGATGTTTTAAGTCCGTATCCTCCAATCGGGTAATTTTCCGTTGAGCGTTCCCACTGCCAGCCGTTAATACCAAGTGGTTCAAACAATTTTTCTTCCGCAAAGTGCGCAGGGTTCTTCCCGGAGGCTTCGGCGAGCATAAGTATAAGAAGATATGAATCAAAACTGTTATATGTCATACCTTCTTTTTCTGCTTTCATTTTCTCCACGGTATTTTTCCAGTTTTCTGACTGAATTACTTTGTTCCACTCTTTTTCCGAATATCCCGACTGCATTGTAAGCAGGTCCTCCACTGACCGGTTTTGTACAGAATGGTGGACACTGATCAAATCTTTAGTTTGAGTTTTCAATGTCATCAGTCCCTCATCCAGTGCAGTCCCGATAAGAAGAGCAAGTACCGATTTCGATACAGAATTGAGAACTTCGTGATCGTTTTCTTTACCTTTCTTTACGTATGTAAAGATTCTTTCATCCTTTTGATTAATTAAACAGGCATGAAGCCCGTGCTTTTTCAGTTCTTCCTCCAGTTTATCTGTCAGCATGATGAACCCCTTTCCAATTTTTATCAATGAAATCTTCACGGCCGGAGTTAATACGCTCCGCTCTGTAGGCATCCGGATGTTTTTTATGGAATTTCTGGTGTTCTTCCTCAGCCTCATAAAACGTCCCGGCCGGTAGAATTCTTGTCACCACAGGCTGTTGAAATGGACCTTCCTCGTCGAGTCTTTGTCTTGAAAGAAGAGCTTCCTGCCTCTGCTTTTCACTGTGATAAAATACAGCTGTCCGATACTGTTCACCACGGTCAAAAAACTGCCCGCCGTCGTCCGTCGGGTCCACCTGCCGCCAGTATAATTCAAGAAGCATGCTATAGGGATAAACAGAAGGATCATGGACAATCTGTACAGCTTCCATGTGCCCTGAAGTGCCTGTTTTCACGTCTTCATATGACGGGTTTTTAAGGTGTCCGCCAGTATAGCCGGAACGCACCTGTAATATTCCAGGTTGTTCATCAAAAGGTTTTACCATACACCAGAAACATCCTCCGGCAAAAGTAGCAACTTCCATCTTTTCCTTCATCATCTTCCACCCTTTATCTTTGGTTTTCTTCAAACAAATATAAAAAATCCTCATAACCCTGTCTCTTCATGTTTTCTTCAGCAATAAAAACAAGCGCTGCGGAATTGATTACATAATATCCATCTTCATACACTTCATCATCATGCACGTAGCCCAGGTGGGAATCTGCATAAAAACTTCTGACTTCCCGCCGTTGGCCTGAGGCTGTCATAATGGTTTCTTCGATAACATACTCCTCTGATAGAGGATTTGTAAAGCTTGGATAGCCCGTGCCGGATTCAAATTTATCCGTAGAGCTGAAGAGTGGTTCACCTGACACGACGTCTACGTAAATACCTTCCTCAAAGTGATTCCAGAAATCATTTTCAAACGGTTCCTCTGTTTCACGGTTCTGTGTCACCTCGAACTGCATCGACGTCAATCTTTCCTGAAGCCTCGCCTCGGACTCCTCTTCGTACTGTCTCCAGAAAGGCAGCTGATCCGGGTCAGACGCAACTTCATAGTCAAGATCTTCCCCCCAGTGTTCCTCCCTGAACTCGTCACGAACTGAATTAGCACGATAAAATTCATAGCGCACTGCGTTATCCCGGAAAAAGTTCTGGTGGTAATCCTCGGCCTGGTAAAAAGTTTCCGCAGGCCGGATGCTGGTAACGATCTGCCCGTCGAAGATCCCTGATTCTTCAAGACGTTTTTTTGATTCTTCCGCTGTTCTTTTCTGTTCTTTGGAGTGGTAAAAAATTGCTGTTGAATACTGCTCTCCTCTGTCTTCAAACTGCCCTTCCGGATCCGTCGGATCAATCTGCCTCCAGAATACTTCCAGCAGTTCTTCATACGTAACAAGAGACGCGTCATATCTCACTTTAACAGCTTCCATATGACCGGTTTCGCCGGAAGAAACTTCTTCATATGTTGGATTTTCCTGCTGTCCGCCGGTATATCCGGTCACTGCAGAATCAACCCCTTCGATTTCTTCAAATGGGGCTTCTATGCACCAGAAGCAGCCTCCAGCAAAAGTGGCTTCCTCCTGAAATGACTGGTTGTTCGTTTCAACAGGAAAACTTCCATAGGAGCGGTTGACCACATAGTCGTATATTATAGGAATAAAAACAACTGCTGAAATTACAATAATACTTGCAAACAGGGTGATTATTATCTTTCTCATACTCCTGCCCCCCCCCTGATCCTGCATTTCCTCCAATTATAAAGGAATTAATACTTATACTCACGAAAAAAGCCTGTCCGTTTTTCAGGACAGGCAGAAAAATTATTATTCACTGATGACGTTCAGCTGGACATCGACATTACCTCGTGTCGCCTTGGAATATGGGCAGAAATCGTGGGCTTTATGAGCAAGCTCTTCCGCTTCCTCTTTGTCCACTCCTTTAACCTGCACGTGCAAAGTTACACCGAGCTTAACTCCATTATCTTCAGGGTCTTTAAGAAGGCTGACTTCCGCCGTCACTTCGGATTCTATATCCTTATCGGCTTTGGATGCCATTAAATTTAAGGCGCCGTCGTAACAAGCCGCATATCCTGCTGCAAACAACTGTTCCGGGTTGGATGCATCTTCGGGTATACCGTTTTTATCAGGCATTTTCAGCGCGACATCAACAACCCCGTTATCAGACTTAACGTGGCCTTCACGCCCGCCTTTAGCAGCGGCTTTTGTTGAAAATATTGTTTCTGCCATTTACCATCGACCTCCTTAGTTTTTATCACACACAGTTCTTTTCACTTTTTTTCCAAGAATTAAACATGCAGAAAAATAAAATCTCCTGTGAAACCAGGGGCCGGAATATTAAAAACTTCATTGGAGCCGTGTTTAAAATAAATTTTTACAGCCTGGGCGACCTTATACAGGCAGGAGGGGAAAAGCATTAATTTCTTTGTTTTCCACCAGCAGATTCAAGGTGTTCGGCCTCCTCTGCATGGAGAATCCTGCCTCTTAACTTCTTAATACGAAAACGGTCTCCCTTCAGCCAGTCTAAAAATGAAACAGCTGCAGGTTTCGCGTCGGGACCTATCCCGGCGAGCATACGAAGAGAACGTGTATCATAGACTGCTGAATGAATCGTTCCAGACCAGTTTCCGTAGTCCGTCTTAGCTATTCCTTTGTCCAGATGATTCAGTATACGGTAAATGTCTCCGGCATTTTCGGACTGTTTTCTGTATTTAACGAGTTTTTCCATACGCGCTGTGGATTCTATAATTCTGTGACGATTTTCTTTTTGTTTGTCCACAGATCGGAAATGATTCGTACATACTCCTTCATCATTATTTAAAATCACAGCTCCTTTCGCCGATCCTTCAACGACTGCAGAAGTCCCAGCGGCATCTGTCATGGAATAATTAAATGAATGTCTGTGAGGCAGTTCCTGGAGCAGTTCAGCCGCTTCCTGCACATTTCGGCAGGAATCAAGTATAAATCTGGCGATCGAGCAGCAGATAAATCCATCCTCCGGGGATATGCGGTTTACAAAATGGTAGCCTAAAGCCAGCCCGTGTTCATTCATGCCGTCCATCCGTCCGATTATTCTCTGGGCAAAGCCGATGTGGGCATATCCTTTTTCCGGCTGCCAGAGCACAAACCTGCCATCATAGGTTTTAGGATGGTAATCATAATTTCTGCCGTATATACCATTTTTCATTAGAGCACTGCATCCGCTCTTTTTCCAGCTCTGCTGGTAGCCTCCGTACTCATGGACGATATCCGACAGCCTCCACTCCAGCCCTTCCGCTAAACCGTGCATTTCTTCCCAGAGTGATGGCGAAAGAGATTTAACCCATTTTTCAGTTTCCTGAACATCCGTCGAGTATCGGCGGATTGATTTTTTCCTTCGTTTTACATGGCGATTAAATAAAGGGGTTTCCTGAAGAGCTGCCGCCTGTTTCCGGCCGAATTCATAGGCATCTCCCCGTGCTTCTATAGCCACAATTCCGACATTCATTCACGACACCTTCTTTCTTGTATACTCCCTGAAGCCTGCAATACTGCATAATAAGAGGAAATACTGACAGCACACAGTTCAATTGTTCCAGATTTCTCATATTCGTGTACCGGCATAAGCGGTTCATACTTCTTTCACAGTGGTTTTTTAAAAAATACACGATGAAACTATGTTTTGTTGAATCCCTGTTGATTACTAAAGCAGCTGTGCTGCAGACAAAAGGAGCCGCATGTATCCTCATAACAGCACGGAACTTCAACAGAGACATTTATACCATAATAGATGAAAAGACCCTTTTATCGTAATGGAACCTCCTATCCAAACAGGAAGAACAATGCCTGGTTGGACGGAAGATCCTGCTCTGTCTTTTTATTACCGTAAGCTGCAATGGACCTGGGGAGACTCCGGGGCTCAAGGCCGGGCGGAAGAAATCAGCTGAAGCCGGCCCGCCCGGAAAGCCTCCCTATGGAAACGAAGGCGGCCGGTCCTTACTTATCTGCATTATTTTTAATGTAACCTTCATAAAAAGTATATCGGGAGATAGTGATGAAATAAATTAATAGGGCTTGAAATTTGTCTATAACTGCAGTAGAATACGGAAATTGTGAGATTGTTTGAAACAACTGCAGAGAGGAGAATCGGTCCATGGCTACAGCCTTTCTCGCTGAACCGAAAGAAAATAAAGATAAGCAGGTGCTTGTCAATGAATATGAAGATCTGGAATTTCAAATGCTTCGAATGCAGCAGAATTTGAAAGAAATTTCCCGCCACTACCGCATACTTGCGATCGATCAGACGAAAAACGAAGATTGGGTCATCCTGTATACAGCTGACGACGGAGAATCGTGCCGCCTGATGGCTCATTCCTGCAAAGAACCGTTCCGCGGGCACTGGGAGTTTTCCATTCATGCTTCCTATTACCAGGATGAGCTTCATATCGACGATATCCGCGGCGAGGCCGACCGTGGTTTTGGATCTGTCTGCATGAATCATTTAAAGGAGTACACCTCCCGACAGAATATCCCCTTTGTAACAGGCAGAATTTCCGAGCGGGACTGGGACCATACCGATCGTCTCAGCTATTTTTACCGTAAGCACGGATTTAACGTAGTACTAGATGACAAAAATAAAACCGGCAGTATTTTCTTTGAAAATAAATAGCGCCCGGAGGCTCTGCAGAGCTTCTCCGGGCGTATTGTTGCATACATCTCTGTACAAAAGAATTCAGGAAAAAGATACTCATTTCACATAGTGTACAAATTTTCCAGCTGTGCATATATTTTAGTTATATATTGTTTAGTAAGTCCCCTGTCTGCGCCACGGAGGATTTCATCGGCGTAATGACGGGGAGGGGCAGAACAATCCTGTTTATCGACTGCGGTAAACGACAAAGCCTCCCGGTTGTTTCCTCTGCAATCCTCTACCTGCACCGAGACCGGCCGGTAAACAGAAGAATACACTCCTTCCCGCTTAAACAAATATTCTGCTGCGTCAGCCGAAAGAATGTAGAGAAGACCTTCCACTTCCCCGTTATCTTCACGAATATCTGCGCGGGCTCCGTCTTTTCTCCGGCACGAAAATGTAAGGCAGTAATTCGAAAGAACTGCAGGTTCCCATCGACTGAAGTGATTGAGCATACCCGCTTCAGTAAGTCTCTTCGTATCCATACATGAACCGTAGGCAAAATACAAAAATTCTTCCTCACCGCTGAGCATTCTGTGTATTTTCCAGTCGCCAAAAACGATATTTTGAAAACCGGGCTGTTTTCTTTCCATCACATAAACGTAACCTTCAAACGTTTTTCCATCTGTTTTTATATTTCGTATTTTTCTTTCGAACAGATTATTTTGCCTTCCTTCCACATACCCTTCAAGATAATCCAGCATTTTCAGCACTTCATGACCTACATCGTAAACTTCGCCGTGAATTATACCGTCTCCTTCTACGGCGGCCGGATATCCTGATCCTGTATCATAAAGTGTTCCTTTCACATATGCCTGCTCTCTCAGCCTCTCGGCACCATCAAGCAGATAAGCGTTTTCCTCTCCGGTGCGGAGTGTACCGTAAACAAAAACTTTCATTACGTCCTCCCTCTTTTTTAAGCTCTGCTGATTAACCCGACTCTTTTTAAGGAAGCTTCTTCTTTCTTCTTCACTGCGGCCGATCTGTTGTTTTTAAGTTCTTCTGTAAAAGTGGCTATCTGGTTCTGCACGGTGAGAACGTTGTTTACTGCTTCCGGACGATTCCCCCCTCCGATCCAGGTCCTTACGAACGTTTCATAGAACTGCTCTGTTTGTTGCGAGAAGTTACTATGAGGCAACGAAGTGTTATCTATGCCTGTCTGTTCGAGTTCATTTAGAAACTGTCTCAGTCTGCGGGCCGTCTGATGAAGAAGTTCCCTGTTCTCTTCCAGCAGACTTTTTTCTGCTGCGTCGAGAAGCAGACTGTCGAGGACGCTTCCATTTATGGAGATATCAGGAATATTTTCTGTCGTTTTCAGCAGGGCAGTAATCGATTGGGAAGCATATTGCGCGGCATCAAGAGCTTCGGAAAGATCCTGCAGCTGACTGCCCAGTACTACTTCTTCTTTTGTCGTTTCATAAAGTTCTCTGCTCCATACAGTATTAGGGAGTTTGATCAGTTCTTCAGCCCTTGTTGAAAGCTGTTCATACTCATCCTCTACATTTCCGAGCCCTGCGGCATGATTTTCGTACATTCTTTTCTCTTTTTCCAATTCTTCAGAGCGGCGGACAGTTTCCACATACAGCACCTTATTTATTGTATTTTCTCTGTCTCCTGCAGAACTGCCGTAGGCTTCCGCCAGAATATCTGAAACTGCCATGCTATGTAAGTTTTTAAGATCTGAATCATTCATTTTAAGAAGCGCTGCAATTTCCATGTTACGAACTTGATTTTTCATTAATAGTTCATTCAGTCTTTCCACCTGGGTCGACCACTTGTTATGAAAATGCAGCTTCTGCATGGTTTGTGATATCTGCTCATTAAGACTTTTCATACTCTCCCTCCAATACACGTTTTTTTCATTTTACCTTTTCCTTTTATCAAACTGCAACTTTCTTCAGAGTACTGTTTATCTATCGATTAACTTCCTTGAAAATTAACCATAGATAATAGAAGCGTTTTTGCTTCCGTGGGCAGGCTTTCCAGGCCTTCCTCAGCTATTTCCGCCCTCCTGCGGTCGGTTGGAGAGTGGCCTCTAATTAAACGCTCCGGAGTCCCCCATGTTTTCTGCAGCTCCCGGTAAAATACGAAATCATTTACTCCTTCACGTGAAAAAGCAGGTTGTTTAACATTCAATGACATAGAATGCTGTTTTCTCCCACCGTGGTGCAGGTATTTTGCATGAGTTTTTCTGTTGGAGCTCCCGGATCTTGTAGGAATTTGAAAAAGAGATTTAAATGCCAATCACTCCAAATTAAACTGAGGGTCGTCATCTATAAAGTCCGTTCTACCGGCTTTCAAAGAAGAAAAACTCGCTAAAACAGCCCCCGGGGAAAGTTTCCCTCTCTTTATATAAGAATCCGGTTCCATATTTATATAAGGCTTGGACTCTTTTCTTCACCTGCTTCGGAGAAAGCTGGATATCTGCTCCGCTGTTACAAAGAACGTGTCTTTTTATTATCGGAGAATCACAAATAAAAAAGCACCGCTGTGATCATTCACAGGATGCTTCTCTCCAGCAGTTCACGTTTATGAACTCGCTGCTGTATAGTGACTGCGTCGCTGTTCGGCAGCTTTTACCAATACTGCTGAGGAAATAAGGCGGTTGGTGAACAGTTCCATCTGATCCGGATCCGGCTCTTCCAATGACAGCGTTACGGGTCTGCTTAATCCCCACTTTCCAAGAATCATTTCAATCCGGGATAAATCACTGCTTTCCAAATTGGAAGGAAGCGCCATCGTATCGATGTAAAGAACCTGCTTTTCTATATTTAAATACTCCATCAAGTTTACAGCATAATGAAATCCATCCTGAAGCAGATCAATCTGTTCACCTCTGCGTATCTTATCAAAACGCACCGATAGTTCCGCCCTTTTACCATTTTTCTCAGCAGTCGGGTAGCTCCAGCACAGGTGTCCTTCATACGTGAGCCTGTGTCTGTAATAGACCTGGAATTTTCTCGATTTTTTCACATCACCTTTTTCCCGGAATGTATCAGTGCGGTCTTCCATTAAAAGAGCGAAATGATGCCAGGCACTGTTTAATGGAGAGCGCGACATTATTTCGATAAAATGTATTATCTGATTATCAATATGGACTGACTGATTGTTTTTATCAATAGATCTTAGCATCTTTCATCACTCTTTCTCCACGGCTTTCTGAACTATGTTTCCCTTAAGAAACTATATCCTTAAAGTACTCTTTTCAAACGCAGTTTTCATTCGGGACACAAAATTAATTCAGGAAAGAGTCGGCTGCAAGTGTTTCTATTCAAGAACTGAAGTTACATCTGTCAACGTTATTCGTTTAATCAGTAACGTAATATAAATAAGCTGTTCAGATCCGGTTAAATTTCCCGATTATTTTACGAGCGGCTGCGGGGGTTTTCCGCCTGACTGAATACATCTCTGTTTTCTGCCGTAACATTTCAAGCCCGACCGGAGTCTTCAGAAAAAGTTTGCTCTCGAATTTTTCAGTTTGAAATGTTACAATATTAATCAGTATGCTTAAGAAGAGGATGAGATAAATTATGATGCAAGTTTCTGATGTAAGTCTGCGTTTTGGTGATAAGAAATTGTTCGAAGATGTTAATATAAAATTCACCCCCGGCAACTGTTACGGGCTGATTGGAGCGAATGGTGCAGGTAAGTCAACTTTTCTGAACATTCTTTCCGGAGAAATCGATGCCCAGTCCGGCAACGTTTCTCTCGCAAAAGATGCCCGGCTTGCCGTGCTGAAACAGGATCACTATGCCTATGAAAGTGAACAGGTGCTTGAAGTTGTAATGATGGGTTATGAAAGAATGTATCAGGTCCGTAAAGAGAAAGATGAAATTTATATGAAGCCTGATTTTTCGGATGAAGACGGAATGCGCGCCGCTGAACTTGAGGGCGAATTTGCAGAGATGAACGGCTATGAAGCGGAATCTGACGCTGCAGTTCTTCTGCAGGGACTCGGTGTAGCCGATGAAAAGCATTATTTAACAATGGCTGAACTTACGGAAAGTGATAAAGTAAAAGTTCTGCTTGCTCAGGCACTCTTTGGCAGCCCGGAAGTACTTCTCCTTGATGAGCCTACGAACGGCCTGGATATTGAAGCTATCCACTGGCTCGAAGATTTCCTGATTAACTTTGAAAACACTGTCATTGTCGTTTCCCATGACCGGCATTTCCTTAATAACGTCTGCACGCATATCGCTGACCTGGACTTTGGCAAAATCCAGCTTTATGTCGGCAACTACGATTTCTGGTACGAATCAAGCCAGCTGGCCCTCAAAATGGCACAGGAACGAAATAAGAAAAAAGAAGAAAAAGTCGCTGAGCTCAAATCGTTTATCGCCCGTTTCAGTGCCAATGCCTCGAAATCCAAGCAGGCAACGTCCCGTAAAAAACTGCTCGATAAAATCGATTTAGAGGATATCAGACCTTCTTCACGTAAATATCCTTATATTGCTTTTAAACCCGAGCGGGAAATCGGTAATGATCTTTTAACAGTGGAAAATTTGACGAAATCAATTGATGGAAAAACTATTTTGAATAACGTCAGCTTTTCTGTCAATCCTGGAGATAAGGTAGCTCTTACAGGACCGAATGAACAGGCGAAAACTCTCCTTATGCAGATCCTTATGGGAGAAGTGGAGCCTGACAGCGGAACTTATAAGTGGGGTATCACCACTTCACGGTCCTACTTCCCTAAGGATAACTCCAGCTACTTCAGCGGACGTGAAGGCAACCTTATTGAATGGCTCCGACAGTACTCTCCTGACGACCAGTCGGAAACGTTCGTACGCGGTTTCCTCGGACGGATGCTTTTCTCCGGCGAAGAAGCGAAAAAAAGCCCGTCTGTTCTTTCCGGCGGGGAAAAAGTTCGCTGCATGCTGTCGAAAATGATGCTGTCGGGAGCAAACGTGCTTCTGATGGATGAGCCGACAAACCACCTTGATCTTGAATCTATTACTGCACTGAATAACGGTCTTATCGAGTACAAAGGCTCTCTAATCTTTGCTACGCACGACCACGAGTTCAATCAGTCCCTCGCCAACCGTATTATTGAAATTCAGGATGAAGGCGTTTATAATAAAGAAATTACGTATGATGAGTATGTACAGGAACGCATGAAAACAAAAGCTTAATATAAATTAAAAAAAGGGTGTCTGAAGTTAACTTCGGACACCCTTTTTTCGTGTTTTATACGAGCTTATATCCGGTAGGGGTCTTGCACTTTTTCCATCTGTCAACCCTCTTTCAGCTCTCTTCTATTTCTACAGTCATCCGCCCTTCCATCATGTAAAGCCTGCACGAAGCGACTTCAATTCCCCATGCAGATTCAAGAGCTTTTTTATAAAAAGTCAGCTGATATTTATATCGTTTCCTGAAAAAGTCAGCCGCATCTGAAGCAGAGACAAAGCGGTTTGTCACCTGATCGGTTTTATAGTCAAGGATGTGTACAGTGCCGTTTTCTTCTTTATATACACAGTCGATAATTCCCTGAACAAAGACTTTTTCTTCAGGTCCTTCCCAGTTCTCGTATATTGATGAAGCACTGATTCCGTGAGTGAAAGGGATTTCCCTTTTTACCCACTCTGCCCTGCGGAGTCTGTCCGCTTCCGGCCCACCGAGAAAATCTGTCACCTGCTTATAATTAACCTGCTCCGCCTCCTTTCCTGTAATTATTTCTTTCTCCACGAGTCTTGCAGCTTCTTTTTTCACCTCTTCCGCCGTTTCAACAGAAAAAGGTATATGCTGCATAACCGTATGCATAATAGTTCCTTTTTCAGCCGGGGAAAAGTCTGTTTCCTGTACGAAAGATGGTCTGTCAAAAACAGGAGTGGAAAGGTTCGACAAAGAACCGCTGTACGGATCTTCTCCGGCTCTTTTCAATTCTGTTACTGATTTTTTCACTTCAGTTGAGGTGGCATGAACGTAAGGGTATTTCCAGTTAAACCGCCGGGAAACAAAAGTAATATCGACATCGACACTCTGTTTATTTTCGACTGCTTTCATTTTTTCAGGTTTTGATGTTAAAGCGGGCACCACATTCTGAAGCGAACCAGCCTGAATTCTCACGGCCCTCCACCTCGATAAATCTTTCTGCTGAAGTAAAACAGGAAGCCCTGCTTTCTGTAGAAAGGGCTCCGAGTCAGCGTGGGTAAAGAAAGCCGGCATGATCCAGTCAAAAAAGGTTTTAGCTCCTGCCCGCATAGTTTCTGGAATTTCCAGTGCTGGCAGGTGCCCCGTCCATTTTTTCAGCGACTTATCATAGTTGTTGACCGAACCGGTTAAAATCAGCTTTTCTTCTGCACGAGTCATCCCAACGTACAAAATACGCATTTCCTCTGCAAGCATCTCCCGGCGGAGGCGCTCTTTCATAACGTAATAATACAGCGTAGGGTAAGAAACCCTGTTTGTCGGATCAATATATCTGGCTGCAAATCCGAGTTCTTTATGCTTCAAATAGGAATTGTTTAAATCCATCATATTAAACTGTTTATTCATTCCTGCGAGTATTACTACCGGAAATTCCAGTCCTTTACTCTTATGAATCGTCATCATCCGCACAACATCTTCCTGCTCTCCGACCGCACGGGCTTTTCCTAAATCGTCTCCTCTTTCTTTCATTCGTTCAACGAACCGCAGGAAGCGGAACAGCCCTCGGAAAGACGTTTGTTCATAAGCCCTTGCACGGTCATACAGTGAACGAAGATTCATTTGACGCTGCTTGCCTCCCGGAAGCCCGCCGACATATTCCACGTAGCCGGTTTCATCAAATAAGTACCATATGAATTCCGCAAGTCCCATCGATTTTACTGCATCACGCCATTTGGAAATCTGCTGAACGATCGAAGCGCTCGTTTCATAATCCGCTTCTGCCGCTTTTTTTAGAGCCGGGTAGAAGTCTGCTTCCGGAGCATAAAGTCTGATTTCGGTCAATTTTTCTTCATCAAAAGCAAATATAGGAGATCTCAGCAGAGAAGCCAGCGGAATATCCTGGTAAGGGTTATCAATCACCTGGAGCAGCGAAAGCATGATTTTCACTTCCACTGCCTCAAAATAACCTGTGTTTAAATCAGCGAACACAGGAATTTCCGCAGCCCGCAGCTCTTCCATCATAGTATCCGCCCAGGGCATGGAACGCATTAAAATAACAATATCCCTGTACTCCACTGGTCTTGTTGTATTTTTAGCTTTATCATATACCGGAAAACCGCCGTCCACCATTTCTCGGATTTTTTCAGCTGCCGCTCTTGCTTCCAGCTGGGAAGATTCCATGTCTTCTGAGTCTTCGTCATCATCTCCATACTGCTGTTTGTCTATAAGCAGTATTTCAGTCTCCTCCTCCCCGTTTTCCGGATAATTGAAGTTCCCCTGCTTCAGGGAAGCCGCATCATCGTACTCCATTTCCCCGATTGCTTCACTCATAATACGGCTGAAAATAAAATTTGCGGCGTGCAGTACCGTTTCCCTGCTGCGGAAATTTTTTGATAGATCAATACGCCGGCCGTTTTTTTCTTGTTCATACATTTTATATTTATGAAGAAAGAGACCCGGTTCGGCGAGCCGGAATCGATAAATGGATTGTTTAACATCTCCCACCATGAAGAGTGTGTTGCTTCCGGATACAAGATTGATGACCGCTTCCTGTACAAAGTTCGTGTCCTGATATTCGTCAATCAGCACCTCGTCGAACTGGGACTGGTACTGATAAGCTGCCGACGTGGGATTTCCACTTTGTCTGTCTCTTAATATGTCCAGGCAGTAATGTTCAAGATCACTGAAATGAAGCGCATTTTTTTCAAGTTTTGCTTTCTGATAGTTTTTTGCAAAAAGGCTTACGTATTTAGTGAGCGTCCGCATAACAGGTGCCATTTCCTGCATTTCGCCTGTTAAAATTTCCGGAGGAGCGCTGAAATAATCCTTCGCTGTGTTTTTCATCTTCTTTTTGACTTCATCTCTTATGTTCTGCACCTGTTTCTGCAGCTCAGGATCTATGTCGGTATCTGATTTTTTTACAGGCGGCATCCGCTTAAAATGAAAGTTCGTAACAGCCGCCTTTAAATCTTCCCAGTCACAGGCTGACGAAGCATTTTTGATCATTGCTGTTTCCTCTTCAAGGAGCTCTGTGTATTTATGGGGCCCTCCCGGTGCTTCTGCTGTTCTCAGCGCCTGCTCATACATTGAAGCTGCTCCCTCCAGAGACAGACGGACGTAATTTTTAGCTTCCTTTACCCAATCCAGGTCGTCAAATAGTATGTTTTCTGAATTTTCATAAATGGATATTGTATTATCCAGCCACTTTTCCGGATCCGGATGGGACCTTGAAAAGTGATATAAATCAAGAAGCAGCCTCTTCAGCTCTTCATCTGTCCTGTCACCGGTGAAATAATCGACGAGTGTATAAAAATCGCTTTCCTCAGAATAGGCGGATTCAAAAAGTTCTTCCATTACTTCCTCTTCCAGAAGTGCGGCTTCGGTTTCATCCAGCATACGAAAAGCAGGATCGACCCCAATTTCATAGTAATAGGTGCGGATTACATTCATACAAAAGGCATGCAGAGTCGAAATGTTCGCGCGCTGAAGCTGGGAAAGCTGGCGGCGGAGGTGCTGGGATTCAGGATTATTGGCGAGAGTTTCTTCCAATGCTTTCCCTATACGCTGTTTCATTTCGGCAGCAGCCGCATTCGTAAACGTTACGATGAGCAGCTCATTTAAATCCACCGGGTTCTTCGTATCAGTAACTTTTCGGACGATCCGTTCTACAAGAACGGCTGTTTTTCCGCTGCCCGCAGCAGCCGATACAAGCATCGGCTTTTTATCCAGCGCAATGGCTTCCCATTGATCCTCCGTCCATTTGGAACCTTCCGGCCGGGAAATATTAGTCATCTGTTTCCCCTCCTTTTTGTTTTCTTATCGCATCAATAACTTCTTCAGCGGATTTTTCCGGAAGAGTCCGGTAGTTATTCGTGGCCAGGGATGGATCGAACTGGCAGAATGACTTATAAGAGCAGTAGGTGCATGGGATCTGCTGCTTTTTTTTGTAAGGAGTTAGTGAGATATCTCCATCAGCCATTCTCTGGCCGAGGTTCTGCATATGTGTACGTATATACTGCCGGAGAAGTCCGTAGTCATCCGGTGCCAGTGTGCGGGAACCGCCTGCAGGTTTCCCGTCTTTCGTCAGGCGTACCGGGGCAATACTTGACCATCCGGATTCGATGGAAGTGTCTGAAGCTGCGATAACTTCTTCATTCGAACTGAGGAGCCCTTTCATTTTAAACTGTTTTAAAAGCAGTTCTTCAATTTCTTCCAGCGTAAGGCGCTCATTTGTTTTAAGGATGGGGTTATGCACATGAAAATATAATACTCCTGCCGGGTCGGCTTCCACACCGAGCCAGTCGTCTGCAAAAGTAATAACTACGTCCAGATAAACGAGCATCTGCATTGCAAGTCCGTGATAAACTTCATCCAGTCTGATATCCTGGGAGCTTGATTTATAGTCCACAATCCTCAGGTATATTCCAGAGGAAGTTTCTGCTTTATCCACCCGGTCGACTCTTCCGGAAACTTCGACTACTGTTCCGTCGCTCAGCGTGAACTGAAGCGGCGGCATCGCTTCTCCCTGACCGAAGCCGATTTCAAGACCAACAGGAACAAAATCATTTCTTTTTGCCTGTTCCGTCATAATAATTGAGGCTCTCGATACGACGTCTTTTAATTTACGTAAAATATATTTGTAGCGGTCGGAACTGTTGAATATTTCTCTCTGCACACGAGGGGCTAGATTTTCAACAATTTCTTCAGCGTAACGGGTAATTTCCGCACGTGAAAGAGTACGCAGATCTTTATTATCTTCTTTCACTCTCTCTGTAACGTCCTTAAGTGCTGCATGAAACAGCAGTCCGATGTCCGGAGCCTCCAGTTTATAAGCGGCACGTTCTTTTAATTTAAGTCCATATTTGGAAAACTGTGAAAATGGACAGGCGTTGAACTGTTCAAACCTGGACACGCTCGCATTTATCTTCTTTCCATACAGACGTCTGGAAAGTGCTTTCTTCAATTCCACCGGCTGATTTTTATACGTTAGACTGGAAAGTAGTGTGGAAAAACGACGGTTACCGTTCTGATTGAGATGCCACTCGTACACCTGCCACCAGACCGGATGAATGTTATACCCCTGTTTCCTCTGCTGGAGCTGGACAGTCATGTAAGTCAGCGATCTCTCAGGATTCGTTACAAAATCCGGCTCATGTTCCACTCCCTGCTCCTGAGGAGACTCAAATTTGGTTTTTAACGATTCCTGTGGAAACATTGCAGCAGTCTGGGAAAAAAACCTGGACGGTTTCATCGCATTTCCTCCGGCGTCCTGAAGAGCATAACTTACGTACAGATTTTCCGAAGCCTGGGTGACAGCCCGATAAAAAAGAAAAGATTCTCCCTGAAGCTGGTTTTCGGCCCCCGGAGCAAGCTTTATACCGCTCTGCTCCATATACTTCCGCTCTTCTTCGGAAAGCAGTCCGTTCTCATCCGGTTTTTTTGGAAAAATACCTTCGTTTACACCGAGCAGAAAAACCGTTTTTACATGCTGAAGCCTGGACGTTTCTGCATCGGCAATGATCACCTGGTCAAACGCTGGAGGTATGACGGAAAACTGCATGCTTTCCAGTCCGGCTTCCACCATATCCCGAAATATTTTTAAACTGATTTCATCCTGACTGCTGATTTCCACGATATCATCCAGCAGCCGCACAGTTTCTTTCCACATCTGCTCGTGTTCTCTTGCTTCCCGCAGTCTCCCAGCTTCCAGGGACTGATCATGCATCTGATGCAGTTTGCCGGGTATAGCTGCTTCCTCCATAAAGAAAAACAGCGCTTCTGCGCGCCCCCGGACAGAACTTGCTTTCTTTATGTTCTTCTCGAAGTTTCGGACAGGCCTAATCAGATTCAACCGCAGTTCTTCCAATGTTTTCACCCTGTTTTCAGCATCTTCTTCCGCCGGATCGACAAAGTAGTCCCAAGGCTCCTCTTTGTACCACTGTTTCCCCCGGATTCCCCTTGCAAGAACATAGTTTTCCAGTATATCAGCCTGCTCTCTTTCTTCCCCGCCTACTTCCTTAAATAGCAGCTCCGTTTTAATCATCCGGAAAACCGCCTCATACGGCCAGCCTTTTTCAACAGTTTCCAGTGCGGATTTAATAAATTCCGTAAGGGGATGGTCCAGGGCTGATTTTTTATTATCCATAAAGAAAGGAATTTTCTCCAGTGGAAAAATCGTTTCAATATAGCTGCGGTAAGCTTCCACATTTCTCGTCATAACTGCAATATCCCGGTAGCGGTAATTTTCCTCTCTCACAAGGCGCACTATTTCTCTCGCCGTATGTTCCACCTCGGTTCTCTGATTTACAGCTTCCCATAGGTTTATTCCGTTTCCTCTTCCCGTTTTTGTCGGAAACCGCTCTATATTCTGTTCTATAAAAGAAAGTGCAGGTGATTGGAAGCGGTGACCGTCCAGCAATTTTTCATAATTGTAGGAAATACCTTCCTCCAATGAATAAGATTTCAGCTTCTGAAGAGTAGAGGCAGTTTCAAAGAAAAGATTCAGAGGATGTCCTTGGTCATTCATTTCCGGTTCTTCATCCAGTACGAGTGTCATCATCACTTCTGTTTTTTTCATAAGCTGTTTTACAATTTCCTCTTCCACCGGTGTGAAACTGTGAAAACCGTCGATATAAATCTGAGATTTTTCGAGCATGACCGAAGAAGGAACTGCCTCTGCGGTAAGCTGCAGAAGATCTTCGGCTTCCACGTATTTATTAGAAAGAGTTTCTTCCGCTTTTTTATGTACTAAAGAAAAATCATGGAGTTTGGCACGCAGTTTTTTTTCTGACGCAGTAAGATGTTCCTTTTCGTCCAAACTTTCGAAAGCTTCCTGCATCATTGTACAGCTGAGCTGATATCTTTTGCATTCCGTCAGCATTCTTTCCAGCTGCTGAATAAACCCTGGAGCCGTCAGAGAATTTTTGTAGAGCTCCAGCTCGTTTCTGCTCTCATCTGTAATCTGACGCAGCATAGCATGAATACCGTTTTTTGAAATCTGCTTTCTTGCTGCTCCTCCTGTTTCCTGAAGCATTCTAAATGCAAGACGCGGGAAGCTTAAAACCTGCACCCTCGTCAGGGCACGGTCGGCAAGGGCAAGAAGTTCTCTTTCCGCCTGAAACGTCATTTGTTCCGGAACAAGCAGAATAATAGGTCTGCCTGACGGATTTTCTGTACACTCGTTCAGTATGCGGGTGTGTATTTTGTGACTTTTTCCCGTGCCCGATCTTCCAATAACAAAATCTATACTCATCAGTATCCCCTCCTTTTATACAATCGTATGTTCGTATCGTTATTGTACCAGAATCTGTGCTGTTCTTGAAGCTGGATCCTCTCCGGCTGCCACTAAAAAATATGGCCCTGTTAAAGCGTTGCTGATGAATGGAGGAAACTTCGTTCCAACCCGGACTGCCGTGGAGGAGGTCTGCAGCTTTTCCGCGGCAGGGGGAAAGAGCCGCAGGTGCCCTTCTATTAACACGAAGCTTCAACAGAGCCAACAACAAAGGAGCACCCCCGCGGAAAAAAGTTCCACAGGGGTGCTCCCCAGTCAGTATTTCTTCAGAAAATCACGCGCAAACAATGTGTTATGATCTCCACGGGTAGTCATCTTTATCTTTGAAAATAGCCCTTTTGCTTCTTCGGTCGAAAACAGGCTTAAGGTATAAGGAAGGGGGACCGAGGAACCGGATTACATCCATCGGGGTATAGGCCCACCAGCCAACCCCGGATATGTTAAGCATATGCTTGTAATGTAGAATAGGGTGTCTTTCAAGCCGCTTGAGGGCAAATTTTCTGCCGCCCTGATACCATCTGAACGGCCACGCGTAGCCCAGAGCAGAAAAATGGCTGAGCAGTGAGAGCCGGTCCGCCCGTTTTTTTCTGACTTTTTCAAACATTTTCAAGTTGGCGGTGTCGAGACTGCCCGTGTCGTACATCCAGCCGAGAAGATCTCCGAGAATCGCACCGTCCTGGACAGCCAGGTTCATCCCTTCTCCTGCCATTGGATGCACCGTGTGTGCAGCATCCCCAATAATTGCTGCATTTCCTTTCACGTATTCCTGTATGTTATGACGAACGGGGATCATAAGCTGAATTTCCTTCCAGGATTCTATCTGCGTAACGTAATCCTTAAGTGCCGGCTCAAATCTCGTAAAAGGCTCGGTAAATGTATGAAGACCCTCTTTCTTCATCCGATTGTAGTCCCCTGGTTTAATAAGCATTACACAGCGGACTTCATTCCCGGGCAGTGGAAACAGGCCTATAAACGATTTATGAGAAGCATACATTTTCGCTTCAGTGTAATCATCCGGTCTCGGAAATGTTACGGTTAAGAAATGATGATTATATTGCGTTGTTACCTGATTTTGATTCAATGCTTTCCGGATGATGGAAGCTCTTCCTTCAGCCCCGATGAAAAAATCAGCTTCAATTTCCACTTCCTCTCCTCCACTTTTGACAAGTGCCCTGCGGAACATACTCTTTTTTTCGTCAGCATCTGTAAAATGCTGAAACGCGGCAGGATTCCAGTAGTGGAAGGAATCATATTTTTCAGCTTCTCTTAAAATAATATTTTTCAGCTGTTCGTGGGGAATCATCCTTGCTGCCGAAAATTCCGTATGAAGCTTATTATATTGAAGTGGAATATACATACTTTCACTGACGGTCCCATCTTTTCCTTCATTCATTTCATAGGTGTGAATTACAGGCAGTTCATGACTCGTTTTTATAATTTCGTCAATAATGCCGAGTTCTTTAAAATGGAGGAGTGATTTTGGCTGAAGCAGCTCCCCTTTATAAATTTTACCGGGGTTTTTATCTTTTTCTATCACAAGTACTTTTACATTGTGACGTGCAAGGGAAAGAGCAAGCGTCAACCCTCCAACTCCGCCTCCGATAATAACGACTTCGTATTTTTCCAATCGGCTTCACCTTCCTCTATTCCTGCTTTCTCGTAACATCGTCTATACTTAGATTACGCTTCTGAAGCATTTTTCTTACGACTACAGGTATTCCCAGGGCTACGGCAAACACCGCGGCTGTCACTGCAATAAGTCCTGGAGACAAGTCAGCTATGGAAGCTCCAAGAAGGTTAAAAGCAATAGTTCCCGGTATAATTCCGACACTCGTAGCTGCAATATACGTTTTGAACCTGATTCTGGAAACCGCAGATAAATAGCTGACGAGATCAAAATTGATGACAGGGATTATCCGGAGGGAAACAATATAAAAAAAGCCGTTATCTTCGATCCTCCGCCTGATTAAATTTTGACTTCCACTGCTTCCGGAAGCAAGTTTTTTGGACCCGCCGAGCTTTCGTATAACTAAAAAAGAAATTACCGCTCCGGAAAGCGAGCCGGCGTATGTTGCCACCGGTCCTATAAAAGGACCGAAAGCAAGTCCTCCAGCCACCGCGAGCATAGAGGACGGAAAAAGAAAAAAGGGCCGAATTGTGTAAATTATTACAAAAACAACCGGTGCCAGTATTCCAAAGGATAGAAGAAATTCCTGAATTTCTTCTGCTTCCACATTCAGATACTCCTGATTAATATATATTAGCAGCCCGATAATCCCCCCGAATAATACTGCTTTCAAAACAAAACGAAGATTCATTCTTTATTCTCCTTTATAAAACGGACAAAACACTTTATATCAGTTTTTTTCCGGCTGTACTGGAAAGGTTGTACATCTGTGGATCGAGGTCCGTAGACAGCCCCAGAGTAAGTGCGGCAATTTCCCTTCCCAAGTAAGGCCCGGAGGTCAGTCCGGAAGCTCCGAGTCCCTCAGCCATGAAAGCATTCTTTAATTCCGGCACTTCTCCAAAAACCGGTAAAAACCCTGGAGTGAAAGGCCGGATCCCCACTCTTGTTTCGATTATCTCCGCATCTGCAAGACCGGGTGCCAGCTCCAGGCAGGCTTTCATGATTTCCTGCTGTCCTCCTACAGTCGGTCGGGTGTCAAAACCGGTATCATCCTCCTTGGTCGCCCCGAAAACAATATGGCCTTTTCCAAAATTCAAAAGATAATATTCACCGTGGGGCATAACTACCGGCCAGTTTTCATTATCATCCGGAACTTTCATGTGTATAATCTGGCCTTTCTGAGGAGTTACTTCACACCAGTATCCTGATTTCTCCAGAAGTTTTCTGGACCACGCACCGGCGGTAATGACCGTGCGGTCCGACCGGTAAGTTTCACCATCAGCCGAAGATCCGTGTACTGCATTGTTCTCTGTTATAAGGGAAGCTTCACTGCGGATTACCTTGACACCCTGCTTTTCAGCTGCCCGGACAAGCGCTTCGTTTAAAGCGCGTCCATCCACTCGGGCCGATCCGGTGACATGGACAGACCGGTAGCCTTCCCGGATATATGGAAACATTTTCTTAGTTTCCTGTTCACTAAGAAGTGAAACCTCTCCTACTTCCGGCGCATTTTCCCGTCTTTTTAAAGCGTGTTTGTATTTGTGCTGAAGCCGCTCCTCCAAGTCATGAAGATGAACAGCTCCTACTTTTTTATAACCTGTATTTGTCTCATTAAACCATGCAAGTTTTTCCACAAGGGAGGGGTAATAAGCAGCTCCCCCCCGAGCCATATTATACCAGGCTTTATTTCTTCTCTGGGACAGCCAGGGACCGATAATTCCAGCTCCTGCACTTGTAGCCCGCCCCGTATGCCCTGCATCGAACAACGTGACCTCTGCTCCTTCGAGCGCCAAATGAAAAGCAGCGGAAGCTCCGAGTATTCCGCCGCCGATTACGTTTATTTTCATTGCAACCACCTGTCAATCATGAAATTTATATTTCCATTCTAGCTGAGAAAAGCAGACGGCACAAATATTAGCATTGAAGTTTATCTAATACTTGCTTTTTCGTTCTTTCTTTGCTAATGTGGGAGCATAAACAAACATTACTTCAAAACATTTGAAGTGAGTGTAGAGGCGCACTGCTTAACAGTAAGCTTTTGGAGGGAATGGAGTCCCCGGGAAGAAAGCAGAAAGGAAGAAGTGCCGAAGCAGATTTATTCTCCGCTAATAAATCCTGCTGGGACTGTATTGAATAAATACAGTACTGTCGTACAGCCTTTACGGCTGTATGGAGGGCTATCTCACGCTGATAAACGGATCGTTTATACAGCAGCGGACCCTCGCTGCTGTTTTTTATGTTCGTTTTTCAAGCTATGATTTAGCTCTATTCAACCTCCGCTGAGGCGGGAAATTTATTGAATAGAGGTGTATAGTATGAATTTTGGAAGTGTCATTACTGCTATGGTAACTCCTTTTGATGCTAATGGAAGTGTAGACGTACAGGCTCTAAGGCAGCTCGTAAATCATTTAATTGAAAACGGCTCGGATGCAATCGTTGTCGGTGGAACAACCGGGGAGGCCCCAACACTTTCCCACGCTGAAAAGGCTGCCCTTTTTAAGAATACTGTAGAATTTGTGGGCGGCAGGGTGCCGGTGATTGCCGGGACAGGTACAAACAGTACACACGCGGCGGTGGAACTGACGCAGCTTGCCGAGCAGGCAGGTGTTGATGCTGCTATGCTTTCCACCCCATATTATAATAAACCAAGCCAGGAAGGCATGTATTATCACTTTAAAGCAGTTGCAGATGCTGTATCCCTGCCTATAATGCTTTATAATGTTCCCGGCCGTACAGGCGTTCATCTGAGTGTGGAAACGACCGCAGCTCTGGCAGCTGATGTAGAAAATATTGTTTCCATTAAAGATGCCAGCGGTGATCTGGACCACATGACGGCCGTCCTATCTTCTGTACCTGAAGACTTTACCCTGTACAGCGGTGATGACAGCCTGACGCTTCCAGCTCTATCTGTCGGTGCTTCCGGTATTATTTCTGTCGCGGCCCATATTATAGGCAATGATATGCAGCGCATGGTCTCTGCCTACAGTGCGGGGCAAAACCGATATGCAGCCCAGATTCACCGGGAGCTAACGCCGATTATGGCAGCAATGTTCAGCGCGCCAAGCCCTGCACCGGTAAAGGCGGCTCTGGAAATGATGAATATTTCCACAGGTTCTGTCCGTCTTCCGCTGGTCCCCCTCAACGAAGAGGAAAAAGAGCTTATTTACCACGTTATACAGCACAACTTATTCTCTTCCGCTGTGTAATAAATCAATGCTTCAGAATAGTGAAAAGACCCCGGCTGCTGTCCCGGGGTCTTTTCAGCTTATTGATTAAGTGATCATTCCATAATAGTTATTCCAGTCAGTGTATAAGCTCCTTCTCTGGCGGAAGCCTGCCGTCGGACTTGTCTTCAGCTGTTTGGCCTGCGCCGTGGTCTGACTGCGCTTATCCCAACGGCGTCCCCGCCATTACGGAGCAAAGCCATCTCTTTACCGAAGAAAACTGTTGGACTAATGCGGTTTTTAAATTTTTTTATTTTCCCGATGCAGCCACAGGAATGCTCCGGGGCGATAAAGGACGAGGCGAAGATCCGTTTGGGTGGAAGAAATCAGCTGAGCCCGGCCCACCGGGAAAGCGTCCCGGAAGGCGAAAGCAGGGAGCCGTACATAAAAAATACTTTATTAACAGCATGAAAAGGAGACCTGTTCAGCAGGCCCCCTTTTTCAGGTTCACCTATATCAGCTGAAGTGACGGCTCAGAAGATCAGGAAGATCGTTCTTTCAGCCACTCAATGACCCAGGCAGTACCAGGTACAAGAGCATCCTCGTCCGGTCGCAGCCGGCTTGAATGAAGCCCATGGGGACTGTTGACACCCAGCCAGAACATGACTCCGGGAACTTCTTCAAGAAAGTATCCAAAATCTTCCCCTGTCATAGCTTTTTCACTTGGAA
>REBZ01000146.1 GCA_007692495.1 Alkalicoccus sp.
ATTTTATATTCCGGCTGAATTAGAGTAAACAGGCTCCGATAGGAAGAGAAGTCTTCAGAAGAAGCAGCCGTCATGTATTCAAAAGTCGCGTTCGATAAAGAACGGGGCGCGTGCTGTGCGTAGTAATCTCCCAATAAGTACAGTTTTTCCGCGGCGCCCTCTGCCTGCTTGGACAGCTCCAGCCAGTTTACATAAAATGCACGTGTGGAGGCGTTTAAGCAGGCGAGAAACAAGCCTTCTTTGTTAGTGAAATGATAATACAGCGTGCCTTTACTCACGTCTGCCCGCAGGCGCAGGTCATCCATGGAGGTCGCGGCATAGCCTTTTTCGATAAACACTTCCTGAGCGGAAGAAATAATGTCTCTTCTCGTGATCTCCTTTTTCTTCATCACTGCCATCTCGTCAACAACCCCTTTATAAAGTGATCAGTCCTCTTAAAAACAGGACGGTCGATAGTTCCCTGTTTTTAAGGCTTATTTTTCTGCCGTTTCCGCAGAAAACTTTCCGGTCAGATTTTGACATACCTTCTTGTAGGCCTTTTCAAGTTTTTCCTGCTGTTCAGACTGATCCTCCAGTTCTTTCTGCAGAGACTGATAGTAGGAAGAAAGAGAGGCGGAATCCTGCAGATACAGCGTTTGATACATAAAAAACGACGTTAACAGCTCTTCATAGTTCCCGGTTTGATTTTCCATGGCTTTCCTCCTGAAAGATAAAATAAAACAATAAAAAAACAACTCCCTTGAGGAAGTTGTTAAGAAGAGCGCACATTTAAACCACCGCTGAACCAGTAAAAAAGCACACGGGTCCATACGGATTACTCCTGCTTAACATCTCCTATCCTCGTAGGTACAAATGTCTGATGAAACAGGCAGGTCTCCTGGCTTACGGTCATCGCTTCCTGATTCCTTCCCATTTCCGCTTCCGGCAGAAACAGTGGCACATCCAGGGCGCTCACGATTACAGTTGCGGGACAGCATCGGATTTCACACCGATTTCCCTTTTAAGCAAATAAGCAGAGGGCTTATTTACACCTGATTCATTTCTATATACAGTTGTCGATATAACGCAGACATTGAATGCCTTTACTGTAGCATAAAGTATGTAATCAAGTACAGTACCGGCTGCCTGCCGGACGAGGCGGACCGTCCGGGAATAGTTTAAATAAATGAATTTGTGTTAAAATAAGGAAAAAATGACGGGTGCCGTATTAATAGACGGGGGAATCTTAGCTTTCTCTTCAAGCAGTCGAAGAAGGCGGGCAGTATTTCGAAATTAGCAGGTACAATAGAGGAGAAAACAGGTTGGAATTCAACATCATATACATAGACTGTCATAAGGGGGAGGACGATGAAAGAGAAGGAGATCAGCGTAAAAAGAGTCGTCTGGATAAACACGGCAGCTATTATCGCGGCTGTCTTTCTTGCCATTATCCTTCATGCGGTGGTACCCGGCTCCGGTGATTTAAACGAAGCGGAGTTCGACAGCGCATTCGTTCATCTTCTCGGGTTTGCTCCCGTAGCAGTTTCCTACTTTGTTATTCTATTTTTACACTGTGTGATAGTGATGCGCTGTTTTGGGAACAGGGCATCGCTGCCCGGCATGCAGATCGGCTTTCGGTTCGGGATCGTCTTTGCAGCCCTTTATATGGTTGGAATGCAGGAAGTGGTGGTGGAAGCCTCGCCTTTTAATGAATGGGGAGCAGGCTTCGTGAATTTCCAGCTTTACATGGGGATCAGTGATGCCCTGCCGGCGCTGCTGCTTTGTCTGGGGGTTGCTTACTTTACGTTAAGCAGCAAAAACACCCCGGGCACCCGGCAGGTGTTAACTCCAGCAGAAAAAATAAAAGCCGTTTCACTGGTTACCGTTACTTTTTTTACAGCCAGGGCCATCGGCTATGAAACGGGGATATTAGCCAGCAACGTAAATACCTTTCCTGTTCCCGCTTATTTATGGACCGCCGTATTCGGCCTCGTACTGGGAGTCTGTTACACGGTTTTGTATCCTGTTTTTGCCGGCGGGCGGAACAAATCCTTGCTTTCTTTTAAACTTGCTGTCCTGACAATAGGGATGAACTGGATGCTGTTTAACAGCTTTATCGGTTTAATTTTCAGTGAAACTATGTCAGGGATGCTCCTGCGTAGTGGTTTGGATACGGCCGTTTTCTTTGGTACAGCCATTATCATTCAGCGGTACGTTTTAATAAAGAATAAACGTGCTGTATGAGAGAGATTAGCAAAGCTTTTCTGAAGCTGCGGCTGAATAGAATCCTATCGTTAGTGGGGCAAAGAAAAGAGGTGAGGGGTTATAAATAATATATTTAAAGAAATGAAAAAAGGTTTTCTTTCTTTTTGCATCGTTTTTACCGTCTTAACGATTACAAGCAGTATCTGGCAGCTGTTTGACGGGCAGCCCGCCGACAGTAATGTCCATATATTAAACAGAGCGGCTCTTACAGCCATAGCTGTTTGTACGATTATGCTGTTTGCCAAAGTGACATTCAAAAGTAAGATCCTGTCCTATCTGGTGGCGTACAGCGTTTCTATGAGTATCGTGTTTGTGTACATTTGGTTTTTTGGACTATTCCAGCCATTACACCCAGACGCCTACCGCGACGTATTCTTCAATTTTACCGCCATTGCCGCTGTTATTTGTCTTGCTTTGGAAACAAATACATTTGTTAAAAGAAAGAGGTAGAGATACCGGCGGGACTGCGTTCTGTTTTTCCTTCCGTAAAACCGGCAACCGGGAGATTTTACCGGAAAGCGGCCCATGGAGGCGAAGCAAAGAACCGTATATTAAAAGTGCTTTTTAACAAGCTGAACCCCCTTCATCGCAGCAGAGATGAGGGGGGCAGTCTGTTTATAAAATGTTTTTTATGCAGAAGCAGACGAGTCCCTGCTTCCGCCGGCGAGTGCTGGGAGAGCTGTACGCTGGAATGATTATTCTGAAACCAAGACTTAATCAACACTTTGACCAACCTCACCGCAGCAGCGGTGAGGCTCGTGTAAATCAGTATCAGGAGAAGATGACGCCTCCGTCAATCATCACCGATTGTCCGGTCATATAATCGGAATCGCTGGATGCTAAATAAGAAACAAAGTTTGCGACATCTTCAGGCTCCTGGGTACGTCCGAGCGCGATCGCTTTGGAAAATGCTTTAAACGATTCGCCTTCTGCTGCCCCGCTGTATTTGCCCATTTCTTTATCTATACGCTCCCACATTTTTGTCCCCACAATGCCTGGACAGTAGGAATTGACCGTTATTTGATGAGGAGCCAGTTCCTGAGCCGCGGCCTGTGTCAACGCCCGGACAGAAAACTTCGTCGCCGAGTAGACACTGAGCATATCAAACCCTTTATGGCCGGCAATACTGCAGGCATTAATGATTTTGCCGACACCGTCCTGCTTTTTCATCTGCTGAGCCGCAGCCTGTATCCCGTAAATGACCCCAAAAACATTAATATTAAATATCGTATTGATCTCTTCTTCAGAGACTTCCTCGAGCGGCTTGACCTGTTCAATACCGGCGTTGTTTATGAAAACATCAACTTTTCCGTACGAGCTGACCGTTTTCTCGACTAATTGAAGCACGTCCGCTTTTTTACTGACATCACCTTGAACTGCAAGCGCTTTATAGCCATGAT
>REBZ01000136.1 GCA_007692495.1 Alkalicoccus sp.
AACCTTTTCATGTCGTGATCGATATGGGAGGGGTGAACGACATCGATACGATGGGGATTGCAACGCTCGAGCGTCTTGTCTCTAAATACGATAACGACAGCGGAATCACCCTCCGTTTTGTCAATGTAAAAGGTACGGTCGCGGATCTCGTGGAAAGAGCCGGATGGAACAGGCGCACCGCTCAGGCTGTCACGACCGATTCCCTCGTTCACTACGTTAAACTGCACCAGTCCGAGCATGACTATATGATCTAGAGTGTTTCCTGAAAGAACTGGGTTTCTGTGATTATCCACAGCGGAAAGAATTTTAAAAATACGTTGTTCCTGTTTTTTCATATTTAACAAGCAGTGAAAATCGCAGGTGCTTGAGAAGCTGTCCGAAACAAGAGGACAGCTTCTTTTTTTGTGAACGAAGAGAGAAAACAGTCTCCTGTATGGTGATTAATGACGCGGGGATGCTGATTAATTCTCTTTGAAAGAAGGCTTATAATGATTAAAAGCTGTTTATAATGATTAATTATCCCACTAATGATTAAAGGTACGTCTATAATGATTAATCGACCCCCGCTAAAGTGAATACACCCCTCGATAATGATTAAAAAGTCCGGTCCGGCTGCCCGTTGCTGCAGTACCTTCAAAAAGAAAAAATGAACGTATATATTTATTTTAGTTCAACTAAAAGAGTGTATTAGCTTTATTAATTGAACGATATATTATATAATCGTTTATAATAAAAGCTTCTTAAGGAGGAAAACAGCAATGATTACCCGGTTTTCCACGACAGCACAGGTTACTCTGCACGAAGTTGGTGGCAAGGGGATGAATTTGATTCAGATGACTCAGGGAGGACTGGAGGTTCCGGACGGATTTATTGTCTCGACAAAAGCCTACGATCAGTTTATTGCAGAAAACGATTTGCAGAATAAGATAGCTGATTTACTTGATGGTGTGTCTGCGGACGATATGAACGCGTTGGAAAAAGTGTCAGCCGAAATTAAACAGCTTATCACTCAGGCGTCTATTCCCGAGGGGATGCGCTCAAAAATCGTGGAGGCGTACAACACATTGGACGTTCCGCTGACGGCTGTCCGTTCCTCCGCCACCGCGGAAGACTTACCGGAGATGTCTTTTGCAGGGCAGCATAACAGTTATTTGAATGTCAGTGGAGAGGAGAATCTTCTGTCAGCTGTCCAAAAGTGCTGGGCGTCACTGTGGAATGCCCGGGCTGTTTCGTACAGAATGAGGCACGGTGTGCCGCAGCAGTTTAAAACCCTGTCTCTTGCAGTGGTTGTGCAGACGATGGTTCCCAGCGATAGTGCGGGAGTGCTGTTCACAGTTAATCCTGTAAACAATCGGCGTGATCAGCTGTACATTAATTCTTCCTGGGGGATGGGAGAGGCGGTAGTTTCCGGGATAGTCACCCCGGACCAGTTCGTGCTCGATAAAAAAACAGGCGAGTTGATCACTTCCGTCATTGAGAAAAAAGAAACACAGATTATCAGATCAGACGGCAGTAATGTGAGAACAGCTGTACCGCCGGAGCTTCAGCAGAAAGAAAGTCTGAATCCGGGAGAACTTAAGCAGTTGTTCAGCATGGCTCAGGCAGTTGATACGTATTACGGGGAGCCGATGGACACAGAATGGGTGATCAGCAGAGGGAAGGCGTACATTGTGCAGGCGAGACCTGTCACCGGTCTTCATCCCATGCCCGTTAAAAATGACGATATAGAGAAGCACGGCCTCCGTTTATACTTTTCCTTTACCCGGGTGCTGCAGGGGATCAGTGAGCCCTTCACACCCATGGGTCTGGAAATTCAACGGCTGGAAATGTGGGGAGCTTTAAAAGCATTAAGTATAAATGTAGAGAAACGTCCCCGGGGATTTAAGACCGCTGCCGGCAGAGTTTACTGGGATTTTACCGAGCTCATAAGAAAGCCGAAGCGTGCAGGGAAAGTAGCTGAAACTATCAGTAATAAAGATCCGGTGGCAGGAAAAGTGCTGATGGAATTCGTGGATCGCAATAAAAACGAGCTTATTTCAAAGAAAAGTAAACTGCCAATGCCTCCCAAAACCCTCCTGACAGCAGGCCGGTTTGCAGTAAGAGCAGCAGGAGCGTTCATACAGCCGCAGTATGCAGAAAGACGAAGCATTTCCTTAGCGGAAAAACATCTGAAAACAATGAATCGAAAAGCTCGAAAAAGAGAAACTGCAGCCGAAAAGATAGAGCTCATTGAAGAAATTATGGAAAGCGCGATGAAGGTGATCATTCATCAGTGCGCCTATTTTATCCCGGCGTTTAAAGCGGATGAGCGGGGCAGAAAACGATTAAAAAAATGGCTCGGCAGTGAAGACTATTTAGCTCCGGTCATCCAGGGTCTCCCGAACAGTCCTACTTCTGCTATGGGATTCCGGCTCATGGAAATAGCTTATGAACTCAAACAGAATGGGGAACACCTCAGCAAGACTCACCCTTTTGTTATTCAGTTTTTAGAAAGTTACGGCCACCGCTCGAATATGGAGCTGGATGTCGGCCATCCGAACTGGAAAGAAAAACCGGACTACATCATGAATCTGATTGAGACATATATGGAAATGGAAGAAGGATCTCTTGCAACCAAAATGAGCAGACATCATAACACTACAGACGAAGCCGTATCCCCAATTGTCAGGAAAGTGAAAGAGAAAAAGGGGAAGCGGGCTGCGAAACATATTAAAAAAGACTGCCGGTATTTGCGTCAAACCCTCGGCCTGCGTGAAAGACCGAAGTTTGATTTAATTCGATCCTTTGCCCTGATCCGTCAAGTTCTGCAGGAAATCGGTGAGGAGCTGGTCGACAGAAAATTAATACAGGAAGTCAACGACGTCTTTTATTTGGAACTGTCAGAAGTGCAAGAACCTTCAGCCCCTCTGCATGAACTTATAGAGGAACGTAAAAAAGCTTTTTATGAGCAGAAGAAAATAAAAACCGTACCGCGGTTTATGACGAATACAGGCGAATGTCTGTATGAAAGTGCTTATTCCAGCAGTGAAGACGGGCTGCATGGGGTTCCTGTTTCTTCAGGGGAATACACAGGCACCGTCCGTGTTATCCATGATCCGGCAGAAGCTAAGTTAAAAGAAGGGGAAATACTCGTAACACACAGTACCGATCCGAGCTGGACCCCTTTATTTCTTACAGCGGGTGCTTTGATTATGGAAACAGGCGGTACAGGTTCCCACGGAGGGATTGTAGCGAGGGAGTATGGACTTCCGGCCGTAAGCGGAATTGAGCGGGTAAGTGAAAAATTGAAAACCGGGGATAAAGTAATGATAAACGGAAGCTCAGGGAAGGTTTTACTGCTTGAAGAAACGGAAGGCGAATAATTTGTAATTATGGATCGTATTCAAGGTTATAAAATCCTCTTACATTTCCCACTGCTGGTCTCAAGGCCCCTTTTTTCAGCTTCAGCCTGTGATATCATGTATGCAGCTCATGCTTAAATGCATGGAGGTAAATGAAAGATGACCAGAAGAAAGCAGCAGGAGGTTGCCGAAAATGCCGAAGTACGTCATTCGAAAATCAAAAAAACGGGAAGAAATTTTAGCAGCCGCGGAGACATTATTTCTCAGTAAAGGCGCGCGGTCTGTCACGGTAGAAGAAATAACGCGTGAAGCGAAAGCCAGTAAAGCGACATATTATAAATATTTTGCAGATAAGCAGGACATCATCAAGCATGTTCTTGAAAAATTATTTGAGAAAAATTTAAATAAACTGGAGCGTATCGTGGAAAGTGGAAAACGGGATAAACTCACCTATGAATCTTTTATGAGTGTTTTTGACCTGGATGAGTACGAAGAAATATTGAAATCGGACTTCATAAAAGAACTGCAGACAGATTATCCGGAGATTGTCGCTCTTTATACGCAGTGGGTTATAGAAAGACGCCTGCCCAAATATCAGGAATTAATACGCATGGCTAAAGTGGACGGACTGATCAGAATGGATATTGACACTGACTTTTTGATTCAGTATACAGCAGCTATGCGGCAGGCGATGATCAGTTCATTTCATGGCTCTCCTTATTATACTAAGAAAGTTGATCTGAAAGAGTTTTTAAGGCAGTTTTATGATTTGTATTTGAATGGCGTCGTCAACAAATAAGTTAATCAAAATTTGGAGCAGGAAAAACGACTTCATTACCCGCCGGTTTTTTTCTCATGATCTTGGGCAGTATAAATTTAATAATTTCTGGATGATGAGGGGGGTTACGATGAATTGCAGCCCCCCGGCTGTGCTGACTGCCCCTATACATAATGATAAAATCAGCCGTAAGCATATAAGCAGCGGAAAAGAGGAGGGAACACCCAATGAACAAAAAGGAAAAACAGGCACAGCAGGTGATCGATGAGGCCGTGGAGATTAACAGTCCGGCCGGTTATTCGGTACTGGATGAGTATGTAAAAGATAAATCGATTGTCATGCTTGGAGAAAGTTCCCACGGGATGGCGGAATATTTTAGGGATAAAATCGGACTGATCCGCTACCTTCATGAAAAGCACGGATTTAACGTACTGGCTTTAGAGAACAGTTTTATGGAAACATCGCTGTCGGAGCCTTTCTATAAGGATAAGGCAATTCAGGAACGGCTTCAGGACTGCTTTTTGGATATTTATCATACAGAAGAAATACAGCCGCTGTTTACCGAAGCATGGACGGATTCCTTAACAATTGCAGGGATCGATCCCCAGCCGGCGTACACACCGCTGTCTGAAATGCTGCATCAATGGATGGAAGATTCTCTCGACGAAGAAACGGCGGAAGCGTTTCACCACTGCGAAAAATTATTTTTTGAAATCGATGATGTCATCCGCCAGAGCGGCAGGGCCTCAAAGCAGCTGAAAGAGCGGATGGGGCAGGTCGCTGAGAGATACGAAGTGATGCAGAAACTGCTGGAAAAGCAGAAAGATCAAATCGAAAAGGAAAGTCTCCCCGAAATGTATGTACTTCTGTCACGTGGCATTGAAAACCGTATCCACTGGCTGCGTCTGAATCAAAAAAAAGCTCTCAGTTCCGGAGTGGAGAGAAGTTTTCGTATGTTTGAAAATCTGAAGTGGCTGAAAGAAACGCATAAGCCGGGAGCGAAAATCATCGTCTGGGCCCATAACTTTCATGTGCGGAAAAATCAGCCCGCCGCAGCAAAACTGCTCGGTGTGAAATCCCTCGGTCACTGGATGGAGAAGCATTACGAAAAAGAGAGCCTGAGCGTTGGCTACTATACCGGAAGCGGAACGTACGCCTCCCAGCTGAGAGAAGAACAAACTGTGAACATCCCGAATGGCAAGCATATGGAAGCAGTTCTTCTGGAAAAGGGAGGAGAGAAGCTTTTCCTGCCGGTCCGTAAAGAAAAACCTTCTTCATGGCAGGGGACAAAGTGGCGTTTTCTGGAGTCGGGCATTACCGGGCTTGGGCCGGAAACATTAAAGCCGGAAAGCACGTACGACGCGCTGATGTTTATCAGGCGTGTACAGTCTCCGGATTATTTTGAGCAGTAAAAAAAAACGGAAATCAGAAAATAGCGAAACCTTTTCCGGTCTGAATCGTCCTTCCTGGTAACTTGTTTATTGGAGGGTCTCATATGTCTGCTTACATTCCGTTGGAAACTGCAGCTGCAGCCGTTCAATTAACTGATGCAGCATCCTGGCTTGTTCCGCTCATTTTTGCAGTTGTCATTGGCTTTGTTATTGTCACCGCTGCAAAAAATATATTGGAGTGGTTTTCAAACAACAAAAAGCCGAGAGAAACAGCAAAAGCAAAGGTTACTGCCAAAAGGGAAAATGTCCGCAGACGATCGTCAGGTACCCGTAGTCGAGGCAGTATAAGCATCGGACCGTCCAGGTACAAAACAACTTATTACGTGACGTTTGAACTGGAAAGCGGAGAACGGCGGGAGTTTAAAGTGAGCGGAAACGAGTATGCGGTGCTTTCAGACGGAGACGTTGGCCACCTCACCTATCAGGGAACGAGGTATCATGACTTTGAACGTGTGGGTGAAGTGTAAAGATCACCTGGAAGAGAAGGAGCTTATCCAACGACTGGAATAACTATTCTGCACCGATCATTTAATCCACAAACTGAAAAAGCCCCCAGTTCGGGGGCTTTTTCAGCATTTATTTTAAGAACGGGATTGTTTTCGGCAGGTGAGCAGTACTGCTCCGATGCAGACAGTTACAACACCGGCAGCTGTCCACAAAACTCCTGTCCACTTCAACGGGATATCCCGGCTTCCTTCCGGCAGGAGAGAAGCTTCGCCTTCGTAATATTTATACAGTTCATCAAGCACCGGAGTAGGGACACCACCGGGCCGGACTAATGTAAAATATTCGTCGGTAAGGTGCTTCATTTCATCGGGAGCCGCTTCCAGATGACCGAATGCGACCTGGACTACCTGAAGTTTTACAACCTTTTTTAAATAGAACACTAAAAGAGGTTCAGGAAGCCATTCCAGCATGTTGGAAACAGCAGCCGGTGTCATTTTGACATTAACTGCACGTAAAGCATACAGAGATTCTCTTATTCCCCTAATCGTTAAGATCCGTGCATCCCGCGTATTGGCATAACGGTTTAAATCAGTTCCTGCCGCGTAGATGGCCGGAGGAAAAGCGGGAGCGACAAACGCCGCGTGGCATTTCAGCCAGTCATCCATATCCTTTCGTATCTGCACACGGTAACCGCTCATTGATCCGAGAATGTCTGCGGTTTCGCAGGTTCTTTCCGTAACGGACCCATCAGTTTCCCCGATTGGGATCGTCCATTTCTTTTTTTCGTTCACAGGCAGCATCCGCATCACATGACCTTTCCGATGCCCTCCCGGAAGGGGGAAACCGATCATCACACGGCTTTTTCCAAGTGCCTCCGTCAGCCTCTCCGGTCCTTCCGCATTATTCATCATAAATAAATAGGTCGGAATGTTTTTATTTGCAGCAAGATCCGGCAGTATGTCAATCACGTGGTTTTTTCGCATTGGAATAATCACGAGATCGTAGTAATCCGCTGCTTTCAGGCTTTCGACAATGTTTACGTGAGTCACTGTCTGCTCTCCGGTTGAGCTGTTTTCTGTAACCACTCCGTGTTTTCTCAGCTCCTCGAGCCTTTTCCCGCGGGCCAGAAGAGAAACATCATGTCCCGCCCTCGTCAGTTTTTCTGAAAACAAAGTTCCAAACGGACCGGCACCATAAATTAAAATTCTTTTTGTCATCTTTGGACCACTCCTTCATATGTTTTAACAATACAGTGTGAAACCTCGAAAACATCAGGAAAGGGGAAAACAGACTTGGCAGCCGACAGGTGGGAGAAGTAATACAGTTCGGTAATTTCATGATAAAATAGTTAGTAAATGGAAAAGAAATTATGGTGCGCATTAAAAAAGAAATAATAGAGTCCATTGAGTAAGGAGAGGTTTAAATGAGATCTGTCTACGGCACGTTTACAAAAGACAACTGGACCATCGAATACACGATTCATGGAAAAGGGGAGCCGGTGCTGATGTTTCACGGAGGGCATTCCAGCTGTTTTGAAGATTCGGGATATAAGGCGCTTATTAATAACGGCTTTTCCGTCATCACCCCGTCCAGGGCAGGGTACGGCGAAACGTCGGCTTCCATCGGCAGCACTTTGACGGAAGCGTGCCGTGCCTACGTGGCGCTTCTGAAGCATCTGAATATTGGCAGAGTCCACGTTGTGGCGGCGTCCGCAGGCGGTCCGACGGGGATTACATTTGCGGCGGCATATCCGGAACTTGTCCTTTCTCTTACGCTTCAGTCGGCGGTGACTAAAGAATGGCTGAAACCGGAAGACACGGCTTACAAGGCTGCACGCATTTTATTTCATCCTAAAACGGAAAAGTATACGTGGCAGCTGATCGCTTCCATAAGCCACTGGTTCCCGCGCTTTATGCTGAAACAAATGTTTTCTTCTTTCAGCCTGCTCACATACACCGAAGCGTCGGAAAGGATTGGGCGAAAAGATCATCAGCTTCTCTCAGCTATGAACCGTCGCCAGCGATCGGGAGAAGGGTTTCTAATGGACGTGGAGCAGACAAAAATGATCACGGAGGAACAGCTCGAAGCCGTTTTCTGCCCGGTGCTTATTATGCACAGCCGTTTTGACAGTTCCGTACCGGCGGATCATGCGCAGCACGCCGCTGCCCATATACCACATACTGAAGTTGAGATCCTGGAATGCTGGGGACACATCATCTGGCTCGGACATATGGCGGAGGAGGTCGATGAGAAGCTGATTGCTTTTTTAAAGAAGCATGAACAGACGCTTTGAAATAACAATCAGCACTTCAATAAAACGAAAGAATGTTTTGAAGACGGGACGTGGCTCTGTTTTTAAACGATTGAGGGGACATAGGCACCGGCCTGTCTGCAGAAAAAATGAAGTTGATTCCAATGGTGGATTTAGTGGGGGAGGACAGTTCAACCGCTGTCACTTCCAAAAAAGTCCCTGAAAGACTGAATGATCATATCTCTGTTGAGGGCTGCTATCGACGTTGTAAGTGGAATGCCTTTAGGACAGACGCGCACACAGTTCTGCGCATTGCTGCACCCCTGCAGTCCGCCGAGTTCCATAAGGGCATGAAGCCGCTCGGCCTTGTTCAGTGCCCCTGTAGGATGTGTGTTAAAAAGCCGTGGCTGGGTGGCTGGGGCTGGTCCGATAAAATTGGAGCGGTCATTAACGTTCGGGCAGGCTTCCTGACACACGCCGCACGTCATGCATTTGGAAAGTTCATACGCCCATGCACGCTTTTTTTCGGACATTCTCGGCCCTGGTCCGAGGTCATGTATACCATCAATAGGAATCCATGCTTTTAATTTCTTGAGGGAGGCAAACATACTGGAGCGGTCTACAACAAGGTCCCGAACAACAGGGTAGGTTCTCATCGGCTCCAGCTTAATAGGCTGGTCGAGCTTGTCAACGAGAGCAGTGCACGACTGCCGCGCCCTTCCGTTAATCATCATGGAACAAGCTCCACAGACCTCTTCAAGACAGCTCATATCCCACGCTACCGGAGTCGTCTTATTACCCTCGGCATCTACAGGGTAAGTGCGGATTGCCATTAAAGCAGTGATCACGTTCATACTCGGGCGATAATCCACTTCAAACGTCTGCATGTACGGCTTGCTGTCCGGATCGTCCTGTCTTTCGATGATAAAACGCACCTTTTTATTCTCTGCCATTTGAAGCCCCTCCTTATTTAATAAGAATTAAGCGCTTCCATTATATTACACTTTGATTGTACCACGACTTTCCCTGAGTAACTTTAACTAAAATTGTCTGGAGGGGGGAAGCCTGCACCAGCTGTAACAAAAGACATTTTCTTAAGAAAAGCACAAAAAATCCCGCCTCATTAAAAAGGCGGGATGCAGCTTTTATTAAATTACAGCCGGCTGTCCTGAAGAAGCCGTTCGATTTCTTCTTTATGACCGGTTTCATCGGTAATAAAGTCTTCCAATTTAACAACGAGTTCGGTCAGGTTCAGGTCATCAGCCTGCTTTTTGCGCGTTTCGTACCGTTCAATCGTCGCGATTTCTGCTTCTTTCGCCTGTTCCAGCAGGTCTCTTACTTCTGTTACCTGGTCGACTTTCGTCGGTGTCGTTGTCGGCGTGCCGCCGAGCGTCTTAATTTTTTCCGATAAATAGAGAGCGTGGGTGGTTTCATCCGCAACCTCGCTTTCGAAAAACGGCTTAAGCACCGAACGGAAAAGTCCGGAAACTACCGAAGCGTTATACGTGTACATAATGATCGCAGCGTATTCGTTCGCAAGATCCTCATTTAATCCATCAATTAGTTCCTTCATTTTCTGATCCATAACGTCTATCCCTTCCTTTCTAGTTATAACTGCCTACATAATATACTTTCCACAATAAAGAAAGGTTAAACCTTTTATCTGAAATAGTAAAAAGATTGATCACTGCTCTTCAGGCATTTTCGAAGCTGCTTATATCCCACTCTGTAAACAACCCCATGAAACAAGATTCAGAAAAGCAGTTTCACTAAATGTTCAGCGCATGCTGCAATAATCATCAGCCGGATAAGAAATAGCACTCTTAAACCGGCTGTGTCAAACCGCTGATTATAATCAGCGGCAGAATAGAGCTGTCGGGCATGTGCATACATGCAGATGGTTCAATAGACTTTATAATATCTATATTTTTACATATGAACAGGGTAAAAAAGCAAGCAGGAAAAACAGGAGTACTGCTTCTTATACCAAATAGGGGGATCCGCCTATTACAAAAAACGCTTACAAAAAATATGATGAAAGCATACACAAACTAGAAGAGGTGAAGTGAAATGTTGTTAAAATATTTTTATGATGAAAAATTAGCTCAGGCTTCCTACATGGTAGGGTGTCAGGCATCCAATGAAGCCCTGATCGTAGATCCATCCAGAGAAATTACGTCGTACTTGAAAGCAGCGGAAGAGAACGGGATGACAATTACCGGTTCCATCGAAACACACATTCATGCCGATTTTGTCTCGGGCGGCAGAGAGCTCGCTGCAAGAACCGGAGCCGTCCTGTACGTTTCAGATGAAGGAGACCAGGAGTGGAAGTATCAGAATCTCGACCGTCTGCCCCATAAAAAAGTAGTGGACGGGGAGAAAATTGTTGTCGGCAATTTAACGCTCGAAATTATTCATACACCGGGACACACGCCGGAAAGCATTTCGATTCTTCTGACGGACGGAGGAGCCGGCGCAGAGGAGCCGTTGGGCATTTTTACAGGGGACTTTGTTTTTGTCGGTGATATTGGACGTCCGGATTTACTGGAAAAAGCCGCAAAGAAAGAGGGCACGGCGGAATCAGGGGCAGAAGAAATGTTCCATTCACTTCAGAAGTTTAAGACCCTGCCGGACTTCCTGCAGGTGTGGCCGGGCCATGGAGCAGGAAGTGCCTGCGGCAAGTCGCTCGGTTCCGTTCCGAGTTCAACAGCAGGATACGAAAAGCGGTACAACTGGGCGCTGCAGTTCGAGGATAAGGAAGCGTTTAAAAAAGAATTAATCGAAGGACAGCCGGAGCCGCCGGTATATTTTGCTGAGATGAAAAAAGTAAACAAAGCAGGACCGAACTTTTTCGATGAGTTGAAAGAGCCGGCTCGTGTGAATCTTGCAGAAATCCTTCAGCAGGTAAAAAAATCAAACCAGGTCATCGATGTGAGGAGTCAAAATGACTTTGCGGCTGCTCATATTGAAGGGACGATAAATATACCTTTTAACAAATCGTTTACTAACTGGGCAGGATGGCTCATTGATTACTCCAGGCCGCTCTATGTGATTTGCGATGAAAAGGATCTTGAAGATATCCGTACAGCTCTTCATTCTATCGGTATCGATACCCTGGAAGGCTATGCAGCCCGGGAGGAAGTACAGCTTGCAGAACATCCGGAAAGCTTTGCAGCGATCGATGCAGACCGGGCTTTTCCGCTTGTTCAGGAAAATAAAGTTCACGTTCTGGATGTGCGTAATTTATCTGAATGGCAGGAAGGGCATATTGAAGGAGCGCAGCATATTATGCTCGGGGAACTGCCTGAAAGAATCAATGAAATACCAGTAGACAAGCCTGTTCTAATGCAGTGTGGATCAGGGCTGCGGTCCGCCATCGGGGCAAGTATTCTGCAGAAAAACGGCGTAAAGCATGTAATGAATCTTAATGGAGGATTTGCAGCCTGGGAGAAACAAATAAACCAGCTGATTACAAAATAAGGAAGTGGTGTTTCACTTCTGCGTTTTTTCAGTTTACGAATAAATGGGATTTTAAACGGAGCAGGGCGCTCCTGCTCCGTTTTCTTTCCGGATTAGCAGCAGGCTGAAGCTGTCATTTCAAAAGATACTATAAAAAGGAAGGTTGATAATAATGGAAGCGCATACAAAAGTGTTAATTACAGGAGGAGGATCGGGAGGTGTTTCTGCCGCTTCCCGTCTGCTTCGGAAGGATGCCCGTCTGGCAGGACAGATTACGATTATAGATCCGGCGGAGTATCATGATTATCAGCCATTATGGACGCTTGTAGGAGGAGGGGAAGCTCGTAAAGAAGAATCCAGACGGACGATGAAAAGCGTCATTCCGGAAGGTGCCGAATGGATTCAGGAGCGGGCTGCTTCCTTTGATCCGGACAATAACAGCGTCTATTTAGGGGACGGCAGCAGGATCACCTATGACTACTTGATCGTAGCTGCAGGCATTCAGATTAATTGGTCGGATATCCCCGGACTAAAAGAAAATCTCGGGAAAAATGGGGTGTGCAGTAATTATTCCTATGAGCACACGGATTATACGTGGGAATTGATAAGAAGCTTCAAGGGAGGAAATGCTGTATTTACGCACCCTGCCACACCAGTTAAATGCGGTGGAGCCCCTCAGAAAATTATGTATCTTGCAGAAGATTACTTTCAAAAAAGCCATGTCCGAAATAAAACAGAAGTAATATTCGGCTCTGCGAATCCCGGCATTTTCGATGTGCAGAAGTATAAAGATGCTCTGGAAAAAATAGTGGAGCGCAAAAAAATTAAAGCGCATTTCCGGCATAATCTCGTATCTATTGATGGTGAAAAGAAAACCGCTTCCTTCGAGAACCTGGACACAAAAGAAACAAAAACTTTTCATTACGATATGCTACATGTGACGCCGCCGATGGGTCCGCCGGCTTTTATCGCTCAGAGTCCACTCAGTGATGAAAACGGATGGCTTGACGTACATCCGCATACGCTTCAGCACGCAAGGTATACAAATATTTTTGGACTTGGGGACTGCTGCAACCTCCCTACGTCAAAAACAGGAGCGGCGATTCGGAAGCAGGCCCCGACAGCTGCAGAAAACCTGCTTCAGGTAATGAACAAAAAGCAGCCGGAAGCGGTTTACGACGGCTATTCATCCTGCCCGCTGGTGACCGGTTACAATAAATTAATTCTTGCAGAGTTCGACTACAATAAAAATCCTCAGGAATCCATGCCTTTCAATCAGGCGGTCGAAAGAAGAAGCATGTATATGATGAAAAAAGATCTGCTTCCCGTTATGTACTGGAATGGCATGTTGAAAGGTACGATGTGAAAGGAGGAGTACGATGGCTGTAAATGAAAAAACAGACAGCAGACTGAAAGCTTTGGAAGACCCGGAAGTGATGGCCTCTCTCGAATATATACTTCGGCAGATGCCTGATATTGAAAAAAGTCTGCGCAAGGTGCAGGAAGGAGCTGCTTTTGCCGGAGCCGTCCTGCAGGATGAAGCAGCAGTCCAGAGCATGGAGGAAAGAGCAAGCTCGTACAGAGTAGATCCTGAAGCACTGGCAGCAGCTGTCCGGTTAACAAACAAACTTCCTGAAATGGAAGCCGCTTTAACCCAGGCAGAAAATGTATTATCATTTGTCCAGGATATAGCCCGGGACGAAGCATCGATGGAATCTTTGAAGAAAAGCAGCGAAAGGTATGTTGAGCCATGGATTCAGCAGGGAAAAGAACACCTTTCTACTATCGAGGAAATTAAACGGCGTGCGGAGGAGGATAAAAAAAGCTATTCTCTTTTTCACCTGCTTAAATGGCGCAGGCGGAAGCCGGTGCAGACTATTTTACGGTATATGAACGCTTCCCTGGACGTTTTGGAACAAAAAAAATAAAGAAGCGATAAAGGAAATAGCGTAGAGACTTCTCTCCCTGTTTCCTTTATTTTACGTCTGGGAGCAGAAAAATGGGAAGTTATGTTTATTCGTTGTATGATTAAATCAGAGGGATAAACAGACGTAAAAAACTTTTGGAGCAAGATTTATACAAAGAAGCGGTGTGATCAAAGATGGATATTTTCCAGGAAATATTTAATTATATTCAGGACGGTCTGATTATAATGGACCGGGAAAGAAAGATTAAAAAGATGAATCCGGCGGCAGAACAGCTTACCGGGTGGAAAATAGGAGACTCTGTTCCTTACTGCTCCTTCTGTGAAAACAGATATGTCACGTCAGGAGAAGAACGGTGCTATCTTATCGGCAGGGAAGAGGTTCCTTATTTTTCTTCCCAGATGCCGGCCTACAGCGGAAAACAGATCCAGGTGGAAATGAGTACTGCGCTTATCGTGCCCTCCCTGCAGTCAAGTGGCAATGAATACCTCCTCGTTCTCCGGGATAAAGACAAAAAAGCAAAAGAACAGGAAGCGCAGAACTCCAAGCAGTTGATCAAGCTGCTAACCGAAGCAAAAGAAGACGAGCATAAGCGGCTCGCTCAGGAGCTCCATGATGGAGTCGGGCAGTCGCTTTATACAATCTCCCTGGCTCTGGAAGCCATCTCCGATTACAAAACCAATAAAGCTTCTATGGATTATCTGCACGAAGTGAAAGCCGAGCTCGATCGAGTAATCCGGGAGGTGAATAACTATTCCCAGCGGCTCCGTCCCCAGACGCTTGACGATCTAGGTCTGTATGACAGCCTGCTGCACTTAAAGAATACGTTAAAAGCTTCCTTCAGTGACGTACACATTGAATTAGACTGCAGCTTCCGCGAACGGCTGGACCCTATGTATGAAATCAATATTTTCCGGGTACTGCAGGAGGCAGTTCATAATTCATTGAAATATGCTTCCGCCTCTGTGATCCAGGTGGTTGTTTACCGGAGCAATCAATACCTTTATTTTCACGTAACGGATAACGGGGTCGGATTTGACGTGGAAAAAAATGAACTTAAAGGCCTCGGCCTGCAGCATATGCGGGAGAGGGTGGAACATTTGAACGGGGTTATCTCAATAAGCAGTGCAGAAAAAGAAGGAACGATGATAAACGGCCAGATTCCTTTAAAGGAGGCAGACGCATGATTAAGGTATTGATAGCAGATGACCATTCGTTGATCCGAAAGGGTATCGCGATGCTTCTCGAAGCAGAAGAGGATATTGAAATCGCAGGAGAAGCGTCAACCGGATCGGAAACTTTTTTTATGGCTGAAAGGCTGAATCCCGACGTGGTGCTTCTCGACATTTCTATGCCCGGGGACCTCGATGGATTGAAAACCGCTTCCAAAATTAAGCGGGAAGTGCCCGGTGTTAAAGTCATCATGCTTACGATGCATGAGGAAGACGGATATGTACGAAGGGCCGCAGAAACAGGAGCTGAAGGCTTCCTCCTCAAAAAGGTACAGGATAATAATTTATATGAAGCAGTAAAAGCGGTCTACAGAGGAGAAATTTACTATAAAACGAATCTGCCGGAGGAAAAGATAAAAGAGTATTTTAAAGTAAAGGGTAAATTAAAGCCCATCCTTTCTCCAAGAGAAGAGGAAATTATTATTCTTGTAGTAAACGGCTATTCCAATCAGGAAATAGCGGAAAAGCTTTTTATCAGCCCAAAGACAGTGGAAAACCATAAAATGAATATTATGTCCAAGCTTGAACTGAATTCCCGGTCGGAGCTGATTCAGTACGGCCTGAAAAACCATTACGTCAAATAAGCAGCAAACTGGTGTAATTCCCCTATAGTAAAGATATTATTTTCAGGTAAAATTTAAATTGTAATAATTATTAATTAGGAGGAATTACAAATGGAAAATGTACAACAGAACGGCACGTCCCTGCCTAAAATCGGAGATAAAGCACCGGACTTTAACATTGAAACAACTCACGGCATGATTTCCCGGGATGATTATAAAGGAAAATGGTTTATCTTATTTTCCCACCCGTCTGATTTTACCCCGGTCTGCACGACGGAATTTATTGCTTTCCAGCGTATTGCGCCGGAATTGAAAAAATTAAACACGGAGCTGCTTGGTCTGAGTATTGACAGTATTCATTCCCACATCGCCTGGGTGCGGAATATTGAAAAGAATTTTAACGTAACGATCGATTTCCCTATTATTGCAGATTTGAACAAGGAAGTGGCTGAAGCCTACGGTATGGTAATGGCGGAAGCAAAAAGCACCGAAACTTCCCGGGCCGTCTTTATTGTAGATGCGGAGCAGATCGTTCGTACCGTTATCTACTATCCACTCAGTACCGGCCGTAATATGGATGAGATTCTGAGGGTTGTGAAAGCCCTCCAGACAGCGGATGAGCACGGAGTAGCCACACCAGCTGACTGGCAGCCGGAAGATAAAGTCATTGTTAAGCCTCCGCGGACCCAGCAGGAAGCCAAAGAGAGAGAAGAGAGTCCGGATTATGAAGTAACTGACTGGTATTTTAGTAAGAAAAGCCTATAGAACGAAAAATACAAAAAGCAAAGCTGCCGAAACCCTGCAGCTTTGCTTTTTATTCGTGGTAAAGACAGGGCATTGTATCTCAATGTACGGAAAGAGAATGAAGGAGTAAAATCGATTTCTTTTTCTTTATCCAATAATCAGCAGCCAGAAGTAAAGGCCTGTCAGCGTAATAAACAATGTCGGAATCGTAATGACGATCCCCACTTTAAAGTAGTAGCCCCAGCTGA
>REBZ01000028.1 GCA_007692495.1 Alkalicoccus sp.
TATACAGGCGTAGACATTCCCCTGCTTTCGCCTCCGCAGGACGCTTTCCGGGCGGACCGGCTTCAGCTAATTTCTTCCTCCTAATACTCGGAAGAAATGGATCTTCAGCTCGTCCTTTCTCGCCCCGGAGTCACCTGCTGCAGCTCCAGCAGGAAAATAAAAAGAAGTTTTCTCTTCTAAAAAACGTGTTGATTCTGCCCTTTCTTCCATTTAGGAGATGCTTTTTCCTCCGGAACGTCCGGCGGGGACGCCGGTGGGATAGAGCGAAGTCGGAAGATCCTTTTCAAAGCCGCCAGGCATTGAAAATAGCTGACGACGAGCCCCACGGCAAGCTTCCGCCGGGGAGTGCAGGAGAAAGCCATACGCTCAGAAGAATAATTATTCTGAAATCAAGACTTAATCAACACTCTGGGAACTGCCCCGATATAAACGGGGCAGTTCTTTTTTATCGATCGCTTTTAAAATGGGGGCTGCTTTTGACATTCTGAAAAAAACTGACAAGTGGATAAAGGGCTTCTCAATCTGGTTTGAAAAGTTGAGTTATTATAAGCTGTCAACATAATATAGAAGAAAATATTACTGAAAAACCAGCAGCTAAATCAGAAGCTTTTCGAAAACAAGCAGGATTGTTAATAAGGTGATAAAATTACTTTATTAACAAAAAGGAGGGCTTATTTATGGCACATCACACGCATGATAATCATAAGCACGAGCATTCTCTTTCCTGCGGACACACGAAAATCCGCCACGGCGACCATATTGACTATATTCACGACGGCCATCTTCATCACAAACATGAAGATCACTGGGATGAATGTAAAATTGAAGTGTCAGACAAAAATCCAGCGAGCTGCACACCTGTTCAATCAGACTGCAGCCATAATGAAGACTGCGGTCATGAAATGGTGCCGCACGGTGACCACTATGATTACGTGGTCAATGGGCGTCTGCATCACGTTCACGGCGATCACATCGATGACCACGGACCGGTCGAAATTATTTAACAGAGAAGTCTGCCGAACTTTTTGATGCGACTGGAAATTTTTCGGTCATAAGGTTAAGAAGGAATCTGCAGGTATTATAAAACAAGTGATGTATTAAAAGACCGTCCCGGAGCTCCGGGACGGTCTTCAATGTATGGAGTGGGAACAGAGGCAGAAAGAAATCCTTCCCTGTTTCATCCCAGGTGCTTTTGACAACTTAAAGCTGACTGTGTGAAATTGCTGGGTTATTTTTTCCCGAAGTAAAAAATACCGAATAACAACCAGGCAAGTGTTACTATTGCACTGCCTATAAGGAATGGTACAGGACCAAACTGGAAAATAAGCGGCATCGCAGCGGCTGTAACAAGACCACCGCCGACGAATGGTTCAAACAGGATCTGCTTGTAGCCAAAACCTTCGAGTGCCGGTGTTTCGTTGTTCGGGTCAGCTACTTTCATTAGTAGAAGACCTGTCGCTGCAATCCCTGTTGCCTGTCCGAAATCCCCGAGTCCTCTCTCAAACCAATAGGAAGGAATCATCTTTGGAGCAAGATAAAGGAATGCCAGTACGTTCCAGATAATACCAACGGCAGCGAGTGAAAGGAAAGTAACAAGATTTTCCCCGATAACAGCGATCGAAATAGTTGCAAGAGCACTCACGATCAGAATATCCAGCGACAACCCGCCGATCCGATTGACGGTTTTACGGTCTATAACACGGAAACGGTCGTAGCGGTCGGATAAAGCCTGGACAATGATACCGCCGACCATTGCGAGAGGAAAGAGTGGTACATATTCAAAAAGATAAACATCTGTTGCTGCACCGTACGTGACGTCCTCCAGCCAGACGAAAATCTCAAGCAGTACCCATCCAATACCAATAGCAAGTCCGACATAGGCCAGGTGAAGGGAAAGTGGATCCACCGATTCCGGTCGTGTTGTCATATCCGAACCGGCATCACGGTTGTCAAGGTCTACGATACCGTGCTTCCCTTTACTGGAAAAAGAAGCTTTGCCGCCGACATGCTTTGCTCTGCCTGTACGGGCACCGATATTAATAAGGATAATACCGATAATAACACCACTTAAAATACCGATGGTGGCAAGGCCGACGGAAAGGTCGTAGCCTTCTGCAAAACCAAGGTCGTTGAAGGTTTCCCCGAGACCGGCTGCGGTTCCATGGCCCCCGACAAAGCTGATTTCAATCAGGGCACCCGCCAGCGGATTCGTGCCGAAAAAAGGAGTAAGTATAAGAAGGACAAGCAGCATACCAAATGCATACTGACCCCAGGAAACCATCTGACCCATCGCTACCTGCGGGCCCCCGACAATCCAAACTTTTCTCAGGCTGGGGAGACTGGTTCCTAAAAATAGTGAAGCGAAAACAATGTTAATAAACAACCCGGGCAGAGCAGCCCACACTTCCAGAATAAAATCAGGCAGAAGTCCCTGGGAAAGTGCATGATCCGGAGCAAAAGTCCCGACAATCGCTCCAAGTACACCCGGTCCGAGGGCCAGTGCAATAACTCCCGCTATGATGGAGGAAGGAAGGAAAAGCTGCTGCATCGTGGAGGAATAAACGCGAAGCCACTTCCCTAAAATGAGAAAGGCTCCTAGAATAATAAAACTGAAGCCTATTTCATTTGGAGACATAGTCTCAGCTCCTTTCTAACTATTAAAATATGTACAGCTCCTTCACCATTATACCCTTAACCTCCGGAAAGGAACCCAAAATTTTCTATAACAATATGTAGAGAAACATCAGGAAGAGAAAAATGGAATCGACAATTGATCTGCAGGCGGATGGAATACATTGTGCAAAGAGAAAGAATAAAGAGGAGAAAATAAAAATCGTTATATTTTATAGATTTTTATAGATTTTTAGATATTGTTAATAGATTTTTAACTCCCCCAATGCTTTAGAATAAGAGAAAGAAACCAAATATAACAGAAAAAGGGTGTTGGACTGATGAAAAAATACGCTGGATTAACAGCACTAGTGACAGTACCGTTTATTATTGCGGCCTGTGGTGCAGAAAACAACGAAAACGAAGCTGAGAACAACACAGAACCCGCAGAAGAAAATGCAGCGGAAAATAACAATGAAGAAGAAACGAATGAAGAGAATAATGAAGCGGCGGAAGAAGGAGAAGTAGAGGAACTGGCAGATGAGTATGGATTATCTGTAACAGTGGAAGAAGGAGAAGGTGATGCCCCGGAAGCTTCTCTTGAAGAGCTGGAGGAGGCCTTTGAACTGATTTCTACAGCTAAAGAAGCCGATGTGCTGGAATTCCAGGAATCCCCGGAAGCCGGCGAAATTGAAGAATCCGGAACAGCGGTTGGTGAATATGGCGTTCCTGGTGTCGAAGCAGACGGGCATGTTGAAGTCAGCTTCTCTTATGAAATGGGAGGGGATCTTGAAGATGAAAGCCGAATCCCTTCTTTTGAAGACATTTCTGATGTCGAGACTGCTTTTGAAGGAGCAGAATTTCTGGACTGGGAAGAAGAAACAACTGAATCCGATATAACTGGAGCAGGAACAATAGCAGAATTCACTTCTGAAGGCACTTGGGAGCTGCTCGCTTCCTACGAAGATTCCGAAGTATCCCTTTCAGAAGATGACACGTGGATGGCAGA
>REBZ01000064.1 GCA_007692495.1 Alkalicoccus sp.
ATGGAAATCCTGCTGCTTTCTAAAAACGCCTTATATTCTTTTATTTTAACGGGCCAGTCCATTAATAGAGTGTAAATAAAAGCTTAAGTACTCATTTAGAGATGAAGCAGCATTTATATATCAGTTATCCAATATAGATTATACTAATATTATGCATTTTCACATTTTACCAATGATCCTTTTACATCTGTGAATTAATTTCATAAGTGCTTTTTTCAGCCGAATAAACGAATATTTATAACGAATTCTATCATGATATTCGTATTTAAAAAATGACCGCAGAGAAAGACGGCGACTCCCGGAGGATCAAGCGCCGTCTGAAGATCCAATTTTGCGAAGGGATTTTTCGCAAAATTTAGCTGAAGACAAGCCCTCAGGAAAGCGTCCGTCTGCAGCGGAGGTCATCTTCCTTATTCGGTTTTTACAGGACTGACTTCTATTATGAAATTCGTTCATCTGTATATACTTTTTTATTACGATTAATAAAATCGGTAATAAGGATGCCTGGATGTATAATAATCGTATATCCCCCCCTTCCCAATCAAATTCAACCTATTTACAGGAGGTAATTACATTGACTTTTATCCCCTTTCTCATAGGTCTTGTTTTTATTGCCATCCATTTCCTCTCCCATGTTCTCCTTCCTTCTGAACGGTTAAAACGTATGAAGTGGTTTTCTTTTTCAGGCGGTCTGGCTGTATCCTATATCTTTGTTTATCTGCTTCCTACGCTCCACAAAATGCAGACAAATATAGACGAGCCCTACCGCCAGTTAACAATGGAATCAGAAATGTATTTCATCGGTCTCCTTGGTGTTGTAATCTTCCTGGGAATACAAATTACTGTAAGGCAGAATTACGTCTCCCATACCTCCTCCTTCTGGTCAGCTATAACATTTTATGCTTTATATAACGCCCTTGTCTCCTATACTGTGTTGTCGTTTGAAGTTTCCGGCATCCAGGCTTTATTTTACTGCTTCGCTATCGGACCGCATTTTGTTGCTGTAGCGTATGATATGTGGAAAGAGTTCCCAGAAGAATATAATAAATATGGTAAATATTTACTAGGGGCCGGTATTGTAGCAGGCTGGCTCTTCGCTTTAACGTTTGATTTAAGCCCCCTTTTCAAATCCCTTATTTTTTCATTTGTATCAGGGGCTATGATTTTCAACGTTTTTACTCACGAACTTCCAAGCGAAAAAGAAACTCATTTTCTGACTTTTGCTGCTGCAGTATTTTTTTATTCAGCTGTTACTATGTCTTTGAAATTCTTTTTTGAATGGTAACTTCCGGAAGTGGAGGCGATAACAAGTGCTACAGGATGGAATCACTGCCAATAAACCGGAAAGCCCTCGACGACATACCGAAGCGAAGCTTCCCCTGAAAATCTTCTATGCTTTAACACAGCAGTAAAGAAGGAGCTGCCCGATGTTTTTCGGACAGCTCCTTCTCTGCTATTCGCTTCTGCTTATGAGCCTCAGTTTACATCAGATCAAGAAATCTGCTTTTTTCCAGTTGATCCTTTGAATAATCCACATTCACATATTCGAAAATACAGTCTGTGCCTTTCACCTCTTCCGGCAGGAAAGCCCGGCTGCCATCATACAAATAAAGCAGCACATTCCTCACTGAAGGTTTCTCCTTCGGAAAATGGTGCTTGATCAGCTTCATTACATAACTAAGATTTTTCGCAAGCTGACTGTTCGAAGGAGGAATCGGCACTTCAATTCTTTCGTCATTATAAAAATAAATTAAATACCCGTCGTTTTTTTCACTGAAATCCTCCCAGTCGTCCGTTCCTGCTTCGTACCAGTGGTGTACGTATTTTTGAAAAATAATATGTCTTTTACACTGAGGAGCTTTCAACTGGAGAACCCCGTCCCGGATGCCCGGTGAAATATCCCAGCGGCTTTCCGCAGGATAAACCGCTGATTCAGTGATCAAAATAAAATCAAACTGGCCGAACTGCGGCCGGTCGTCTCCTGCACGCCGACCAAAGCTCGGCAGAAACAACACTTCCTTTGCAGCCGTGTTATCGGCAAGCTGGTCGAGAATCGAATCCATCTGGTTGTTTAAAGCCCAGAACGTATAGGCATCTTCACTAAATGATAATATCCGCATAGCTGCCTCCTTTGCAGTTTCAAAAACTGCCTGCATATTTTATACTACTTCGCTTTTTTATACCGTATTTCCTTTCTTAGAAAATTCCCTTCGCAGAAAGGACTTCTTTTTCTTTTCCATAACCGCTCCTCTATCAGGAGGCAGTTGAAACAGGCCTCGCATCGGGGTGATCTCCAGCCCCGGGTTAAAGTAACATCTATATGATAAATTGAAAAGGGCCTGCCGCTGGTTTCTGATTCTTACTCCTCTTTTTCATTCGAGGCAGCACAAACTAAAAGCACGGCGGAGTATGGTCCTGTTCGACCCGTCCCCCGCCGTGTTTTTTATTTATCTGTTTCTGTTAACTGGAGATAAAATTCCCCGGTCTGCCCTGCTTCGTACAAATTGGTTATCGACGTAGAGTAATTGGCAATTACGCCTATAAAAGACAGAGATTTCTCCGGTATTTCCACATCGAACATCCCTTCGTAAAGAAGCGTTGTAATCCGGTGATATTCTTCATGTGTTACAAGGAAAGTTACAGAGATTCTATGTTTTCCGTCTTCCTGCTCATGCAGAACATGTTCCACAGGAATTACTGCACCGTTCAATCTAATTTCACTGGTCATTACTGCTGCTCTCCTGTGATTTCTTTTAATATTTCATAAGAACGCTTCTGCCTGTTTCGATCGTAAATATAGGAAACTGCCATTATTTCATCAGCGTGATACTGACTCTGGAACTGTTCAAGCTGCTTTTTTATGGTGTCTTTACTTCCTGCAAAAGTCATGCTGGACATCTGCGAGGCAACCGCCCGCTCCTGCGGCATCCACAGCCTGTCCATCTCTTCCGGTGTCACCGGCGGCTGCAGCGGATTCTGGGAACCTCGCACTACATTCAGGAAAAACTGCTGCATCGTTGTTGTTTCCATTTCCGCTTCTTCGTCGGTTTCTGCCGCGATAACGTTAAGACATACCATCACGTACGGCTTATTAAGGTACTCTGACGGCTGGAAACGGTCCCGGTATATTGAAATTGCCTGGTCCATGTAGGTTGGCGCAAAATGAGAAGCAAAGACGTACGGAAGACCGAGCTTAGCCGCAAGAACCGCTGAATCCGTTGATGAACCGAGAATATACAGGGGAATACCGGCTCCTGTACCGGGAATGGCTTTTACTTTGCCCTGTGTGCCGGCCGGACCGAAATACTGGAGAAGCTCCTGTATATCATCCGGAAAAGAATGGACAGCTGTATCCATCTGTGTCCGGCGCAGCGCACGTGCGGTCGTCATATCCGTTCCCGGTGCCCTGCCGAGACCAAGATCAAGACGTCCCGGATAAAGAAGTTCCATCGTTCCGAACTGTTCGGCTACTGCAAGCGGGGAATGATTCGGCAGCATAATGCCTCCCGAACCGACACGGATGGTCTTTGTATTTTCGAGTGTATGTTTCATCAGAATCGAAGTGGCTGAACTGACAAGTGTCGGCGTGTTATGGTGCTCGGCAATCCAGTAGCGGTCATAGCCCATTTCTTCCACAGCCTGAGCCAGATCAACCATATCCTCCACTGCTTCTTTCTGCCCTTCTCCTTCTCGTACAGGTGCTAAGTTTAATACGGAAACTGGTACTTGTATATTAGACATTCAAAACGTTCCTTTCTTTTTTTAAGTTGCTCTTTTATCGTATCAATCGAATCGTTCCATGGAAAACAATGTGCCTCACACATATTTTTTCAGGCATATCAATCTGAATGGGAATGCATTAAAATACTTAGTAGAATCTAATAAATGAGGCGGATCCATTTGAAATTCCCACAATTAAAACTCACTACAATTATTATATTATTCGTCTGCAGTGTCGTTCTTATTTCTCTTCTTATTACAAGCCTGCTTGCAGGACAGTCGACCGGAAGAACAATCGAAAATTCTCTTGAGGAAAAAGCGCTTACTACCGCACGTGCGGCTGCCGAAACCGATGAAATCCAAAACGGTCTGCAAGATGCCTCGGCTGCGGAGGCTGTCCAGCAGTACACTTCCTCCATCCAGGAAGCTGTCAGCGTATACTTTGTCGTTGTTATGGATATGGATGGCATACGAATATCACATCCGGATGAAGAGCTGATAGGAAAAGCCTTTGTGGGAGGAGACGAAACACGTGTGCTGGAGCAGGGCGAGGAGTACACTTCACGCGCGGAAGGAACACTTGGAGATTCACTGCGGGCTTTTACTCCTGTGTTTGACGACAACGGCACACAAATAGGAGCTGTAGCTGTAGGTCTCTCCCTGGACACAGTAGACGCCGCTGTTGCTGAGAACCAGTACCGCATTCTCACCGGTTCCCTCCTCGGCCTCATTATAGGTGTAATAGGAGCTTATGCTGTTTCCCGCTATATCAGAAAAAGTACGTTTGGAATGGAACCCCACGCCATTGCCAGACTGCATGAGGAAAGAAACCACATGCTCCAGTCAGCTCATGAAGGGATTACTGCTATCGACGAAAACGGCCGAATCAGGCTCGTAAACCGTTCAGCACGGGAACTGTTCACGCAGGCAGGCCTGATGACTGAAGAACCGGAAGGAAAAAAGATCAGCGATGTGATTCCCGGCGCCGGTCTCGAAAGAATCCTTGACACCGGTAAGGAAGAAATCAACCAGGAATACTCATTCCACGGATTGTCCATTATTATTAACCGCATTCCCATTGTCGTTAACGGCCGAACAGCCGGAGCAATTGCTACCTTCCGGGATAAAACCGAAATCAACTCACTGGCGGAAAAGCTTACCGGTGTGCAGATGTACGCCGATTCTCTCCGTTCTCAGTCCCATGAATTCATGAATTACCTGCATGTACTTCTCGGTATGATTAAGATGGAAAAATATAATGAAGCTGCAAAGTATATTTCGCAGATCGTCGATCACCAGGCTCATGAAGTACAAAACGTCGCCTACTATATAAAGGATCCCGTACTCGCTGGATTTATCATAGGAAAAGCAAGCTATGCCCGGGAAGCCCATGTTGACTTCAAATTATCATTTGAAACGAAAGTTCCTGCTTCTTCAGAAACTATTGTTACAAGGGAACTGGTCACTATTTTAGGCAACCTAATAAATAACGCTGTAGAAAGCGTTATACACACTCAGGAAAAAAAGGTGCACGTTCATTTTTCTTTTGTAGATGGCCTGCTGACTGTAACGGTGGCAGATTCCGGTCCCGGTATCAAAGAGGAAGACCAGGAAAAAATATTCACTAAGAAGTATTCCACTAAAGAAGGAACAGCACGGGGCTTCGGCCTGCACCTCGTAAAAGAAAGCATTGAAAAGCTTGATGGTTCCATTGAAACTGCATCCCAAAACGGTACTGAATTCACTGTGATTATTCCTTATGAAACCAGGGGTGAGTTGTATGATTAATGTTCTCGTTGTAGAAGATGATCCAATGGTAGCGGAGCTTAACAGAAGCTATCTGGAAAAAATACCAGGTTTCCGGTTGGCAGGAACTGCTTCCAACAGCGAAGAAGCAGAAACTCTTCTTACTTCAAAACAGGTAGACCTTCTTCTTCTCGACGTCTATATGCCGGGGATAAATGGTCTTGAATTCCTGAAAAAAATTCGTGAAAGAAAGAGAAATGTAGATGTTATTCTAATTACAGCAACATCGGCCACCTCTGAAATTCAGCAGGCTCTGCGTCTCGGAGCTGTTGATTATTTGATTAAGCCTTTTGAATTTTCACGCTTTCAAAAAGCTCTCCATCAATATAAAAAATATTATTGGAGTGTGGATCAGAAAGATAAAATGAGTCAGGAAGATCTGGATCAGATGCTGCAGAAGCAGTCTTCCACACCTCTTCTTCCTGAAGTGACAGAGCTTCCAAAAGGCCTTACTAAAACTACACTGGAAACATTATGCACAGAAATTACAACACTTGCACCCGGTTCTTTTTCCACGGAAGAACTTGCTTCCGCAGCAGACATATCCAGAGTATCTGTCAGAAAGTATTTAAAATTTTTGACCAGCATCGGTTTCCTGGAAGAAACGCTCACGTATGGTGTAGGGAGACCGATTTATCAGTACCGTATAAATGAAGCAAACCGTGAAGTTATCCAGCACTATTTATAAATGATCATCCGGAGAAGGAGTTTCCTGAAAAATCAAAACAATCCGGAAACTTTCATAGATAAAACCCTCTGGATACACATCGAATTCAAAGCAGCCGGCCGGCTGCTTTTTTTAATTACAATACTAATAATAATTACATAACGTGTGAATATTCTGTCGACTAACGTAGGATAAATTTTATGAAAACGCTTACTAAAAAGAGGAGTGAACTTAATGGCTCAGACAGCAGAAAAAAAGTATGAGGAAACAGAACAGGCCTACCCAGCTGAGGAGGAACAAAAACATAGACATACAATCTTTGGAATCCCTATTGTATGGTTTATGGTCTTTGTGGCTATTACACTCGTCAGCTTGTACACAGACAGCCTCCCCGGTGGCATGATCGGCGCTCTTCTTCTTATGATGGTACTTGGCGAGTTCCTTGGATGGCTCGGTAACAATACGCCGTTTGTACGCACGTTTCTTGGAGGCGGAGCTATCGTCGCCATTTTCGGTGCTGCCTTCATGGATTTTGCAGGACTGCTCCCGGAAGCAGCCGTTACGTCGATGACCGACTTTATGACCGATGGAGGTTTTTTGAACTTTTATATTGCTGCCCTTATTACGGGGAGTATTCTCGGTATGAATAAAGAAATATTAATTAAAGTAGGTGTGCGCTATTTCTTTCCTATTATAGGGGCTGTAATCGGGGCCCTTGGACTTGCCGGCCTGTTCGGTTTTTTCGTCGGGATGTCAGTTATGGATGCCGTCCTCGTTATTGCCACACCAATTATGGGCGGCGGCATGGGTGCAGGCGCTGTCCCGCTCAGCCAAGTGTATTCGGAAGTACTGGGTAATGATCCAAGCTATTACATCTCCATGCTTGTACCGGCCCTTGCTCTCGGTAACGTTTTCGCCATTATTCTGGCAAGTATTCTGAACATTGTCGGTAACAAGGTGCCTTCCCTTACAGGTAATGGACAGCTTATTCAAGGCTTCAACTATAAAGAGGAAAAGCAGCGATATGACATTCAGCTCATGGGAATCGGGCTGATGGCGGCTCTTACTTTCTTTGCTCTCGGCAGCCTATTAGGGGAATTTATTCCGCTTCATCCGTATGCCCTGATGATTATTCTCGTTGCTATGGCAAAAATATTGGACATTCTGCCGAAAGTTGTTCTCGGCGGAGCAAGCCAGTGGTATAAGTTCGTAGCAAACAACTGGACGTTTGCCCTGTTGTTCGGTATTGGTATTGCCTATACGGATTTAAACGCCGTACTTAACGCACTGACTGCGCAGTATATTTTCACAGTGCTAGGAGTCGTACTCGGCGCCGTTCTCGGAGCTGCACTGCTTGGACGCATGGTCGGTTTTTATCCGATCGAATCGGCTATTACCGCCGGTCTCTGCATGGCCAACATGGGAGGTACCGGAGACGTCGCTGTGCTTTCTGCTGCAAGGCGCATGCAGCTCATGCCTTTCGCTCAGATTTCTTCCCGACTCGGAGGTGCCATTATCCTGCTTCTCGCCGGCCTTCTGATTCCATTGTTGTAAGAAATAATGGTGCTGTCCCGTGACCGGCTTGCGGGGCAGCCTTTTTTTCGGTTTCAAGGATGGGAAGTGTACGGCTGCGGTATTTTCCTGAAACTATCGGTCCGGATTTTTGAATCATTATAAAAGGGCTTATTCACTTTAGCGGGGGCTGTTTAATCATTAGAGACGGGTTTTAGTCCTACGCTATGTTAAAGTTCGCTGACGGCTGGAGAAAAACTTCGCTTTGGCCTGGATAGAAAAACCGGAGCTTGCTGACGAAGAACGTTTTTCTTCCAATGCTCTCCGAGTAGGGCACCAGGAAGAACTCGCTTTAGTTATTGCATCTGTTTTCGGAAAAATGACTGCTGATGAGCTGACGGAAAAACTTGACGAGATGAAAATTGCCAATGCTAAACTGAATACGATGAAAGATTTTATGGAGCACCCCCAGCTGAAAGAACGAAACCGCTGGACGACCATTCACTCCCCTGCTGGAGATATTCAGACACTTCTCTCCCCCGATTACTGCACCAGGTTTTGAGATGACGATGGGTGATATTCCCGAACTCGGCGAACACAACGAAAAAATCCGTGAAGAATTCGGTACCATACGGAAAAAATAAACTTATGACAGGAGGCCTTTTAATGAAACATCGCTCGATTTTATTTGTTCCTCCCATATCCGATAAAATGATTGATAATGGATTAACTGCAGAAGCAGACCGGGTGATTTTTGATCTGGAGGACGCTGCAGCTGTTCAGGAAAAAAAGACCGCCCGCAGCCGCTTGTCCCGTAAACTTGCTTCAAAAGAAAATCTCCATACGTTTTTTATCCGGATTAATGATGCAAAGTCCCCTTTCTATCAGGAAGATGTGGAAGCTGTACAACATATACCGGATATCGGTATCGTCCTTCCGAAAACAGCTTCAGCCGAACAAGTCAAACAGCTGCAGAAGAAGCTGCCGGGGCGCCCCATCCTTCCGATTATCGAAAGTGCGGCCGGAGTCTGGTACGCCAAAGAAATCGCAGAAGCCTGTGAGGAAGTGGAAACGCTCGCTTTTGGAAGCATCGATTTCTCACTCGACATTCACTCCTCCGGTCTGCCGGATGAATCAGAACTGCTGTACGCCCGTTCAAAAATCGTTCTGGCCTGCCGTCTTGCCGGAAAGAAGCCACCGGTTGACGGTGTCTACACAAATTTTCACGATGAAGAGGGCTTCCGCCGGCAGGCAGCGATGGTAAAAGGTCTCGGCTTTCACGGAAAGCTGCTTATACATCCTTCTCAGGTGAAACAGGCGAATGAGGTTTTTTCCCCGTCTGACGCAGAAGTCCGAAAAGCAGAGAAAATTGTCCGGGCTTTTCAGGATGCAGAAGCGGAAGGTCACGCCGCCGTGCAGGTTGATGGAGAGATGATCGACTATCCTGTTTATTACCGGGCCCGGACCGTCCTGCAGACTTCCGGGAAATCGTAGTTCTCCCCACTCTTTCCGTAAAAGATTCCATGGATTTTCTCTCTTTTTAACAGGAATTCTGCTACTATGAAGAAAAGAAGCTGACTAATGGAGGAATATATGATGAAAAACTGGGCTTTTGTTTCTGATTTTGACGGTACGATCTCGAAAAAGGATTTTTATTGGATTGTGATCGAAAAATACTTCCCTGACGGCAGTGAGCTCGTAAAAAAATGGAAATCCGGAGAAATAAAAGACATCGATTTTCTGAGCACAGTTTTCACTTCGATTCATCAGGAAGAAGAACAGATTATTCAGGATGCCCTCGATATCCCTATTGATGAACATGTTCCGGCCTTTATCCGACGCGTGCAGGAAAACGGAGGAGATTTTTATGTACTGAGCGCCGGCACCGACTATTATATTCAGCACGTACTTGAAAAGTACGGCGTGCAGAACGTGCAGGTTCTCTCCAATAGAGGATATTATCAGGACAGAAACATCCACCTGGATATCGACCCGCAGAACAAATACCATTCCGACCGCTACGGTATCGATAAATCAAAGGTCATCCAGGACTTGAAAAAGAAGTACAAAACAGTGCACTTCGCCGGGGACAGCGAGCCGGATTCCCACCCGGCCGTTCATGCCGATCTCAATTTTGCCAAAGACCGGCTGCAGGAAATATTAACAGAGAACGGCGTTCCCTACGTTCCGGTGGAAAGCTTTATTGAGATTGAAAAAGAGCTTACGGACAAAGGCTTTCTGAAAAATGACTAGCCCAATTACGAATATTCCTATCCCTGCTGTTCTGGAGATCAGCGCCGGTTCTCTTTACCGTCTTGAACCAGTTTTTGAAAGGCACGGCTTCAAAAAAGTTCTTTTTCTTTTTGACAAATTTACGTATGAAGAATTGTCGGAGAAGGTACTGCAGTCTTTTTCCGGAGTGAAAGCGCAGGGGGAACTGCTGGATACATCCATGGACATCCACGGCCTCATTAAAAAAGCCTTTTCTATGGAAACCTACGACGCTGTTACAGCAGTTGGAGGCGGCGCAGTCATCGATCAGGGAAAATATATCGCGTTTTCCCGGGCCATTCCTTTTATAAGTATGCCTACTTCCGCTTCCAACGACGGTTTTGCCAGCAGTAACTCCTCTCTTATCGTGGATGGAAAAAAAACAACGGTACCGGCAAAAGTTCCTTACGGTATTGTCGCTGATCTCGACATTATTCAGCAGGCACCGAAAAAGTTTATTCTTGCCGGCATCGGAGATCTGATGTCCAACATTACAGCTCTGTACGATTGGGATTTTGAAGACCGTCACGGGGTGAGCCAGGTGAATGCTTTTGCTGCCATGCTCAGTAAAAAAGCGGTGAACAGCTTTATCCGGACACCGATGGACGACATCACCCATCCTACATTTCTCAAAGAGCTTGTCAGTTCCCTGACGATGGGCGGGGTCGCTACCGTGATCAGCGGCAGCAGCGCTCCTATCAGCGGATCGGAACATTTAATTTCCCACGCACTTGATAAGCATGCTGAACATAAAGAAATGCACGGCATACAGATCGGCGTCTCCACTTATATTATGGCCCACGTTCAGAATCACCGGGCCGAACGGATGCATAAAGTGTTCAGCCGGACCGGCTTTTTTGATTACGTGCAGTCCCTCCATCTGACAAAAGATGATTTCCGTCAGGCGATCAAAAGAAGTCCGGAAATGAAGCCGCACCGGTGGACATATCTTCATGAAGAAGCGTACCGCACCAGAGCACTCGAGTTTCTCGAGAGCGACCCAATGCTTCAGCAGATCTTGAAATAGCTGCAGAACACCTGAAGCGGGAGGTTTTCTTCGGCGGTTCTTCAACTGGGTTGATTAAGTCTTGATTTAAGAATAATTATTCCAGCGTATAGTTTTCTCCTGCGCTCAGCCTTGAAGTGGGGATTGTCTTCAGCTGTTTCTGTCGAAGCTGAGCTTCTTCAGAAAGGATATTCAGACTTCGCTTAATCCCACCGGCGTCCCCGCCGAACGTTTCGGAGAAAAAGAAACGCTTTATGAAAGAAAAAGGCCGGGACATCGTGTTTCTTTTAGGACAGGAACCTTCTTTATTGTTTCCCTTCTGGAGCCGCAGGGGACGACTCCCGGGCGATAAGCCGAAGATCCGTTTAGGAAGAAATCAGCTGAAGCCGTCCCGTCCGGAAAGCGTTCCACGAAGGCGAAAGCAGGGAACGACTACCTATGCATAAAAACACTTTATAAACAGACTGAAAAAAACCGCCGGAGAAATTCTCCGGCGGTTTTTCCTTTTTATTTCAGGCTGAGCCTGCAGCTATACTAGCAGGCCTTCCTCAAAGGGACTTTGCAGTATTTTACTGTTCTGCTGTTTCGAGCCACTCATCTACTGTTTCACGGTTATCATCAATCCAGTCCTGTGCTGCATCTTCCACGTCTTTTTCATTTTCTGCTACATCCTGCATAACTTCGTTCATGTCTTCTGTTTCCCAGTAGAAGTTATCCAGAATTTCGAAAGCTACTGGATGCTCTTCCTCCAGCCCTTCCCGCACCATTGTACGGATTTCCTCTTCTTCCTCATATACACCTTCCGGATCCTCAAGGAATCGAATATCATAAGAGTTGAATTTCCAGTGCGGCTGCCAAGCAGTAATTACAATCGGCTCTTCGTTATTGTAGGCGGAGTCAAGCGCCGCTGTCATCGCCGCATCAGAACTTGGGGTGGCTTCGATATCAAGGTCGTATGTTTCTACTACCTCTTCTGTAGAAGTCATAATTCCGGCTCCAGCGTCAATGCCGATAATTTCGTCAACCACGTCAGAAGAAAGTTCGTCAATGCTCGTTATGTCCATGTAGTCCGGAACAGCCAGCCCCGTCCGGTTACCTTCCAGGTTAGGTCCGAGATCAACAACGTCATCTCCGTATTCTTCGTATTCCGAAGCCATATCTGATGGAAGCCATGCACCGACAAATCCGTCTGCATCTCCATTAGCTGTACTGATCCACATTGGCGCCTGCTCCACTGCAGTCAAAGTTACATCATATCCGGCTTCTTCAAGAACTTTTCCAATAACGTTCGTGGAGGCCAGTTCTGAATCCCAGGCCACAAGTGTTAAAGTGATTTCTTCGCCTTCCGGGCTGTAATCTTCTCCACTTGTATCTTCTTCACCACATGCGCTGATCATTAATACACTAAGTGCTGCTGCACCTGCCGTTGCTGATTTTTTAAAAATAGATGTCATTTTTAAATCTCCTCCAATTTTAATTTAAAATTTTTATCCGATATTTTCTCCCTGGAACAAGCGTCCCGTATGTCTTAGTTTTACTTCTGCTCCCGGGAAGAAGGAACAGCATCGATAAGTTCACCGCTTTTCAGCATCGCCGCCAGATTCTGGAGCCAGTAATAATATGGTTTCGACTCCTCTAAAATCTGATGGACTTTTTCCGCTTCCTTCCATGTTTTCTCCGGCAGACTTCTGTCTTCTATCGTTTCATTCAGCTGCATCTGGGCTTTATTAATTGCCTCAAGATTCAGGTTTGCTTCACGCTTCCATTGATCACTGAAAAAGTCGGAAAAAAATTTAAAGAAATTTCTTTCAGCTATATAAGTATGTTTACGCTGCCCACGGCGGAATGTCTTTTTTGCAACGTTCAAATCCTGAAGCTTTTTTACGCCTGTACTCATGCTCGGCTTACTCATTCCAAGCTGTGCACGCATTTCATCCAGCGTCATATCTCCTTCAAAATACATTGTTCCGTAAAGCGTTCCGGCACTTCTTGTCACTCCGTAAAGGTCCATCGTTTCTGCCAGGGATTCAATTACCAGATCTTTTGCATTTTGTATCGAAGCCTCCGCCTCTTCCCTGCTGAAGTCTGACAATCAAACACCCCCTTTTTATTATCCTTGCCGTTTTTTACGATGGCGGTACATTATTTATCCTACTTAATTATAGAATTTTGTAAACCCTCGTTTCAGGGTCATATTTATAAAAACGTTGACACAGCAACGTTTAATTGATTAAAAAAATTTTTAACGTATTGAATATTTGTAATGCAATTTGGTGAAGTATCCTATAGATAAAACAAAAAAGCTGCCTTGATACAAGTGTCAAGACAGCCCGGCTTAGCAATTAATTTATCCTGTTGGAGGTTCTATCTGCTGGTAAGCTATCTCCTTTACATCTCTGGAGAAACTTGTTCTTACAGACGTAAACATACCGCAGAGGCTCTTTTTCGTGCAGGAAGGATCAGGAAGTCTGGTCCAAAGCTGCTACTTCTGACGCCCCACTTCTACTCTATTTTGATGCTTTTCTAGAAATGCTTCCATCTGCGTCCGGTGATGTTTGTCGTGCTTCGTCAAAAGAGCAGCGATTTTTTCTGCACTCGATTCCTCTTTTGATCCGCTTATTCGAAAAACAGCTTCCTGTTCCGTTTTTTCCAGCTGACGGATAAATTCCTTCCTTACTGAAATAAATTCTTCAATAATTCTTAACGCCCGCCTTCCTTCCAATGAGGCAATGGCTGCCCGGTTATATATATCCGGGTTGGGAAACGGCGGAAGAACTGCTCCATTTTTCATAAGCGGAACCATCGATTCCATAATTAAGCGATCCCAGTAGTACAGGTGCCCCATAATCTCCCTGATTGACCACTTCCCCGGCTTTACTGGCGTTGTCAGTGTTTTTTCGTCATAGTTCAGCAGATTTTCGGAAAAAACAACCATTTCATGCAGCCCTTCTGTTCTGGAAGACATAATGTAACTCCTTTCTTTTAATAAACCTTTACTGCTATTATACAGGAATATTACTTCAGGAGGAATTTTACTTTTATTCCTTTTCTTATTCACCTCAGTTATTGCTTTATACTCAGGAGTGCGGTAGGTTTGCGGTAGAAGAAGGAAAGGAGTGGTGTCTGTGATAGCAAATATCCGTGCGGCTCTGGGGTATATTCTCGTGCTGAGCGGTGCTGCCTGCTGGGGAATGACCGGGTTATTTGTGCAGACACTCTACGAGTTCGGCTTTTCTCCGTGGCAGGTAGTTACAGCCAGAATGACAATGTCCGCTCTGATTCTTTTTATTATTATTTTGATCTTTGCAAAAGAATATTTAAAAATAAAACTGAAGGACCTTCCATACTTATGCGTCCTCGGCATTGTCAGCATGGCTGTTTTCAACTGGTTTTACTTTGCAGTAATGGATCGGGCCTCCGTAGCTGTGGCTGTCGTATTTGTTTACACTTCCCCCATATTTGCTGCACTGATCGCCCGCTTTCTCTACCGTGAAAAGCTTACAATCCAAAAAAACGCTGCCATAGCACTCACAATTGTCGGATGCGCACTCGCCGTAGAGCTCCTTCCTCCCGGAGGGGACAGTGCAGACACGCTGACCATTCTTCTCGGGCTTCTGGCCGGCCTTTTCTGCGCCTCCTACAGTCTGCTCGGAAAATTTGTCACCGGCATCTATCACCCACTGACAATAACATTTTATGCGCTTTTAAGCGGAATGGCATTTACTGTTCCTACAAGCGGTATCTGGGAGCATAGGACTCTGCTCACCACAGGTGAAATCTGGATACCACTTCTCGGTATATCCATTATTTCCACTATATTTGCCTATCTTCTTTTTACTTATGGCCTGGCTTACGTGGAATCGAGCAAGGCTGCCATTCTTTCTTCGATGGAGCTCGTTGTTTCAGTTATTATCAGCATCTTTATTTTAAATGAAATTCTTACATGGTGGCAGGGATCCGGATTTATTCTTGTAATTGCTGCTATTATGCTCACTGTTATTTCATTCCGGCGCCGAGTCCTTCAGAAATATCCGGACGCTGAATACACGACTTATGAATGAAATATTGATTTCAGACATAACTCAGGGACTGTTCCGGAAGAACAGCCCCTTTTAAAGAAAGATTCACACCATAGGGAACTCAACCATTTCTTGGCTCAATTCTGTTACTCATCGGCTGAAGTATTCACGATTTACTTACCTTACTTTCAGCGTAACAGACGGCCTCAGCTGCTTCCGCAGGTTTGCTCTCCTACAAAGCCATTGATGGAAGGATAAAGTGAATGTGTTGAGGAAGTTTGTAACCCTGTTCCTCGATCATGATTTTTTCGCATTTCCATCGGCGCTGGCTGTTTCACTCAGCTTTTATTCTCCAGCCTGGCTCCATCTTAATTGCTTAATATGCATGCCGCTGAAGAATAGGTAAGCTGCAGCCGGTACATTGGCGGAATCAACGCGATGGCTGAGTTTCCTGCGGTGTGAATCTATTCTGTTGTTATTATTTATATACCCGCTTTCCTGAATTTTAACCCTTTTCGCTAAAATATTTTTAGGGAAAATTCGTTTTTTTTGAAGGCTGCCTTGAAAATAAAGTATATAAACGATAAACGTCCGCCTTTGTTTCCATGGGGACGCTTTCCGAGCGGGCCGGCCTCAGCTGATTCCGTCCTCCTTTGGTCGGAGTGGAGTTCGGCCTGAATCGTCCCGGAGTCGCCCCGGAGTCGCCCCATGTGCTCTCCGGCTCCCTGAAAGGAGTTCTTTTCTCCTCTTCTCATTTTACTAAGAAAGAAGCACCTTATAAAATAGGATACGTTTCATCTGGAGAGAAAGTTATTTTCATCCCTCATGGTGCAGCAGTCCTGCATGAATTTCTCTGTTAAAGCTCCGTTTTGTTTTTGAAAGTCGCCTGGGGCTCTTTACACCTGCCCCGGAGAAAGCCACCGGCTGTCCTTCCGACCGGGAGGATCTTCCCGCTTTCTTTTTCCGCAGGCGTCTCTGCCCTGGCTTCGGTTTTACGGAAGAAAGAACAGTGTTCATGAAACGTGGAACTTTTCTTTTTCTATGAAAAAAACGAAGCGAAAACCGGCCCGTGGAAGAAGGAGATTGGCAGATCCCGCAGGGTGCAGACTACTCGAAAATCTCCTCCTCGGAAGGCCAAAGCGAAGTTTTTCTTCAGTCATCAACAGCGAACT
>REBZ01000210.1 GCA_007692495.1 Alkalicoccus sp.
GGGCAAGGGAAGCGGCCCAGTCCCAGCTCTCTGCAGCTGGACAATAGAAAAGCGGCGCTGACCGTTAAGCGGCGCCGTCATTGGACTGACTCTCACGGTGTAAAAGAAGCTTCTTTTTTCTTGTATTTCCGAGGCTTAGGTCAAAATCCCCGACTTTTAAAAAGCCACATAATAAAGAAAGCCGGAGTGCTGCGCCTCGTGCAGCATGCTCCGGCTTTCTTTAAGCTGAACTGCGCTGAAAAATTCATATTCCTCTGCTTTTCCGCACGCTGAGTCCGGCTTTAGGCTTTACTACAATTTTTCAGCAAAATTGAAAGGAGAAAAACTATGGGCAACATACAGTGGGAACATATTTTTGACATTCGTCTCGCCTGGGATTCTCTCCCCTATATTCTTTCCGGCCTCGGTCTCACTCTGCTGATTTCACTTGTAAGTATGGTAATTGGTCTCGTTATCAGCCTTTTTCTTGCTCTCGGAAGGGCAAGCAGCAGATTCTGGCTCCGCTGGCCCTCCCGTATATATATATCTTTTATGCGCGGTGTGCCAATCTTAATCATTCTTTTTCTTCTTTATTTCGGTTTTCCATTCATCGGAATTGAATTCGCCGCCGTAACGGCCGCTATCATCGGCTTCAGCCTGAACAGCGCCGCTTATATGGCTGAAATTAACCGTTCGGCTATTGCCGCCATCCCAAAGGGACAATGGGAATCTGCCCGTTCCCTTGGATTCAGCTACCCTAAAATGATGGGACGAATCATTCTTCCCCAGGCTTCCAGGATTGCAGTACCGCCGCTTGCCAACATTCTGCTCGATTTAATCAAGGCTTCCTCACTTGCAGCAATGATAACTGTCCCGGAAATCTTTCAGCTTTCCCGTGTTGTTGCGGGAAGAGAAATGGATTACATGACGATGTTCATTCTCGTAGCTTTGGTCTACTGGGGAGTATGTACAGTGATGACAATATTCCAGAACTACCTCGAAAAACGATATGAAAAGTTTGGACAAATGTAATGCATGTCCACTATCGTTTATCCTGCTGACAGATTAAAAAGAGGTTCTCCCGCCGTCAAATCGGCGAAGAGAACCTCTTTTTTGATTATTATGCTCTCCCGGCTTTTCTAAGTTTTGCTGACCGGAATGTTTTTCCCATAGGCTGCCTTGAGAATAGCTCGTTTATGAGCTGGACATACGCTGCTGCACTCTCGACGGGGCTTACCAGAAGGCTTGTTCCCGACTAATTTTGGCGGGAGAAGAGTCCGCCAAAATGGATTCTCGAACTGCGCTGATCCTCTGGGTGTCCCCGCTTTCGTTGCACAGCGTTAAATATTTTCATTTTTCATAAAAACGTCAGGACAAGGCGCTTGTAAGTGGAGGCACTATCTGTTTTTTCCTGGAGACAACACCTTCCAGTACGGCTTCGTGGTTTTCAACTTTCACGTTAAACGCACTGTGCACCGCTTCTTCCTTCTCACCTGCTGTAAGGAATACAGAATCGTTGGATAAAATATCTGTAACGGCAAGGCCGAACAGCACGTATCCATTATTCTGTACTTCTTCTTCCATCGCCTTCAGTACTTCTTCTTTTCGACCGAGCACGTCATCTGCATCCACAACGTTAACCTGGGCAATTTTCACTTTATGGCTTCCCATCGTAAATTCTTTCGCGTCCATTGTAAGAAGCTGCTCGATCGTTTTACTGCTCATATCCGCACCTGCTTTAAGCATTTCGAGCCCGTAATTATCCAGATCAAGCCCTGCCTTTTCCGCGAGTTCTTTTGCTGCCTGTACATCTTCTTCAGTACACGTAGGCGATTTAAAAAGAAGGGAATCGGAAACAATAGCCGACACCATCAGTCCGGCAATTTCTTTGCTTGGGGTAACCCCATTTTCTTTATACATTTTATTTAAAATCGTAGCTGTGCAGCCTACTGGTTCTGCACGGTAATAAAGCGGTCCTTCAGTTTCAAAATTTGCAATGCGGTGGTGATCGATAACTTCTTTGATCTGCACTTCTTTAATATCATCCACGCTCTGCTGAAACTCATTGTGGTCTACAAGCACAACTTCTTCCACTTCGTCTGCTGCTTTTTCAATAAGACGCGGTGCATTTACGCCAAAGTGCTCCAGGGCGTACTGTGTTTCCGCTCCTACTTCCCCAAGTCGTACTGCCTCGATGTTTTCACCGAGCTGTTTTTTAAGGTCGGCATAAACGAGAGCCGAACAGATAGTATCCGTATCCGGATTTTTGTGTCCGAATACCAGTAATTTGTTTTCGCTCATAAATTATCGCTCCTTTGCAGCTTTTTTTATCCCGCCTCATTTTATCACGCAGCAGAAAAACCTTCCAGCTTCCCCCATAATAAAATATTGTTTGAATAGTTATCATCGTTTATATCTCAGCCCGGAGGAATCTCCTGGAACTTTTTCCAGCTGCGCCCTTGAAGAAAGCGGGAAAAACTGGAATAATGACAGCAACTTCAATAACGGCTATACTAATTACAAGAACAGTTTCGTAACTTTGCTGAAGAATATGAACTTTAAACCTTCCCGGCGCAGTACTAACAACAAATGTCCATATGGCATATAATGTTTACTCTTTGACTCTCACTGCTGTGCACGGATAATTTCAGATCCTTTTTCCGGAGATAAGCTGGTTATCTCTCCCGGAATATATCGATGTTCTTAAAACATCTTTCAGGAAAGGAGAATCACTCATGAAAAATAAGCTGGCACTCCTTTTTATCGCAGCAGGCCTTGTCCTGGCGGGATGGAATGGGTACGCCTGGATTTCAGAAGCTTCCGCCGGCAAACAGACAATGGAATCGGACGATATCATCGTTGCAGCCGACGAAGAAGAAATATCAAAAGAGGCCCCTGAATTATCTGCAGATGATGCTCCAGATGCGTCAAATCCTCCCGAAGAGGAAATTTTCCTTGAAGAGGAAGAGAAAACTCCTACGGAAGAGGAAGAAGCTCCTCCCCGTGATTACGAAGAATATGAAAAAGGCGATGAAGCAGGAGTGCTGCTGATTCCTGATATTAACATGAAGTATCCTGTTTACTGGGGTACAGACGATGACACGCTTTCACAGGGGGTCGGCTATCATGAAGGCGACTTCACCACCCCTCCCGACGGGAAGAGACATACCGTATTATCCGGTCACCGTGATACTGTTTTCAGTGAACTCGGCGATCTGGAGGACGGTACAAAAATGTATATTCAGTTTGAAGATGTGCAGTACGAATACGAAATCCAGAAAACGTGGATTACCGATGCAGAAGACCGGTCGGTTATCGTCGATAAAGATGATCCTACACTGACATTGACGACCTGCTATCCATTCTCTATGGTCGGGCCTGCACCGGACAGATACATTATTGAAGCTCCTCTCGTCGATGTTACTGAAATGGAGTAACGTAATAATATTAAATAATTCCTCTCATAACTGCCCCGATTTTTTCCGGGGCAGTTTCAGCTTGTTGATTAAATAATCGTTTTAGCATATTTATTCCAGTCAGTGTATAGA
>REBZ01000214.1 GCA_007692495.1 Alkalicoccus sp.
CAACTAATTCTTCCAGTGCAGATCCCTGGAAGAATGGATTTTCAGACTTCACTTCATCCCGTCGGAGTCACCGTCTGCCGTTTCGATCATCTGATTTTATATAGGAATAGTTACGTTATAAATTGACAAAACGTTCGTTAAAATAACTTAAAAAGTATATTATGAAATTGATTCCATTAGAAGAAAATCAGTCAGACAGGTTCTCCTAAATGGAGAACCCGCTCATAAAATAAACATACTGATGATGCCGGCTTAAACGTCCGAAAGCCTGTCAGACTTACCTGACAGGCTTTTTGGGTGAATTCCCCCATCCACTTATAAAACATCTGTTAAATAACTTCTGTATACTATTTTTCATCTACTTTAACATTTACCGGCGGTGCACTCACGAGTTCAAAGGTGGCAGAAGCAAGACTTGTTTTTTCCGGATACTGCTCTATTCTTTCCAATATATTAGTAAACAGACGATCTTTTGTGGACCGGCGGGCTTTGTAGTGCACAACATAGCGGAGCGTATATTCCACCCAGTTATCGTTTACCTGAAGGGTCACCATTGGCTCCGTTCTTGCATCTTCTATATAAAATTTACGTACCATGGCGTTCCAGTGCTCTTCGGTTTCTGAATCATATCCGCCCGAAGCCTCTTCTGCTGCATCATAAATAAGCTTCCTCGTAAACGTATAGTCACTGCCGAATTTTATTGGAACAGTAATCTCATCCCACAAAAAAGGAAAATCCGTCGAATAGTTGTAAACTGGGGCCGTAAATACAAAACTGTTTGCAATTTTTACAATCCGTCCATTGTACAGATCCGCATCAACCCAGTCTCCCGTTTCCATAATAGTTGTCCGCAGTACCCCTATATCAATAACATCTCCCGTTACTCCCCCGAGCTGAACCCGGTCCCCGGTACTGAACATTCCTCCTACGAGAACTGTCAGCCAACCTGCAATACTTGCAATAACTTCCCGGAGAGAAAAAGCGATGCCGGCACTTGCGACGCTTAATATTACGGTAATACCTCCCAGCATATCACTGTACAGGACGGCCAGAAAAATTACTGCCGTGACAAATCCGAAAACATTCGCCGCTTTCCGTGTACGGTACCAGTTATTATGATCTTTCACATATCTTCCGAGAGTTTTTTTCAGCAGCCTTGTCAGCAGATAAATAATTAAAATTCCGACTGATGCAGCTATGACTCCACTAACAACATTTTCTGCAGCTATGTATTCCATCCATTCCTCCATGCAACCGCCCCTTTTCCTATTGGTACTGTGCCCTTACCCCTTCCCCCTCTTTTTTTAACAGCAGAACCGGGTCCTGCTTCATTATGAACTGAGCTTCCACCCCTCCCCCGACACCGAAGTGGATACTAGGATCAAAAAGGGAAATCAGTAAGTGCTGAGTCGAGCTTAAAAATAAGGAAAATGGGAATAGGAAACAATAGATTAATATTTGTCTGAGAGAAGGCAGGAAAGGAGATGAGAAGCATGGGATTATTTAATTTTTTCAAAAAATCAGAGGAGCAGGAAGAAGGTGCCCCGGCTCCGGGGAACGAAAGGTACCGTCTTGCTCTGGAAGAATTCGAAAGAAACCGTTTTAAAGACAAAGAGCAGGCGAAAGCTGCCCTTCAGGTAGCCTACCAGTTTTCCGAAGGCAGCCCTCTCGACCGCCACCATTTTTATAAAACAGCAGGAGACTATTTTTACAATCTCCAGCACGAGGAGGGAACAGCCGCCCTCGAAAAATGTAAAGATATCTGGCGGGAGCATATTAAATATACCCCGGATATTCTGGAAGCGTACAAAAAGAAATATCATAAGGAATCACTGCTTGATTTTATCCCGCCTGACGTCCCCTCCTTTAAGCGCCTTGCCGAACTTTATGAGGAAGAAGGCAGTTACTCTGAAGCAGTGGAAGTATGTGATGAAGCTTTAAAGTATAAAATACGTGACGGAACAGCAGGAGGATTTGAAGGAAGAAAAAAACGGCTCGAAGAAAAACTTCACCGGAATTGACCTGAGTGCATGAGCTGATAAGAACGACTTATTATTAAACACCACTTGTCTTTTCCGGTAATAAGCCCCTTCGTTCTAAACGCTGAAACAACCCCTCTCGAAAGCAGGATAATTAATTGCATAATTCGCGATTATCTCCTTTGCTTTCCGGGTATAAGTAACTTTCGGACTACTCCAATTCAGTCATTTTCCAGCAGAGGAGGTGTTCTGCATGAACGACGACCATAAAGAAGAAGCAGAGCAGAGTGAAAAAGAAAAATCCACCGAAGAAAAGAAACAGGAAGAACAGGAAACGATGCCGGACAGTGATTCCGACCATAAGGAAGAAGCAGAGCAGAGTGAAGAAGAAAAATCTACCGAAGAAAAAGAACAGGAAGAACAGGAAGCGATGCCGGACAGTGAATCGGACCATACGGAGCTTCCTACGCTTCATGTCGGTCTGATTCCAGCTCCGAAAGCAGCGTCCGACCTTTCTGATAAGCTGGCCGGAGAGCTTTCCGATCTTCTGCGGGATTACGTGGACGATGAATATTCCTGGAAAGTGGAAATCGTAGTTGATTCCTACATTGGAGCAGAAGAAGATGCATCTAAAACTCTCCAGCAGGCCCAGAGTATATCTGATGATAAAGATTGGGATTATGCCATCGCGGTTACCGATATGCCCTTGTTCAAAGATGGCGAATTTATCGTGGCGGAAGTCGAAGAGGAGCTCGCTCTTGCACAGATTTCCCTCCCGGCTCTTGGATTTGCACCGCTCCTCCGACGCGTCAGGGAAGCGTCGCTGCAGCTTGTCAGTGAAATGCATCACGGAAGTTCTGAAGATGCAAGGGACAAGGAGCAGGAGAGAATAAACAACATGGAACCGGGTAATGATAAAAACATGCACAAAATTGGTTCCCGGGAATTATGTAAAGGCGGCCCCCTTAACCGCTTCGCTCCAATTAAACGGATTACAGTGGATGAAGAGGACGCCGATACTACTGTACGCTTCGTGGCTGCTCCGCGCGCAAACGGCTACATGCGGCTGACGAGCGGCATGGTTCGTGCCAACGATCCATACAAAGTAATTACAACGTTCAAAAGCGTTGTTGCCGTTGCTTTTGCTACCGGTGCCTATGCCCTGATTTTCCCCACAGTATGGATGCTGGCGGATTCCTACGACGAGATAAGAGCTGCCACATTAATGGTTATCTCCTTTACCGCAATGACAGCCTGGATTATTATTGCACACAAACTCTGGGAAACAAGGTCGGAAACAAATGATAATAAATACTTAATCCGGCTCCACAATGCTTCCACAGTTTTTACGATCGCATTTGGGGTGGCCATTTATTATATCCTTTTATTCTTCTGTTTTTTATTTGCTGTATTTTTATTTATTCCACCGGACCTTCTGGAGTCGGGGGACGGAATCGGCCGGCCCGCTGGACTTCCGTACTTCCTTTATTTAGCATGGCTGATCACGTCGATTGCCACCGTTATCGGTGCGATCGGTGC
>REBZ01000218.1 GCA_007692495.1 Alkalicoccus sp.
TGGAAGAGCTTTTGGAAAGCAGTATTATGAAGGAAGCCATCGAGAATACAGGAGCGGTGGTCATGGGAAGAAAAGCGTACGAAATGGCAGATGATCCGGATTTATACGCAGATAACTATGAATTTCGGGTCCCTATTTTTGTTCTCTGCTCCACTCCACCGAAAAAGCACCCGAAAGAATCAGATCAGCTGACATTTACCTTCGTGACAGAAGGCATCGAGCAGGCGGTGGCCCTGGCAAAGGAAGCTGCCGGGGAGAAAGAAGTACTCGTTTTAGCCGGGGCACAAACCGTTCAGTCCTGTATAAAAGCAGGTCTTGCGGATGAACTGGAGATCGACGTGATGCCGGTGCTTCTGAACGGAAAACAAAAGCTGTTTGACCACCTCGGTGACACTCCGATTGAACTGGAAAAACTTCAGGTGAGGGAGGTCGGAGAGAGGACGAGCATCCGGTTTCGTGTTGTCAGGAAATAGTTCTGTCAGCCACTGATGTGAAAATCTGTAAGCCCCGCTTCCAACCAGCGTTACCTTGAAAAAATCTGCAATTTTCTCAGGCTGAGGGCTACCTCTCCAGCAAGTGCATAAGCCGCAAACACCTTCTATTAATAAACCGGCGGCACGATCCGCCACCGGCATTCGAGTGCAGCTTTGTCGACTTAATTGAAGTAAGAAAAAATGGTTAAAACACCTTTCGTTAAAAACAGCACGACTGCAGCCGAAACCAGGGAAGTTACCGCTTGTTTAAGTACGTGTTTGGAAGCGAAAGCTGTTCCTGCCTGTCTGGCGATCGTCCAGATCGTAACAAGACAGCCTGATAAAGTAGAAGCTAAGTATACGAGCACAAAAATTTCCAAAGTGGAAAAAGAGGCTAATACCGCTCCGCTTCCTTCGTTAAACAACAAAATCCCGTCTTTTCTAAAAAATGAAAAAATCACCCCGACGGCTCCCTCGGGTGGAAGTGTCATTAAAATAAGCAGTGGTTTAACAAAAGAAATAAAATAGTCAATAACAGCCAGTTCATCCAGTAAAAACGCTGCAAAGCAGATAATTAAAAAGATAGGCATCGCCTGGTAAAAAAACTGGGACAGCATGCCTTTCACTTTGAACAGGATCGTTTTCCAGTCCGGTTTTCGGAGCCGGGTACTGGCCGGCACGTGGACTGGGGCTGCCGGTCCCTTCCCGTACCACAGTCTCGTATGAACAGCTCCAACGACAAAAAGAAGAAAGATATAAGGAGCAAACAGCCAGGGGATATTTGCTGCGTTAAATATAGATAAAGTCGCCCCGATCTGGTAGCTGCAGGCTGATCCAAAAGAAATCATCGATAAACACTGCTGGTTTGTGCAGCTGCGGCAGCCTTTAGACTGCATAACAGCTACTACATTACATCCGTATCCCGAAATAACAGGAATAAAGTCTGCTCCTGACAGCCCTAACTTCCGGAGCGACGGTTCAATATAGAAAACGAGTTTATTTTGAAGGCGTGTATTTTCTGTGATGGCTATGCTCATTCCAACGAGTACTACGACGGGAAAGGCCCATATGAATGAAAAAGAGCCGAGGGAAACAATCCCGAAATCACCAAATAAAAAAGTGTGTATAAAAACAGGGGTGTCGGAAAAAAGTTCGCCCAACGGTTCGATAACGAAAGTTTCTGCTAAAGGCTCCATAAAAGAGGCAAACTGATAAGCTGTATAAACAGGCAGCCCGTAGATCAGAACAATCATTAAAACAACAGCCATCGTCAGAAAAGGGGTGAACCGCTGCCGATGATTTGTTTTTACATCTTTATAGGATCTGTCAGCTGCCTCCATTTTATTAACATTCACAGCTGTTGTCACAGCAGGAGAGATCATCAAGGTACATATTAGCCTGTCGATAGTGCGCTAATACCGCCTCATTGATTGTTAAACCGAGGCGGGTGCATATTTCGTCAGCAATGACCGCAAAACGCTGGCGGAATTTATAAATAAAGCAGAAAATCACGTCTTTATGTTTCACCTGCGGGCCGGTAAGAAACAGCCCATCAGACACAGTTGATTCATCCTGCTCTGTTAAACGTATATCTCCGTTATCCTCCCAGTAAAAATGCTCCAGAATACACGACAGACTGCTTTTAAAGCCGGTGGCCATAAAGGGACGTGTACCGGAGGTCAAAATCTCCCCTGAAGATAAGTGAATAAGATACTCCTCCTCTTTAAGCCCGACGTGTACAATTTCCGAATGTCCTCTAAAATCAATAAGCTTTCTCTCACTTAATTCATTGAGCCTCTGGCTTGTAAAGGGGGAAAGAGACACGCTCGGATCCGGGTCATTTTCCTCCCATGGCGCGCCTTTTGATAAAACAGTCACCTTTTTGCCATTACGGGCCAAATGGATTGCTGCATCCATCCCGCTTTCATAACCGCCTATGATGTAGTAATGGTCCTGTTCAAACGCTCCCCAGGTATCAACCTTACTCGTGTGAAGACAGTGTTCACTTCCTTCAAAAGAATGAAGGGAAGGATATTGAAACTCCCCGCCGGCCCAGACGACAAACTCACTTCTCAAAGTTCCTTTATCCGTTTCGAGTATAAACTCATCGTCCTCTTTTTCCAGTTCTTTAACCTCCACCCCTTTTTTAACCGGCAATTGGAAATGTTCGGCTACTTTTTTTAAATAATCAGCGTAATCGCTTCCTGTTAAATGCTCGGATGCGTAGGCGTAGCCTGGAGAGGTGGACGGAACAACAGCATTCATATCCAATAAGCCAAAGCCGTGACCGGGAAAAGAAGGGGTGAGAAGTTTCATTTCTTTTGGCCACTTTTTAAATGTACTTCCGATCTCATGACGGTCAATAATAATAAAATCGTCGAAACCTAATTGTTTGAATAGAGCTCCTAAGCCGATCCCGGCCGGCCCGGCGCCAACAATAATTACCGGATGAGAATATGATGTATTTAAATGTGTTTCAGTCATTGAAGAAACCATCCTTTCAACTTCAAGATATAAATCGTAATAATTACGATTTATATCTTACGATGATTCCTGATGCATGTCAAAAAATATTGGAGCAGAGACTCTTACTCTTACAGAAATATTTACGCCATTTCCCTGTCTCCTCATAACAGGCGCAAGCGGAAAGATGTTGGAAAGAAGTTAGTTCAATTTGCAGCGGCAAAAGGGAGAGAGAAAAGCTCCCGGGAAATTTCTCGATGAAGGGAGTTTACAGGAGGTACAAGTTTCGTTAGAATAAAACGTAATGATTACGATTTGTAATTTATCCCGCAGTTACAGCAGGGAATTTCTTCTTGGCTGCTTTGAAAGTAAAGAGGGACGTTCACTTTCGTTTCCATGGAGAGGCTTTCCGGGCGGGCCGGAGTCCCTCCGTGTCTCCTGCAGCTTTCAGTAAAAAGGCAGCGTCCTTTGAAGGATGAAGCAGGTATGAAAAAACCAACGATATAGAAGGCTGTTTTCATCTGACGCGAAGTTTTCTCCAGTAATCAAAACCAAACTTTGACACAGCTTTCTTTATAAAA
>REBZ01000219.1 GCA_007692495.1 Alkalicoccus sp.
TCACTCATTTCCAGCCAGACACTGGACCATGCTCTTGGTACAACTCTCCATATATCATAACCACCGCCTCCGACAGCAATCCATCGTCCCTCACAGTACTCGTGGGCGAGCTGGTGAGCAAGCTTAGGAACTTCGTGAAAAAAATTGAGCGTTCCGCACAGATGGGTAAGAGGATCGAAGTAATGGGCGTCGGCACCATTCTGCGTTAAAATAACATCCGGTCTGAAAGATTCAATAACCTGCCGCATGACAGTTTCGTAGGACTGGAGCATTGTATCATCTTCTGAAAAAGCTTCAAAAGGAACATTGAATGCCGTACCATATCCCTCCCCGTGACCTCTTTCGGACGCGTGGCCGGTTCCCGGGAAAAGGAAACGGCCGCTTTCGTGAAAGGAAAGTGTACAAACTTCCGGATCATCGTAAAAAGCCCACTGTACGCCGTCACCATGATGGGCATCGGTATCAATGTACAATACACGGACGCCATATTTCTGCTTCATATATTCTATAGCGATAGAGCTGTCGTTATAAATACAAAAGCCGGAAGCCTTGCCCCGGAACCCGTGATGGAGGCCGCCGCCGAGATTCAGGGCATGTTTATAGCCATGCTGAAAAACGAGATCGGCAGCCTGAAGCGTTCCGCCTACCAGCCATGATGCAGCATCGTGCATCATCGGAAAGACTGGTGTATCTTCAGTTCCGACACCAAATTTAGTTTTATACGCAGATTTCTGCTGACCATCGGTAGCACTGATAACAGCGGAAACAAACTCTTCATCGTGTACGAGCAGCAGTTCATCCACCGTAGCCATCCGGGCAGGGGTAATATCTTCCTGTTTTAAAGCACCCGTTTTAAAAAGAAGGTCGTTAGTGATCGTCAGGCGGTGCTGATTAAACGGGTGATCATCATGAAACTTGTATCCGAGCTGTTCTTCGGAAAATATAAATGCTGCTTCGTTTTTCATATTATCTCATCTCCGGTTCTTCCGGCCAGATTAGCACATAGCCTTGATGTTTAAGTTCCTGCACGAAAGAGTGGGGGTTGATCGTCTGTATTCTCATTACGATACGCATGCGGTCCTGATCAGAAGGAATAGCAAAAATGCTTTGAATATTCATCTTATAATTTTTTGCTATAGTTGTCAGCTGGGCAAGCTGGCCGCTTTCATCGGGTACATCGACTTCCACCCGGGATGTAGGCCGGTCAGAGCCTGTTAGTTTTACAAGTGTACGAAGAAGGTCGGTATCTGTCAGCATACCTATTACGTTATCTTCGTCCATTACGGGAAGGCAGTGAATTTTGTTTTCAAGCATCATATAGGCAGCTTCTTCCACGAAATCTCCCGGAAAAGCTGTATGTACGTTTTCTATCATAACTTCTTTAATAATGATCTGAGGGTCCAGTGCTCGTAGGTCCCTGTTGGATACTATGCCGATTAATTCTTCTGTTTCAACTGAAATGACAGGCAGGTGACGGACTTTATTTTCAAGCATTAAAGTGACTGCGTGACCGACAGTATCTGTTGGTACTATTGATATAATATCACGCTGCATTACTTCCTCCACACGCATACAGTAAGCACCTCTTTTCACGTTATTAAATCATGTAGCGGTTGCGAAAACGAACCCTGTCAAATTCGTGCACCGATTCATTGGAAACACGGCTTCCTATTCTGGCCATGAGACAATTGGCGGGATGAGAACTGATTTCAGGATCATCTGTAGCGTACCATATCAGACCGCCGGAATTCATAACTTTTTCCATAATATCACGGTATTCCCAGATCGACAGACCGGTGCTCCGCAGATCCCAGTGCCAGTAGTATTCCGTAGTAATAATAATGTAATCCTCCACCGCTTCATCCATCATCGAAACTTTAAGGATTTCTTTTGCCAGAGAGTGGCCTCGGTAATCTCTGGAAACTTCGATAGCCCCGAGTTCAATCAGGTTATCAAATTGATACTGTGACCATCTTTCCACTTCGTCCGGAAAAAGGTAGACAGCGTAGCCGACGATGATGTTGTCCTCCATCGCTGCAATAATCCGGCTCTCTTCAAGCTTAGATACGTTAATGAGTGCTTCATGCTGCTTATCAGGCGTTCGGAAAGCTTTTAAGCCTTCATTAAAGGCAGCGCTTTCAATTGTTTCTGTTGATAAGGGACCGGAAATTGTAAATTTTCTGCCGTCCCTGCCGGTGTGTTCGATCGAATGAAACGTTTTTTTATGTTTCAAAGCCATCCCCACTTTCCCACATTGATATGTCTAATATACCATAGAATGGAATAAGGTCCTATCCATTCCTCGGAAATAATGATAGTGAAGTAAGTTTGCAGGTTGAACCTGTATTCGCAGGCAGGTAATAGTATTCAAGTAAATTGTGTACTATCTTGTATGCAGATGATCTGCTTTTTGGGAATGGCTGCCTTGAAAATAAAGCAGCTAAGTAATGACCGGCCGCCTTCGTTTTCATGGGGAAGCTTTCCGGGCCGGCTTCAGCTGATTTCTTCCCCCAGGTCTCTATCACTCCGGAGTCCCTCATGTCCACTAGAGCTTACGGTAAAAAAGACAGAGCAGGATCTTTCGTCTAAACAGGCTTCGTTTCTCCCGTTCAGACAGGAGGTTCCATTACGATAGAAGGGCATTTTCACCCACCATGGTGCAATGATGCTGCATAAGTGTCTCTGCCCTGTCACCGGTTTTACGGATGGGGAAATAGGAATTATAAAAAGCAGAAGGACGTCACTTTCAAGGCAGAAACGAAGCGGAAACCGGCCCGTGGAAGAAGGAGATTGGAAGATCCCGCAGGATGGAGGTGCCAGCCGGAGATCTCCTCCACGGCAGAGCCGAAGCGAAGTTTTCTGCATTTATCAACACTGGACTTTGTTCTTACGTAAGGAAAGGGTATTTACTTTTCAGTTAGTTTATTTCCGCAGGTTCATCTGTTGAAAATACTGGTGAAACAGGTTTCACTAAATGGATTTCATTTGATTAAATTGATTTTAATGGAATGAACCGCTGATTTCCTCCAAGTTTGCGTAAGAGCCCTGGACTTTAAAAGAGACATTGATGCCGTTAAAAACGGCCCCATGAAAAATGCAAATATCTAACGCTGTGCAGCGAAGGCGGGGACACCCGGAGGATCAGCGCCGTTCGAGAAACCATTTTGACGGGCTCTTCTCCCTCCAAAATCAGTCGGGAACAAGCCCTCGGGTAAGCCCCGACGAGAGTGCAGCAGCGTTATGTCCATCTCATAAACGAGCTGTTTTCAAGGTAGCTTTTGGAATAAAAAAAGCAGCGTCCCTGAGGTGGAAAACCGGAGGGACCTGCTTAAATTTATTCGGTGTCGTTGGAATTATTATTGGAGTTATTACTGGAAGTGTTGTCCGAGGTATTGTTGGAATTGTTGTTGGAGCTGTTGTTTCCTGAATTGTTACTGCCCGAGTTGTCATTACTGGAGTTATTGTTGTTGGAGGTATTGTTCTCCTCGCCCCCGGAGTTGTTATTGGAAGCGGC
>REBZ01000055.1 GCA_007692495.1 Alkalicoccus sp.
ACGGCAGGCTTCCACCGGTAAGAGGAGGAGCTTATACCCTGACTGGAATAAATATTCTGAAACGATAACTTTATAAACGGCCTCTTTTGCTTCTTCTATAAATATCCGAGCTCTCTGCCTTTTTTTATCCAGTCTTTGTTCGACTTCAAGTGTAATTTTTTTGAAATGTTTCTCCGGTGGTTTTCTACTGTTTTTGATTTGATGCCGAGAAAACGTGCTGAATCCCTGACTGAATAACCTTCCAGTTTCAGCTGGAAGATTTCTGTTTCCCGCGAAGAAAGCCCCCCGGCCATTTCCAGTTCTTCCTGAACGGCAGACCTCTTGATTCTCTCCCCTTTCATGATCCGTGTCAGCGCACGCATCCAGCTGTCGATATCCATTGATTCCTGGACAACTGACACATTTCCTTTCATTTCATTAACAGAGCTGCCGGCAATAAATACTATATGGAGCTCCGGCTTACCCTCCTGAACGATAGAAGAAAAATTTAATGCACCCGGTATTGCTTCATGAATAAATAAGTAATCAAACGGGTATTTTCTAAGAGCTTTTAATACCTCTTCCTTTGACTCAGCTGTTACAATATACTCAACTTCGTGAACATCTTTAATAAGCTGGATTAAACCGTATCTCATTAGTGCGTGATTGACTCCTATTAAAACTCTCATTGACTGTCACGCCTCCGTTCACAGTTTATTAAAACGTTGTTCATATTTTGCTCACAAATTCACAATGCTTGGGGGTTTTCCCCTATCAACCTGCTTAATTATATTTATTATTATAAACTTACTGCTGTTTGTCAGCTAGAACTTTAATTTTTACAGAGGGGGAGACACCATGATATTTGATAATGATCCGGTCCTCTTGAGCAGAATATTAACTTACCTGACGCTTGGCTTTCATGCTATTTTCGCTACTATCGGCGTAGGGATTCCTTTGATGATTGCTATAGCTGAATGGATGGGTATTAAGCGCAATGACCCTCATTATACGTTAATGGCAAGGCGGTGGGCACGCGGATTTGTTGTCAGCGTTGCAGTAGGTGTAGTTACCGGGACGGCCATAGGACTTCAGCTTAGTCTGTTATGGCCGAACTTCATGCAGGCTGCCGGACATACTATCGGCCTGCCGATGTTTATGGAAGTATTCGCATTTTTCTTCGAAGCTATATTCCTCGGTATCTACCTTTATACCTGGGACCGGTTCAAAACTAAAATGCGTCACTTTTTGCTGCTTATTCCTGTAGTTATCGGGGCAACCGCCAGTGCTTTCTTCATTACTACGGTTAACGCCTTTATGAATGTTCCACAGGGATTTGAAGTTGTTCAGGGCGTTATTACAAATGTTAACCCGCTGGAGGCTATGTTCAATCCAGCTACACCGACAAAAATTTCGCACGTTATTATCATTTGTTATCTGACTTCTGCATTTATTCTCGGAATGATCGCTGCTGTTAAAATACTGCAGGGTAATAAATCTGTTTACCACAAAAAAGCCCTGCACCTCACGATGGTTTCTGCTGCTGTATTTGCAGTAGCTACAGCTCTCATCGGTGACTTTTCCGGAAAGTACCTCCACGAATATCAGCCGGAGAAGCTGGCTGCTGCAGAATGGCATTTTGAAACCGAAGAAGAAGCTCCGCTCATTCTCGGAGGTGTGCTGACCGAGGACAATGAAGTTAAGTATGCGCTGGAAATTCCTTATGCTTTGAGTATTCTTGCAGGATTTTCACCGGATACAGAAGTTACCGGCCTGAACGATTTTGACGAAGACGTTCTGCCACCATTATTCGTACACTATTTCTTCGATCTGATGGTCTTTATCGGTATGTATCTGGCATTTGTCAGTGTGCTGTTTGCTGTAATAAACTGGAGCGGCCGCTGGAATGCATTTAACAAACCGCTGCTGATCATGATCGCAGCCGGAGGGCCTCTTTCCCTTATCGCGATGGAATCAGGCTGGATATTTACTGAAGTAGGAAGGCAGCCGTGGATATTGAACGGCTTTATGCGAACATCCGAAGCCGCCACTACTTCCGATCATGTCGGCTTAATGCTTATCCTGTTTGCTATTCTTTACACCGTACTCGGCGTTACCTTTGTATTTGTACTGCGTAAAATGTTTAAGCGGAACCCGGTGGAACGGGAAATGCGTAAAAGAGGAATTACAAATTATGAAGTATAATTTTAAAACGTGGTGGAGAGTTGAGGTGGAAAGATGACTTACGAAGTAGTCGGGATTACTGTACTATGGCTGTTTCTATACGGATATTTAATTGTAGCATCGGTTGATTTTGGTGCCGGTTTTTTCAGCTACTATTCTAAAAAAACGAAAAAAGATCATATTATTCATGGAGTCATTCAGCGTTACCTTTCGCCGGTATGGGAAGTTACGAACGTATTCCTCGTATTTTTCTTTATAGGAATCGTCGGCTTCTTTCCGGATACAGCCTATTATTACGGAACCGCGCTGCTCATTCCGGGCAGCGTGGCTATTATCCTTCTTGCGATACGGGGCTCGTATTACGCATTTGCCACATATGGAGCAGAGGAAAGTGATTTTTACAGCTTTTTATACGGGGCAACGGGACTGCTGATTCCTGCTTCCCTTACGACAGTTCTCACCATTTCGGAGGGCGGATATATTACTGTCGATAACGGCGGTGTCCAGCTTTTATACGGAGAGCTGTTCGGAAGTCTTTATTCCTGGGGTGTAGTCATTCTTGCAATCGTCAGTGTGCTCTTTATTTCCGCGGCTTTTCTGACATATTATGCTTATCGGGCAAAAGACTTTAACGCTCTGGAACTGCTGCGCAAGTACGCTCTGTTCTGGTCTTTCCCTTCTATAATAATGGGAGTAGTCGTGTTTTTTCTTCTCGGCCAGAGAAATGAAGAACACTTCATGGGGATGGTTGATTTATGGTGGATGTTTGCCATTTCTCTCATTGCATTCCTCGGCGCTGTGTTTTTTATTTGGAAAAGAAAAATGTACGGAACCGCCTTTATATTAGTTATGGTTCAGTATTTCGCTGCCTTTTTTGCCTATGGTGCTTCCCATCTGCCGTACCTTCTGTATCCTTACCTGACTATTTACGATGGATTCACGAATGAAACTATGGCAATTGCGCTGATTGCAGCGTTTGTCGGAGGATTTCTGCTGCTGATTCCCTCCCTCTATCTGCTCATGCGTCTCTTTCTGTTTGACGCAGACTATGTGGAAGGAAGAAAATAACCGAGGAGGTGCACACCATGGATTTGCAGGACTTTTTAATATTTGTCGCCCCCGTCCTTGTACTCGTGCTTAGTGTAGTGATCGTTTTTGTATGGGGAGCTGTTGGTAAAACACCTGCTTTTCTCCAGCAGGCAGAAGAAGTAACCCCATCAGAAGATGACAACGGTGATAAGGAAGACAGAATAACTAAAAATAAATAATTCCGTTTCAATTATGAAGCCTTCATGACCGGTGGTCATGAAGGCTTTATACTGTTGATAAAGTCTTCTTCTGAACGTA
>REBZ01000220.1 GCA_007692495.1 Alkalicoccus sp.
TTTTCCTTCCACTCCATAATGAATACGGCCCCCTCACAATCTTTCTTGTTCCTCCATTATCTGCTGAAAAAGGCTTGATGTTCAAGCAGACTGTTTGTGTTTTTTTATGAGAAATAGCGGTTCAAATATGAAGGAAAACGGTATAAATAAGAATTCTGCTATTTTTGCAGCGAGTTTCTGATTTCCCGCAGGAGGAGCGTTTGTTCATCCGGCTCTGACGTTTCTTTTTGTTTCAGCAGCTGATAAGCTTTCACAAAAATGAAAAGTGACAGAACAATAATGCTGAAATCGATCAAGGACTGCAGAAACATGCCGTAACGCACTTCCGCTTCTCCAATTATGACAGCTGCACTTTCAATGTTAACCCCGCCAATGATAATACCGATCAGCGGAGTCATAATATGATTTACGAAGGCGGAAATGACCTGGCCAAAAGCTGCTGCAAAAACGACTGCAACGGCTAAATCCACTACGTTTCCTTTTAATGCAAACTCCTTCAGTCCCTTAATCATAAACACCCTCCTCCTTTTTTTGGATATTCATGCCATTTTACTACAGGCGATGTAGGAAAAGAAACACCAACAAGGGAATGAACAAAGCGGAAACCGGCGGACGCCTATGGAATAAGGAAATTGGAAGATACCGCAGGACGCAGTGCCAGCCGGAGGCTCCCCCACGGCAGAGCTGGAGCGAAGTTTCCTCCGGCCAGCATCAAATCAAAGAAAACTGCCCCCGGCATTCAGGGACAGTTTTTGTGATAAAGTTGTTTGCTGCTGACAGGCTTCCCTTCTCTGCATTTCACAGCAGACCGGTTAAAGCGTGTTTTTTCCAGTAACAGCAATGAACATTAACAGCTCTGCTTACAGAAAATTTGTGCTTCGTGACCGAAATCCGCTGCCGTATTAAAATACTTTACAAGCAGCGAAGAAACTCCGTATCACCCACAAAACAGCTGTTTTGTCATTCTCTATATCTTATTCCGTCATTTCCAGGAGCTCATACCACCCTTTACGTTAACAACATTCGTAAACCCCTGCTTTTTCAACGTTTTTGCTGCCCGGCTGCTTCGCATGCCGCTCTGGCATATAAGCATCGTTTCCCTGCTTTTGTCCAGCTTGTCTGATTTGGATCCAAGCTGATGCAGCGGGATATTTTTAAAATCCCGAATATGGTTTCCCTTATACTCGGCAGGCGTTCTGACATCAACATACTGAACATCTTTTTCCCCGAGGCGTGATTTCAGCTCCTCTGTGGAAATGCTTTTAACGCCTTTAGCCGGCATAAACATTTTCCAGAAAAGGAAAACGGCCGCAGCTGCAAACGCAATGTTAATAAGAAAATCCATCTGTTTTCTTCCCCCTTTTTATGTCCCGGACCTGTCACATTCAAATACCTATATGGGTATATTACCACCAGCGGTTCTTTCTGTCAATGACTATGACGAAGGGGAACACATGACAAAAGCCGCCCGGAATTATCCGGACGGCTTCTGCTTTTATGAAGATCTTTAAGGGGGAAATCTTCATGAAAAAAAGTGGGGGTATGCTTAACTTCTTACAGCTTCCACTATAACAGGTTTCCCCAAAATAGTTGTCGCATAAACCTCTAGAAAATGAAAAGAAATCTATAATAATTGCTGAAAAAACGGCAGCTGCTTTTATTCTGCTTCCTGCCACACTTTCAGCAGCGTTCGAAGCATTTTTGGCGTGTGTCTGAACGCATTTTCCCGGTGCAGACGCTCCGTCCTCTGATGGGGATCTTTACCGAACGGTCCGACGTTGAGAACCGGAGCCTGAAGCTTTTTCATTTCACGGAAAGGGATCGAGTATCCCTCCCCCCACACCGGCGTGTTTCGGCGGTAGACATCAAGCTCGCTTTCATCTTTTTCATAATTAACGTAGCTGAGGTCGCATATACCGTTAAAATAATGGATTCTTTTCATTGGAAAGTTGCTGCCTGCGGATACTTTTTCAATTTCTTCTACTGCCTTTTCAATTTTCTCTTCATAAGAAGAATTGACAGAAGGGTAGTATGGCGGAGCATAAAATATTACCACCGCCGGAGCGAGTTCCGGACAGAGCAGCATCCATTCCCCTGCGAGCCGGACAGACTGCTCACGATCATCCCACGATTCTTCCTCTGTCACCATCCGTACCGATTCTCCGATAATATCCTCATCGAACTTGTCCAAGACGTAGCGGTAAAGCTCTTCATAACGGATCGTCCGGACAGCTCCCATTCCTTGGATCCCTTCCCGCCGGCAGAGGGCTTTATAATCGCTGCTGCACCTCTCCATCGCTTTTTTGACAGTATGCTCAAAAATGTCGAGAATTTCTCCGGCATCCTTCTCCAGTGTAAAAACATTGAACAGCGATGCAGCCCGGTACGGGGTCTGCGTGGAATATTCTGTTTTCAGATCTCTCAGCTGAAGTGACACTGGAAGGGGCGTTTTTTCCCCGAATTTTTCTTCACGAAACGAAGGGCTCCACTCCATATCCTGAGAAACGTAGGAAGCCATATATGTAGCCGTGATGCCGCTCAGCGGTTCCCCCACGTGTGTTTCCTTTCCGAAAAACAGGGCGGCGGGCATTATTTTCCCCATAGCTCCGGTGTAAATGTAATGGAGAGAATCTCCCGGCCGCTGCGTAAAAGACGGCTCGCTGTTTAAAAACAGGGAATAGGAAAGCTCATGCTGTTCCTTCAGCCGCAGCAGTTCAGGTACGGCCGTCCGCATACCGGCAGAATCCACCTCTTCATCGGGTACTGTTAAAATCAGCAGGTTCATCGGCCATTCTTCAGCTATGGCCTGTTCGATGAGGTGGAGATGCAGAACAATACCCATTTTCATGTCCATCGTCCCACGACCGAAAAGATAATCCCCCGATTCCAGATCTGTCCTGGCCGCTTCCGGCAGCGTCTCTGCTTCTTCCCCGAACTTTTTCGTAAGCGTCCGGGGTTCGAAAGCAAACGGCTCCAGGTGGCCGTACTCTTCTGTCTGCACTGTATCAAAGTGACTCAGCAGTACGACAGTATTTTTAATTCCGGCATCCGGATGCCGGTACAGGGCCGTCAATGAACGCCTGCCTTTATCTGCGTCATGAAGACTGACATAATTTTTATACTTCTGAAAATAAGGAAGCTCCCGGAGCTTATCCTGCAGCTTGATAGGAAAATCTTTTTCTCCCTGGGAAAACGTCCGGCTTTCCCAGCTTGTCAATTCACATAACAAATCTTCCATGGCTTCCGCAGTGTTCCAGAACATACCAGCGTCCTCCTCTGTTTTTAGAATCCTTTCAATTCCTTTGTTCGCTTCTTCCCCCTGCATTTCCTCTTTTAGTTTTTCCGAAATATCTTCGGAAGTCAAAAATCCGTAAAGGTGCCCGCTCCAGCAGAAAACCGGAACGGGCACCTTTCAGAAGATCGTTACATAAACATATTTGTGTAAGCGAGAAATAAAACGAATGCTGTTCCTGCCAGGAACACAATTTTCTGGGATGGTCAAAGCGCC
>REBZ01000215.1 GCA_007692495.1 Alkalicoccus sp.
CTCGTTATATGGATCATCGTTCAGACCTACTTTTTTCAGGAAGTGCTTATTATTCATCTTGCCTGTGCAGGTCTCGGACTGCTCATTCAGGCCGTTACGGTACTTCCGCAGGTTCAGTCCTGGGTGGAAAAGACGTAAAAAAAGCCCGTTCTGCCTTATACCGCAGCGGGCTTCCCCTCTTTTTGTACGAAGAATTCCTTACATTTCTGAGTAAAATGTTTACTGGTCTGCAGCCGCAGGGACGACTTCTCGGCGATAAAGGCCGAGGCGAAGATCCGTTTAGACGGAAGAAATCAGCTGAGCCCGGCCCGCCCGGAAAGCGAAAGCAGGGCAGCGTATATCTATACATAAAAAAGATCTTTTTAAAGTACGAATCAGCTTGTCTCCTCTACAACCCCGCATGCGTAACGGTCACCGGCATCGCCTGTATCAAGGGTCTCCTCATCCGGCCCCGGCTCTCCGCTTTCTTCTGAAACGTAACGGTCCGGAATATGGCCGAAGTTATCCGGATCCTCGTGAATCATGACAGCAACTTCTTCTTCCAGCAGCTCCTCCACCGTAAAACGATCTGTTGTAAATGAAAGAGAAGCTGTACCATCTTCATTTACGAGAAGCGGGGGCATATCGCCCGGGTGTTCTGCATGGTCGGAATCATCGGGGTTATAATGTCCTTCTGCCGTCGTGAAATCCTCTTCCGGCTCACAGACAGCCTCGTCATGAAGATGGAAACCGTGATAGCCAGTATCGACGTTTTCTATGTCTGCTTCCACTCGTACAACGTCCTCTTCTTCATAAAAAGAAACCGTGCCGACACTTTCACCTTCTGTGTTTTCCATTTCAGCTGAGGCCTGACCATTTCCTTCTCCTGCACCTGATTCATTGCTTTCTTCATTTTCTATATTCTCCGAAGCTTCAGCATCCCCGTCTTCCTCCGATGCTTCTTCATCATCTACTTCCAGGTTATTATTGTTGCCGCCTTCCCGGCCGCCTTCTCCGGTATTTTCCTCTTCCACATCTCCGCAGCCTGCTATTAAAGCTGCGGCTGCAGCTGTAACAATACCTTTCACTACTTTTTTGTTCATCCTGTCTTCCTCCTTTCGTTATTTCAAAAGTATTCCCATTGTCTTTATCTTCTAAAACACATCCGGTGAAATTGAGACCTTCTCTGTGGATTTTCTCGGTCGATTTATCGTTTTTCCATACAATTAAGTCGTTTCACCCAGGAATTTAATTGTTGTTATTAAAGGAAATTATTTCTATTTACAGGTGACTATCTTAAAGGAGTATAGGTAATAATGTTGCTCAACACCTTACCCTTTTTCTATGGCTATGTATACTAAGGGGCAGAGTCCAACATGGAAAGGAAGAATTAATGTGAATGAACGCTTTACGATTGTATTAAAAGTTTCCGTTTTACTGGCAGCGTCTTTCGTTGCCATAGGTGTTTTAATACCCGATCAGATGGAAGCATTATTTCTTTTGCTCCAGTCGTTTATGTTTCAAACGTTCGGGTGGTACTTTCAGTTAATCGCTACTTTATTTTTTATTTTTGCAGTGTATCTTGCCTTCAGTAAGTACGGTCGCATCCGTCTCGGGAAGCCGGATGAGAAACCGGAATTCAGCAGAGGTACGTGGTTTTCCATGCTTTTTTCTGCAGGAATTGGTATCGGCCTCTTTTTCTTCGGAGTGTCGGAGCCGGTCGGACATTTTTCCTCCCCTCCTTCAGGAGAAGGTGGAACAGCCGCGGATGCTGTCGGGGGCGTTACGTATACGTGGCTCCACTGGGGGCTTCACGCCTGGGCTATTTATGCCCTCGTAGCCCTGGCTCTTGCCCTGCAGCAGTTCCGCTACAAGGCACCGGGTCTGATGAGCGCGACCCTTATCCCCCTTTTCCCGAACCATATGAAGGGCGGATGGGGGCACACCGTGGATATAGTCTCCGTATTCGCTACTATATTCGGTGTTTCAGCATCTCTCGGGCTCGGTGCCCAGCAGATTAACTCCGGCCTGCAGTTTCTTTTCGGAGTACCGTATAACTTTTTTGTACAGCTTTTAATTATGGCCGTTATCACGATAATTTTTATTGTGTCGGCAACGACCGGGATTCACCGCGGCATTAAGTATTTGAGCACGATTAACATCTCGCTTTCCGGCGCGTTTCTCCTATTTATTGCCTTTACGGGGCCGACGTTATTTCTATTGAATATGTTTGCGTCGAGCCTCTCCCACTATGCATCAACGTTTATTCCTATGGGGCTCCGCATGAGTCCGGTGGATGCTCAGGAAGCAGAATGGACACAGATCTGGACAGTTTTTTACTGGGCATGGTGGATTTCCTGGACTCCATTTGTGAGTATGTTTATCGCCCGGGTTTCCCGGGGCCGGTCCATCCGTGAATTTATTTCCGGAGTCATACTGGCACCAAGCCTTGTGACGTTTTTCTGGTTTGCGATGGTCGGAGGCACAGGGATCCATATGGAGCTTTACGACGGCGTCGATATTTCCAGCCAGCCGCTTGAAACAGCTCTCTTCACAGTTTTACAGGAACTCCCGCTGAGTCTTCTTGTTTCTGTGGTTGCCATGTTTATCGTCCTCATTTTCTTTGTAACCTCCGCCGACTCGGCTACATTTGTACTCGGGAGCCAGTCCACCGGAGGAAAGCTGAATCCGCCGCCGACCATTAAGGTAATGTGGGGCATTATCTTTGTGTCGGCAACGTCCATTCTTCTTGCGATAGGCGGGCTGGATGCCTTTCAGACGGCTATAGTCGTTCTGGCTCTGCCACTGTCGATTATTATTATTTTAATGTGCTTCGGCATCATGAAAACGCTGCGGGGCGAAGAAGACTATTTATAAACCGGTGTTCTGTAAAGAAAGAACGTCCTTACCGGGATCAGGGCCTGTCAGTTTCATCTGACAGGCCCTTCAGCTTGTTGATTAAATGATCGGTGCAGAATAGTTATTCCTGTCGTTGGATAAGCTCCTTCTCTGACGGAAGCTTGCCGTAGGGCTGGTCTTCAGCTGTTAGGCCTGCGCCGTGGTCTGACGCGCTCAATCCCACCGGCGTCTCCGCCGTTACGGAGGGAAAGCCATCTCTTTATCGAAAAGCTCTGTTACAGTCCTGTGTTGGTAGATGCAGAAAACTTCGCTTCAGCTCTGCCGTGGAGGAGATATCCTTCTGCTTTTTATGATTCCTATTTCTTCTTCCGTAAAACCGGTGACAGGGCAGAGACGCCTGCGGAAAAAGAAAGCGGGAAGATCCTCCCGGCCGTCAGGGAAGCCGCGGGCGCGGCAGGTGAAAAAGCCGCAGGCACTCCAAAAATAACACGGAGCTTTAACAGAGCCTATCGAAAAAACGGCTTTAATAAGGAAGTTTTTCATAATAGAAAACTCCTCCTTATTTCCCTGCTGCAGCCGCAGGG
>REBZ01000122.1 GCA_007692495.1 Alkalicoccus sp.
TCAATCATGCATAGAAAAGCAAAGAATAGTATAATGAAAAATGAGAAAGCACAGTTAAAAAATGATTGCTGTCGGCCGTGTGTTGAAAAGTCACTTTCCAAAAGGGGGAACACCTCATGTTCGGCAAAAAACGGAAAGAACGCAAAAAGGATAAATCAACAGAAAAAGAACCGGAAATTGTAGAGGCGTCATTGGAGGAGGTCCGTAAAGCTGTAAATTATTATGCGGAAAAATCCGACAACCGTCTATCTCTCCGTACCATTGTAAAACAAAACAATGAAATCGATGCTGAATTTTTAATTTCCTATCTTGGAGGCGTCCCGGACCGGCCATTTTACATGTCGAAAGAAACGTACGAGATATTTGAAGATCCTGAAATGCCTTACCATATTGACCGGGTTCAGATCGCCTGCGATAAGTATTTGATGGAAACTGGAGAATATCCTTGTATGTCCGGGGATGACGCAGAAAAGGTGAGTTATTTTAAATTAAAGCATCATTTAAGAGAGACACCCCCATTTGATTTATATCTTGATCCGAAAGACAGGATGGTGACACACCGAAAGCCGGCGGAAAAGCAGTAGAAAGGAGAAGGGATGTGGATTTTCCGACGGTAGGAAGTACGATTGAAGTACAGAGCTACAAGCATAACGGCACCCTTCACCGAGTATGGGAAGAAACAGTGGTGCTTAAAGGAACTACGCACGAAGTAATCGGCGGTAACGACCGCATTCTCGTAGAGGAGTCTGACGGCAGAAAATGGCGTACAAGAGAGCCGGCTATCTGCTATTTCACTTCTGACAGCTGGTTTAATGTAATAGGGATGATCCGCAACGATGGAATATACTATTACTGCAATCTCGGAACTCCTTTCACGTATGATACGGAGGCGCTGAAATATATAGATTACGATCTTGATATTAAGGTCTTTCCGGATATGACTTACAAGCTGCTGGACGAGGATGAATTCGACCTGCATAAAAGGCAGATGAATTACCCGGAAGAAGTAGAAATAATTCTTCGTAAAGCAGTCGATGAGCTGGTTTCCTGGATCAGCTCTCAGAAAGGGCCGTTTGAGCCCGGGTTTATTGAATACTGGTATGAACGATTTTTGCAGCATCGGTGAGACAATAACGAAGGAGATGTCCTCTAAGGCAGGAGCCTTTTGGACATCTTTTTTCTTGCAAGGAAGGAGTGTGAACGTTGGACAGCATTAGAAGATACATGCAGTTTGTGAAACCGTACTGGAAGCAGATTCTTATTACGGTAGCCATCGGAATGCTGAAGTTTGGAATTCCGCTCCTTATACCGCTCATTTTAAAATTTGTTATTGATGACATTATCGGCGGAGAAGGGCTGACGACCGGAGAACAGCTGAATATGCTTTACTGGCTTATGGGAGGAGCGTTCATTCTTTTTGTTCTCTTCCGGCCGCCTATTGAATATTACCGTCAGTATTTTGCCCAGTGGACAGGTAACAAAATACTCTATGATATCCGGGACCAGCTGTTTACGCACCTGCAGAAGCTGAGCCTGAAGTTTTATGCCAACAGAAAATCCGGTGAAGTTATCTCACGGGTTATTAACGATGTTGAGCAGACGAAGAACTTTATTATCACAGGTATGATGAATATATGGATTGATATGTTTACGATCATCGTAGCGATCGTTATTATGCTGACACTCGATCCGTGGCTTACAATAGCAGCGGTGGCACTTCTGCCCCTGTATGCGATGTCTGTTAAATTCTTTTATGCGAGACTGCGTGATCTGACGCGAAGGAGATCCCAGGCGCTTGCAGACGTACAGGGGCATCTTCATGAGAGATTGCAGGGGATGAGTGTAATAAAAAGCTTTGCACTGGAACCGCATGAGCAGGAAGAGTTTGGAAAGCATAATCAAAATTTCCTTGGACGAGCTGTTGATCATACAAAATGGAATGCAAAGACGTTTGCAGTAGTCAACACGATCACAGATGTAGCACCGCTGATCGTGATTTTTGTAGCTGCTATTATGGTGATACAGGCGGACCTTACGGTAGGAACAATGGTCGCATTTGCTACTTATATGGACAGACTGTATAATCCACTTCGCCGCCTCATTAATTCTTCTACAACTCTGGTGCAGTCTATTGCTTCGATGGACCGGATGTTTGAACTGATTGATGAGAAGTATGACATTACTGACCGGAACAAAGCTGTACCTTATTCTTACGCCAGTGGAGAGGTGGAATTTGACCGCGTTTCTTTTTCCTACGACGATGAAGAGGTTCTTCATGACGTCAGCTTTCGGGCCTACAGTGGAGAAACGGTTGCCGTTGTTGGAATGAGCGGCGGCGGCAAGAGTACAATTATGAGCCTGATACCAAGATTTTATGATGTTACAGAAGGGAGCATCCGGGTGGACGGCCGGGATATAAGGGATTACCAGGTGCGTACACTCCGTGACAAAATAGGGATGGTTCTGCAGGATAATATTATTTTCAGCGATTCTATTATGTTTAATATAAAAATGGGTAATCCGGAAGCGGATGATGAAGAGGTGTATGCAGCGGCCAGAGCGGCTAATGCCCACGATTTCATTTCAGAACTTCCTGAGGGATATGATACTAAAATTGGAGAGCGTGGAGTGAAACTTTCCGGTGGGCAGAAGCAGCGTGTAGCAATTGCCCGTGTATTTCTGAAAAATCCACAGATCCTTATTTTCGATGAAGCTACCAGTGCCCTGGATCTTGAAAGTGAAAAGCTGATACAGGACTCTCTCGAACGACTGGCGAAGGAAAGGACAACGTTTATCGTTGCTCATCGACTCGCTACTGTCACTCATGCTGATAAAATTATTGTCATGCAAAACGGGAAAATCGCCGAAACAGGCAGTCACCAGGAGCTTATGGCTCAAAATGGTAAGTATGCCCAGCTTTTCAATATACAAAAGTTTGGATGATGCTCACGTCGCGTCTCATCATAGAATTTTTTTAAAGGTAATGCCGGCAGCTTTGAAGTGCCGGCATTGCTGCTGCATTTTCGAAATGCCTGCTTTGTGTTTTTTTCTGGAGGCTGCCTTGAAAATAAAGCAGCTAAGTAAAGACTGGCGGCCATCGTTTCCATGGGGAGGCTTTCCGGGCGGGCCGGAGTCCTCCATGTCCACTACAGCTTACGGTAAAAAAAGACATTGCAGGGTCTGGACCTCCCTTCTAAACATGCTTCGTTCCTCTTATTTGGATAGGAGGTTCCATTACGATAAAAGGGCATTTTCATTCATCACGATGCAATGATGCTGCATAGTGTCACTGTTAAAGCTCCGTGTCGATATGCCCTCGGGCTCTCTGCACCTGCTGCGGAGTAAGTTGGAGAGCTTCTCCACGGCAGGCCGAAGCGAAGTTTTTCTCCGGCAACAGCGAACT
>REBZ01000084.1 GCA_007692495.1 Alkalicoccus sp.
CCCGGAAGGCGGAAGCAGGAAACCGTCTATCTATACATGAAAAACACTTAATCAACAAGCTGGGAAATCTCCTTCCACAACAGATGGAAGGAGATTTTTTCGTTTCTTTCTTGCGCAGGAAGGATATTTTAGGTACTTTTAAAGAAGTATGAATACATAAAAGAAGGAGGATACATTACGTGAGCATATGGTTTACAGAAAAACAGACAGAGCACTTCGGCATTACAGCCAAAATCAAGCGGACTTTTGTCAGTGAGAAGACAGATTTCCAGCAGCTGGATATAGTGGAAACAGAAGAATTCGGTAACATGCTTCTTCTGGACGGCATGGTAATGACGACAGAAAAAGACGAATTCGTCTACCACGAAATGATCGCCCACGTACCCCTTCATACACACCCGAACCCGGAAAACGTCCTCGTTGTCGGCGGAGGGGACGGCGGGGTTATCCGGGAAATCCTCAAGCATCCTGAAGTGCAGAAAGCTACGCTCGTGGAAATTGACGGGAAAGTTATTGAGTATTCCAAACAGTACCTTCCATCCATAGCAGGAGCACTGGAGGATCCGCGCGTAGACGTAAAGGTAGCTGACGGATTTATGCACATTGCGGAAAGCAGCAGCCAGTACGACGTGATCATGGTTGATTCCACGGAACCGGTCGGACCGGCGGTTAATCTGTTTACAAAAGGCTTTTATGAAGGCATTTCCAAAGCGCTGAAGGAAGACGGTATTTTTGTGGCACAGACCGACAATCCATGGTTTCATAAAAAGCTGATTACAGACGCCTACCGGGACATTTCGGAAGTCTTTCCGGTAACCCGTCTTTATACAGCCAGCATTCCGACGTACCCGAGCGGCCTATGGACATTCACTATGGGCTCCAAAGTGTACGATCCGCTGCAGCTGGACGAAGACCGTTTTCATCATTTTGATACAAAGTACTACACCAAAGATATTCATCTTGCGTCTTTCGCTCTGCCGAAGTTCGTCAAAGATCTGACAGAAGGAGAATAAAAAGCTATGTTTTTTGATGAAGGATATTCCGGCCGGAAGTTTATCATGTCGGATAAAGGATATGATGAAGCGGACCTCGTCATTTTCGGAATGCCGATGGACTACACCGTGAGCTTCCGCCCGGGCTCCCGTTTCGGTCCGAACCGGATACGGGAAGCTTCAATCGGCCTGGAGGAATACAGCGTTTATCTGGACCGGGATCTGGAAGAGCTGAGTGTACACGATGCCGGGGACATGCTCCTGCCTTTTGGCAACGCCGCTAAAAGTCTGGACAGAATAGAAGCATTTGCCGATCAATTATTTCAGGACGAGAAGTTCCCCGTCGGTCTTGGCGGGGAACATCTGGTATCATGGCCCGTCGTCAAAGCAGCCTGTAGAAAATGGGGCGATCTGGCAGTTATTCATATAGATGCCCATGCAGATCTTAGAGAGGAATATGAAGGAGAAACGCTTTCCCATTCCACGCCGATACGCAAAATAAGCCGGCTGCTCGGTCCGGAAAATGTTTATTCTTTCGGTATCCGTTCAGGCATGAAAGAAGAATTCACCTATGCCGAAACATCCGGCATGCACATGAGCCGGTTTGATGTAGCGGAACCTCTGAAGAAAAAACTCCCGGAGCTTGAAGGACGAAAAGTATACGTTACTCTTGATATCGATGTGCTGGACCCGGCTTATGCTCCGGGGACAGGGACTCCGGAGGCCGGAGGGATTACCTCCAAAGAGCTTCTCGAAGCTCTTCACGCCATCGCTTCATCTGGTGTGGAAGTCGTCGGGTGCGACCTCGTGGAAGTCTGTCCGGCATACGACCATTCCGAAAAAACGGCTGTGGCAGCGGCGAAAATGATCCGCGAAATGATGCTCGGGTTCAAATTATAAAAGAAGCTGAAAAAAGCCGGAACACATGCACAAAAGAAGGCCGCGGTAATTTACACGGCCTTCTTTTGTCATCCAGGGTCCCCCGGCATTGGCTGCACAGTAAAAAAGCTGCAGCCCCTTAAAAAGTCAGTCAGAAAACTTGAAGCGTGCCCGGGTTGTCCGTTATAATTGTCTGGTTATAAAGGAAAAGGACGGGTGAAATTTATATGAAGGAAAATAGAATGCCGGTCGATATCTCTATCCGGACAACGATCCGGGACGGAAAACAGCGGGAAAAACATTCCATGGACGCTTCCGGAGAAGTACTCTGGAGAGGCGGCCTGATGGTGCTCCGCTTCCAGGAACCGAGGGAAGAGAAGGAAGCACGGACCACTCAGACAATTCAGCTCCGGGATGGGAATCTTTCGGTCCGCAGAAGCGGAGCGATTGCAATGAACCAGCGGTTTGTGGAAGGCATCAAAACGGAAGGTACTTATCACAGCGTGTACGGACCGATGGCGATGGAAACCGACACAGAAAAAGTGAATTACGAGTGGGACGAGGAACAGGGGAAAGGAACCATTACTCTGGTGTATGTACTGACCCTCCAGGGGTCCGTTACCGGCACGTATAACATGAAAGTGACATTTGAGGAGGTTGCTCAATGAGCCAGGTAGAAGATCTTAAACAAGGACTGAAAGAAGAGCTGAAGCAGGCGGTACTCACCGCAGGTCTTGCATCGGAAGAGGAAATACCGGAAATCGTTATCGAAACCCCCAAAGATAAAAACCACGGGGACTTTGCCTCCAATCTGGCAATGCAGCTCGCACGCACGGCAAAAAAAGCCCCGAAAATGATTGCAGAAGATATTAAAGCGAATATTAACTACGAAGCAGCCAGTGTGGAAAAGCTTGATATTGCCGGTCCCGGATTTATTAATTTCTTTATGAAAAAGGATTATTTGAGTGATATCGTCCGGACCGTCCTTGCAGAACCGGAGGAATTTGGCCGCTCAAATTACGGACAGGGAACAAGCGTCCAGGTGGAGTTTGTTTCCGCCAACCCTACGGGAACACTTCACTTAGGGCACGCCCGCGGTGCAGCCGTAGGAGATTCCCTTTCCAATATCCTTGATAAGACGGGATACAATGTTTCCCGCGAATATTATATCAACGACGCCGGAAATCAGATCGACAACCTGACACTTTCTCTGGAAGCTCGCTATCTCCAGGAAGTCGGAGCAGAAGCAGAGATGCCTGCAGACGGCTACCACGGGGCAGACATTATCGGTTTTGCGAAAGAAATTGCCGAAAACTACGGCGACCGTTTTAAAGAGGAAGAAGAAGAAAAGCGCCGCGATTTTTTCCGTGAATACGGGCTGAAGCGGGAAACTGATAAACTGAAAAACGACCTGGCTGATTTCCGGGTGACGTTTAACAACTGGTTCTCTGAATCCTCCCTGTACGACGAAAATAAAATTCAGCCGGTGCTTGATGAACTGGACAAGCGCGGAAAAACATACGAGCATGAAGGAGCAGTCTGGTTCCGTTCCACAGAGTTCGGGGATGATAAAGACCGCGTGCTGATTAAAAACGATGGCACTTACACGTACCTGACTCCGGATATTGCCTATCATAAAGACAAATTCAACCGGGGCTTTGATGAACTGATCAACATATGGGGAGCAGACCACCATGGATACATTCCGCGGGTGCAGGCGGCCATCCAGGCGCTCGGTTATGAAAAAGAGCAGCTGACAGTGCAGATCATCCAGATGGTTAATCTGTTTGAGAACGGCGAAAAAGTTAAAATGAGCAAACGAACCGGCAACGCCGTGACGATGCGTGAGCTTATGGAAGAAGTCGGCATCGACGCGACCCGCTACTTCTTTGCGATGCGCGCCGCAGAAACCCACCTTGATTTTGATCTTACGCTGGCCAAATCGGAATCCAACGAAAATCCGGTTTACTACGTACAGTATGCCCACGCCCGCATCTGCAGCATGCTTCGTCAGGCAGAGGAAAAAGGCTGGAACATTGATCCGGAAGCTGATCTTTCTCCACTTTCAAGTGAAAAAGATCAGGATCTGATGAAAAAAATCGGAGAATATCCGGAAGCACTCGTGGATGCAGCGAAACGTCATGCACCACACCGTATTACAAACTACGTTTACGAGCTGGCACAAACACTGCACAGCTTTTACAATGCAGAAAAAGTACTCACAGACGATGAAGAGCTGACTAAAGCCCGGCTTGCTCTTGTAGAAGCCGTCCGCATTACGCTGGCAGATGCTCTGAAAGTCGTTGGAGTCAACGCTCCGGAAAGAATGTAGCAGATACAGCTTCAAGGCCGTCCCCGAAACGGGGGACGGCTTTTAGTACGCAAAGCTGACGGAAAAAGATTAATAAATGCAGGGTTGAAAATGATAAAAAGTTCACCTGTGATGTATCTGACATTATTTCAATTTGCTATGAAATTATTTTCTAAATAGGAATTTTATCACTAGATGTCCGTACCTCTTTCTGCTACTATGAAGAAAGTGAGAAAATTTGGTTCCAGACGAACACAAGGAAGGTGAACAAAATGCAGGATGTTTTATTGGCACTGCTTGCGGGATCGATTGTAGGTTTTCTTTTTGCCTGGATAAAGCTCCCGATACCAGCTCCACCGGCACTTCCCGGAATTATGGGGATATTCGGGATATATTTCGGATATAAAATTTTCCAGTGGGTTTCCACATCATTTTTTGCTTAGTTTCTGCCTTCAGGACAGCGTCTTCGGACCTGTGCTGGAGGCTTTTTAAGTTTTCCCGCAGGTGAGGCCGGCAGAATTATAAAGAAAGTTGGTAGAATTAATCTGTGATTTGGTAGTATTATTCTTATTTGATAGAAATATATGAAAAGTTGGTAGAATTTCGGCCGGAGTTTGGTACTATCCCGGAGAGAAGCTGGAAGAATTCCGCCCCTGTTTGGTAGAATTGCCGTGCCTGCCCACCCTCCTGAACAATAGGACCCCCTCTTTTCCTGAACCTGAACCATTCTCTCTCCTCATACTAACGGTTCCTGATAAACAGTCTGGCCACACGACGACCAGCAATGTCTTCCCGGATTTTTCATTCAGCCTTTCCCTCAATTTATCTCTACATAAAGCCTAAAAGAAAACAAAAGAGGGAAAAGCAGGAGCAGGAGGCGGTAAAAATGGCAGAAATTCATGACTACTGGATAAAAAAATGTATTCGGATGGCAGAGGATAACGTGAAGGCAGGGCAGAGCCCCTTTGCTTCAATTATTGTAAGAAACGGGGAAGCAGTATCGTACGGTGTGAACGATGCCAAAGCATCCTTTGATCCGACAGCCCACGGAGAAATGCGTGCGATTCAAAAAGCAGGAAGAAAGCTGCAGACATTAAACTTGTCCGACTGCGTGCTTTACACGAACTGTGAACCATGTCCAATGTGCCTTGGAGCCATCTACTGGAGCGGCATTACCGAAGTCTGGTATGGACTTTCCATTGAAGAACAGGCGGAATTTGATACGCTGCCCAAGGAAATGTATGAAGAATTTCAAAAAGCAGACACAGAAAAAAAGCTGTCCATGAAAGATTTGAGCAGCCGGGTCGAAGGACGGCGCCCTTTTCTTGTGAAAGAATAGTTTTCCGCTGACCGTTATGTAAAATGACATCAGCCGAAAGGAAAACGAAACAGCAGACTAGAAGAAGGAAAGACAGGACAATATTTGTGGAGGAGGCATCCGGATTGAAAACGAGAAAAGGGAAATACCTTCTCATTGTAATTTTCCTGGTCACTACTTTCCTCATGGCTGCAGCATTCAGCTACAGCGGGTATTCAAAAAGTGTTCAGGACTGCAGGGACAGTGGAGGCACAGTCACCGAAGATCAGCTCGGATTTTTAGCAATGACCTGGTCTGTTTCCTGTGAAGAATAATTTTCAGGATCCGGGTGAAACAGCGATTACCCCCGGACATCCGAATAGAATCGGCAGTGAAAATATGAAGTCTCGAAAAAGTTCAGGGCACCTGCTTCTGGGCTTTTCTTTTGTTCTGTCAGCTGGTTTACAGGGAAAATGCGGATCGGGCCTCAAGTAATGCAGCGGTGATTACCTTCCCTTTCATTTTTGCCGCATAAAAAAAAGTGCCCTTATTAAAAGAGCACTGCTGCTTCCTGGATCAGGCCCGCAGCATACGCAGACCATTTAAAATAACGAGAATCGTACTTCCCTCGTGGCCGATAACCCCAAGCGGAAGGCTCAGATGCACCTGCGGAAGAAAATTAGCCGTAATAAGTGTAATAATAACTGCAATAGAAAAAATCAGGTTTTGTGTTACAACTTTTTTCAGCCGGTGGGATAAACGGAAAGCAAGCCTTATTTTGGAAAGTTCACTTCTCATAAGCACAAGGTCGGCCGTTTCAATGGCAACATCCGTACCGGAGCCCATAGCAATACCGATATCCGCTCGTGCCATCGCCGGGGCATCGTTTACGCCGTCACCGATCATCAATACAGAGCCGTATTCTTTCTGCAGCTTTTCGATCTCTGTTACTTTTCTTTCCGGAAGACATTTGGAGATCCACGAATCAAGTCCGATTTCACGTGAGATCGCACCGGCTGTCTGTTCGTTATCCCCGGTAATCATTACCGTATGAACGTTATGACGCTTCAGCTCGCTGATGAATTGTTTTGCTTCCGGACGTATTTCATCCTTCAGTCCGAGCAGCGCCTGAGGCGAATCGTTTTTCATTATGAAAATAACGGTATGGCCTGTTTTCGTCCATTCAGCGTGCGCCTCCCGTGCTTCCGTCGACCAGAAGCCGTGTGCAGTAAGAGCTTCGTTGCCGATCAGCCACCGGTCGCCGCCGACTGCAGCTTCCACTCCATGACCGGTATGATCAGTCACCTGATCGATAGAGGCCTGCTCCGGAGTAACTTTCGCTGCATGTTTCACCACAGCCCGCGCAAGAGGATGGGAGGACTGCGCCTCCACCCCGGCAATGACCGAAAGCAGCCTTTGTTCTTCCACTGCCTGCGGTTCCAAAAATGATTTGACTACACGCGGTTCACCTTGTGTTAAAGTTCCTGTTTTATCGACCGCCACCGCACGAATGCGGGTCAGCTGTTCAAGAGGAATGCCGCCCTTGGAAAGAATACCGTGCCGGGCGCCGGTGGAAATCGCTGAAAGCAGGGCAGGCATGACTGAAGCTACGACAGCACAGGGAGAGGCAACGACGAGCAGCACCATCGCGCGGTAAAATGTTTCTTCAAAAGGGGCCGCGAATAGCAGCGGGGGAACGATAAGCATCAGTGTTACGACAACCAGCACCGTTATAACGTAAGGTCCTTCGATACGTTCGATCAGCTGCTGGGAAGGCGGGCGGCTCGTTTTTGCCTGTTCCACAAGCTGTACCATTTTTTGAAACAGAGAATCCTTGTTTTCCTTTGTAACTTCTACGGTTAAGGAGCCGGCCCCGTTCATCGTGCCGGCAAATACGCCGTCACCTTTCAGCTTTTCTACAGGAACCGATTCGCCGGTGATCGGGGCTTCATCGACGGCAGAGCTTCCCGTAAGGACGATGCCGTCGGCGGGCACCCGTTCCCCGTTCTTCACGAGGATTGTGTCTCCCGGCCGGAGGGATTCGACTTTGACAGTAACACTTTCCCCGCGGCTGTTAAGACGCACCGCTTCCATAGGGGCCAGTTCGACGAGTTTGGAAAGGTCTTTTTCGCTTTTTTGTATCGTATACGTTTCCAGAGCGCCGCTCATCGCGAAAATAAATATGAGAATGGCGCCTTCGCTCCAAAAACCGATAACGGCGGCCCCGAGTGCAGCGAGTATCATGAGAATTTCCACGTTCAGAGAGTGATCGTGGATCAGATCCATAACACCTTCTTTTGTTTTGAAATATCCGCCGGTCACATAGGAAAGGACATAAAACACAACAGAAAGAGGACCGGGTTCTGTGAGTAGGCCCAATACAAGGAAACCCCCGCCGGCAAGAGCGAAAATCAGCTCCCGGTGCTTAAACCCCGGGACGGTTCTTATTCCTTTATATAAAGTGGATACAGCAGTGGTCATTGAGGTTCCCCCCTCTTTATGATGAGAAAGATAATCAAGTTCAACTGGGTGCCGAAAATAGAAATTGCTGCCACCCGTAGAAAGGCAGCAGCAATAAACATTAAGTTCTGAGGTGTCGATTCATGTTGTTACAGAATATATACCCTGTCTTATCCGGGTTAAACTATTCCAGAAGATTTTTTAGAGCCAGGAAGAAATCATCATAGCCGTGTGCTCCCGCGTTTTTTCCCAGCGCGTACGGCTGCGCAGATAATCTAATGTGATTTTTTCACTGTGTTTGAAAAAGTCGGTTTCTACTTTTCCGACGACGCTGCTGATCCATTCGTCATCTTCAATTGTGCAGTTTACTTCATGGTTTAAGTTAAAGCTCCGCATATCAAAATTGGCCGTTCCGATATCGAGAATAGTATTATCGACGAGAATAATTTTGGAGTGGTAAAAACCATACTTGAACTGTCGGACATCCACGCCGGCTTCCAGGAGCTCCGCGAAATAATGAAGTGCCGCATCCTTCACTAACGGATGGTCTGGATTTTTCGGAATAAGTACGCGGACTTTAATTCCTCGTTTCGCGAGTTTAAGTACTTCCTTCTGCATTGCCGGCCCCGGAATATAGTAGGGGGTTCCGATTAACACGGATTTTTCCGCCCGCTTGAAGAGCGAGGTGAAATGATCAGCGACGTGCTCCCCGTCAGAAGAAATAAACTGAATAGGTATTTCATTATCCGGCCGATGCTCCGGAAGCTCAATGTCCAGCTTTTCCCCGCAGGCGCTGTGCCAGTCTCTTGCAAACTGCCGGCCGAGCGAAGCGACCGCTACTCCCCGGATATAAAGATGATAATCGCGCCAGGAACCGATCATTGGATCATTGCCTGTATATTCATCACCAACATTAAAGCCGCCGACGTAGGCATGTTCCCCATCGATAACAGTCACTTTACGGTGGTTCCGCTCGTTAAGAGAATAAAAAAGGAAAGGGAGTTTCGGCTTCTGTGAATAGACGAGATTTACCCCGGCTTCTTTTAATTCCCGGCGTTTTGCTGGGGCGATACGGGCACCGAGCCAGTCGATTAAAAGATTGACGGTCACCCCTGCTCTGGCTCTTTCCATCAAGGCATCCATAATATCAGAGCCTACCTCATCATTTCTGAAAATATAAAAGTTCATATAAATATGATTCTCCGCTCTGCGGATACGTTTAAGCATGTGGGCAAACAGTTCATCCCCGCGCCGGAAAAAACGTGGTTTTCCGCTCGTGAAATCCGGCGGCTGAAAATGTTCTTTTTTCTTTTGATGTGCTTTCTGACCGAGATACAGATCCAGCGATATCCACGCAGCAACCGCTGCAGCTGTCCAGCGTAATTTTTTCATGTCCAGTCCTCCCGTTTCCTTACAATTCAGCATAGCTTTTCATTTCTTCATTATAACAAAACTGCTCCGGGAGCGTTATTTTTTGCACTGAAAGAGAAAACTTTTTAAATAAGGCTCTGTTTGGTGTTGTGGGCTTGAGGAAACTTCGCTCCCAACCTGCCGTGGAGGAGATCTCCGGGTGGCACTGGCGTCCTGCGGGATCATCTGACCATTTTCTTCCATTGGCGTCCGCCGGTTTCCGCTTCATTTTTCTATCCATTACAGTGGAAAGCCTTCTGTTTCCAGGAACGAATTGTTCTGTGAAAAAACGAGTGCCAAGGCGATTTTTCAAGACGCCTGCGGAAAAAGAAAGCTGAAAGATCCTCCCGGACGGAAGGGACAGCCGAAAGCTTTCTCCGCGACTGGTGAAAATAGCCGCAGGTACTCTTCTATCAAAATGGAGTTTTAAAAGAGACATTGATGCAATGAAAAATGCACCATAAAAATGAAAATATCCAGCGCTGTGTAACGAAAGCGGGGATACCCGGAGGAACAGCCCGTTCGAGAATCCATCTTGGCGGACTGTTTCCCCGCCAAAATCAGGCGGGAACAAGCCCTCGGGTAAGCCCCGCCGAGAGTGCAGCAGCGTTATGTCCATTTCATAAACGAGCTATTTTCAAGGCAGCTTTTTAAATAAAAGCTTCTGTTGGAGCCTTATTTTAAATTATATGATCTGGGGGGAGGAGCCAGCGGTCAGCTGAGGGCAATGACGCCTTCATTAAAAACTATGCTTTTCAGGAAGCAGCCCAGTGAATCGGAAAGTATAAGCTGCAGCAGACGATTATAAAAATGAACTCAGATTTCATACGCAGCTGAACAGAAAACGCTTTCACTTTTTGCTCAGTGTGCTATAATTACGAAGGAGAAAAGAAAAAAAGTGTTTTTTTGTAAAAAAATATTTCTGAATGAATGCTCATTCATTGTAAACTATGCTATAATAATTTCACAACCAGCCAATATTTTACTAACACATAGAAAGGAGCACCCCCCATGAATCCGATAGTTATTAACTGGATTATGTTTCTGCTTGTAACCGCTTACGCTGTATATCTTTTTGCAAGGCTCGTTAAAACGCGTATCGATTACATCAAGCTGGGGCATAAACCGAAATTTTTGGCCTCCACGAAGGAGCGCATCAACGCCATGGTCGTCATGGTGTTCGGCCAGAGCAAGTTATTGAAGGATAAGAAAAGCGGGATTATTCACGTCCTCTTTTTCTACGGCTTTCTGCTCGTACAGTTCAGCGCCATCGACGTCATCTGGAAAGGACTGAACCCGGGAAGTCATCTTCCGCTCGGTCCGGTCTATCCATTCTTTACGTTTTTCCAGGAAATTGTCGTCGTTCTCATTCTCGTCGCCGTCGTGTGGGCTTTTTACCGGCGCTACGTGGAAAAGCTTGTCCGCCTGAAGCGGAACTTTAAAGCCGGCCTCGTGCTCATCTTTATCGGCGGGCTGATGATCTCCAAGCTCTTCGCCAAGGGGATGGAATTTATCTGGCTCGGCAAAGAGCTGACGATGTTTGAACCGATCGCTTCCGGTATCGCTGCGGCAGCCGCACCGATCGGGGAAACTGCGGCAGCCGCCGGCTTCTTCTTTTTCTGGTGGGCCCATCTTATGTTCCTGCTCGTGTTTCTCGTTTACATTCCGCAGTCGAAGCACGCCCACCTCATCGCAGGACCGGCAAACGTCTGGCTCGGACCGACACATAAGCGCGGACAGCTGGAGCCGATTGATTTTGAAGATGAAGAAGCAGAAAAATTCGGGAAGAACCAGATCGAAGATTTCGACCAGAAGCAGCTGCTCGATCTGTATGCCTGTGTGGAGTGCGGACGCTGTACGAATATGTGTCCGGCAACAGGCACCGGAAAGATGCTTTCGCCGATGGATCTTATTTTAAAGATGCGGGATCATCTGACGGAAAAAGGGGCCGCAGTCACGTCCCAGAGCCCGTGGATGCCAACGCCTGCTTTCAAAAACACCCGCGGCAACCAGCTGGCAGCAGCCGGTCCGGAAGGTGTGAAAGGCATGGAAATCAACCCGTACGACGTGAACCTGATCGGGGACGTCATTACTGAAGAAGAGCTGTGGGGCTGCACGACATGCCGCAACTGTGAAGACCAGTGCCCGGTCATGAACGAACACGTGGATAAAATTATTGATATGCGCCGCTACCTTGTCATGACCGAAGGAAAGATGGACCCGGACACCCAGCGCACGATGAAAAACATCGAGAAGCAGGGGAACCCGTGGGGCATCAACCGGAAAGAACGGGAGAAATGGCGCGACGGACGAGACGATATCGATGTACCGACGGTCCGTGAAATGAAAAAGCGCGAAGAAGAATTTGAGTTTCTTTTCTTTGTCGGATCGATGGGCTCCTACGACAACCGAAGCATGAAAGTGGCCCAGTCGTTTGCGAAAATCATGAACGAAGCCGGCATCAAGTTCGCGATTCTCGGCAACAAGGAGAAAAACTCCGGGGATACGCCGCGCCGGATCGGCAACGAATTCCTGTTCCAGGAGCTGGCCCAGGCCAACATTGAGGAATTCGAGAAAAACGGCATTAAAAAGATCGTGACGATTGATCCGCATACGTACAATACGTTTAAAAATGAGTATCCGGACTTCGGTCTGGACGCGGAGATCTACCACCACAGCGAGCTGCTGTTCCAGTGGATCCAGGAAGGACGCATCAAGCCGACGTACGAAGTGAACGAGCAGATCGTCTACCACGATTCCTGTTACCTCGGACGCTACAACGATGTGTACGATCCGCCGCGGGAAATTTTGAAGGCGATCCCGGGGGTCGAACTCGTGGAAATGGAACGCAACCGCGAAAACGGCATGTGCTGCGGCGCCGGCGGCGGCATGATGTGGATGGAGGAAGACACCGGAACGCGCGTGAACATCGCCCGGACCGAACAGGCCCTCGCCACCTCCTCTTCCATGATCGGAAGCGCCTGCCCGTACTGCCTCACAATGATGAGCGACGGGACGAAGGCGAAAGAAGCGGAAGAGGACGTGCAGACGCTCGATGTTGCAGAAATTCTCGAACGCTCTATCGTGAAAAAAGAAGAACCGGCAGCCGTTTAACATCTGCTGCAAAAACACCCGCTCCGGCTTTGCCGCCGGCGGGTGTTTTTTTGTGTATGGAAAATGAGTTTTTTCCAGAAAAGAGCAGACAGAAAAGCTGATTTGATTTACAATGGGGATGAAAGCGCTTTTATTTTTTTAGAATTATTCTGAACGAGCGTTCAATCGTTTGGAGCCGCTTCCAGATGTGTCATAGAGGAAGGGCACTACAGGATTACTTTTACAAAAATTACAGGGGGTCTGGAAATGACTAGAACGGTAATTGTCAGCGGAGCAAGGACACCGGTAGGCCGTATGGGGGGAGCGCTTGCTTCCTTCACAGCAGCACAGCTTGGAGGAAAGGCTATCAAAGCCGCTCTCGAACGTGGAGAAGTTTCTCCGGAAAGCATTGATCACGTACTGATAGGATCCGTTCTCCAGGGCGGTCAGGGACAGCTTCCATCCAGGCAGGCGCAGCAGGAAGCCGGGATTCCGTGGCAGACCGGCACGGAAACGATTAATAAAGTATGTGCTTCCGGAATGCGTAGCGTAACGCTTGGAGACATTCTTATCCGTGCAGGAGAACAGGAAACGATTGTAGCCGGCGGCATGGAATCGATGAGCCAGGCACCTTATTTTGTGAAAGGAGCCCGTTCCGGTCTGCGGATGGGGGATCATTCCTTCACCGACATGATGATCCACGACGGTCTGACATGCTCGTTTACAGGAGCCCATATGGGAACCTACGGAAATAAAACCGCGGAAGAGTACGGACTGACAAGAGAAAAACAGGATGAATGGTCCTATCGCAGCCACCAGAAAGCAGTGAAAGCGATGGAAGAAGGAAAGAATGAAGAAATCGTACCGGTGGAAGTTCCTCAGCGTAAAAAAGATCCGCTCGTCGTAGAGCACGACGAAGCACCGAGGAAAGATGCTTCCATCGAAAGCCTGCAGAAGCTCCGTCCGGCTTTCGGTGCAGATGGAACGATTACGGCCGGCAATGCTCCCGGAGTAAACGACGGAGCTGCGGCAATGGTGCTGATGTCTGAAGAAAAAGCGGAATCCGAAGGGAAAAAGCCGCTCGCCGTTATTACCGGCCATACGGAGCTTGCCGTAGAACCGGAAAACTTTCCGAAAACACCGGGGCTTGTTATTAACCAGCTGTTGGAGAAAACCGGTAAAAAACTGGAAGACATCGATCTTTTTGAAGTTAATGAAGCATTCGCAGCCGTCTCCCTTGCCAGCGGACAGATTGCCGGGCTCGATCCGGAAAAGCTGAACGTCAACGGCGGGGCAGTCGCAATCGGCCATCCGATCGGCGCGAGCGGGGCCCGGATTATTCTGACACTGGCGTATGAACTGAAGCGACGGGGCGGAGGTACCGGTATTGCAGCCATCTGCAGCGGCGGAGGCCAGGGAGATGCTGTCATGATTGAAGTAACACCGTAAAGAAGAACAAGGAGGCTTTTACAATGGAAATCAAACAAATTATGGTGATCGGAGCCGGACAGATGGGATCGGGTATTGCCCAGGTCTGTGCTTCGGGAGGCTATGACGTATATCTGCATGATCTGGAAGAAGCACTCGTAAAAAAAGGGAAAGAAGGCATCAGCAGAAGGCTGAAGCGGGAGGTGGAGAAAGACCGCATATCCGACGCGGATAAAGAACGGATTCTCCGTCGTATCCACGAATCAACAGACCTTTCCAATGCAGAAAATGTAGATATCGTTATTGAAGCAGCCGTCGAAAATATGGAAATTAAAAAGACTCTTTTTCAGCAGCTTGATGACAGGGCTCCCGCCCACGCCATTCTTGCAACGAATACGTCATCGCTGCCGATTACAGAAATCGCTGCGGCAACAAAGCGCCCGGAAAAAGTCATCGGTATGCACTTTATGAACCCGGTACCGGTAATGAAGCTCGTCGAAGTTATCCGGGGGCTTCAGACTTCCGACGAAACGTATAAAGCGGTGGCAGAACTGTCATCCGCACTGAAAAAAACATCAGTGGAAGTGAACGACTTTCCAGGATTTGTTGCTAACAGAATTCTCATGCCGATGATTAATGAAGCCATTTACACGCTCTATGAAGGAGTATCTTCAGCAGAAGACATCGATGAAGTCATGAAGCTCGGCATGAATCATCCGATGGGGCCGCTTACGCTCGCTGACTTTATCGGACTCGATACGTGCCTCTACATTATGGAAACGCTCCACGAAGGGTTCGGCGACGATAAATACCGTCCCTGCCCTCTGTTAAGAAAATATGTAAAAGCCGGATGGCTCGGTAAGAAAAGCGGGAGAGGCTTTTACGCTTACGACTAGAAAGGGTGTGCAGTATGAACCTGCAGTTTACAGAAGAACAGGAAATGACGCGGCGTATGGTACGCCAGTTTGCAGAAGAAAAAGTAGCTCCTGCTGTAAAGCAGATGGAGGAACACGAAACTTTTCCTTCAGAGATCATTAAGCAAATGGGAGAGCTCGGACTGATGGGCATGCCGATTCCTGAAAAGTACGGCGGATCAGGCATGGATTATACGTCCTATATGATCGCAATCCACGAGCTTTCGAAGGTCAGTGCTGCAGTAGGGGTGATACTCTCTGTACATACGTCCGTAGGTACGAATCCGATTCTTTATTTCGGGAAGGAAGAGCAGAAGCAGAAGTACATTCCAAAGCTTGCTTCCGGAGAATATCTCGGAGCCTTTGCTGTTTCTGAAGCCGGGGCGGGAAGCGATGTGTCCTCGATGAAAACGACTGCTGTTCTCAAAGGGGACCACTACGTATTAAACGGAACGAAAATGTGGATCACGAGCGGCGGCTATGCCGACACGTATATCGTATTTGCGAAAACAGGCAGTGAAGGAGGAAGCCGGGACATCAGCGCATTTATTGTAGAAAAGGATACTCCCGGCATGGAAGCGCTCACTCCCGAAAAAAAGATGGGACTCCACGGTTCGAGCACCACACCGCTTGCTTTCGATAACTGCCGCGTGCCGAAAGAAAACCTTCTCGGGGGAGAAGGAGACGGATTTAAAATAGCGATGGCCAACCTTGATGCGGGAAGAATCGGCATCGCCGCCCAGGCTCTCGGCATCGCGGAAGGGGCGCTTGAGGCTGCCACAGCCTACGCCAAAGAAAGAAAACAGTTCGGAAAACCGATCGGCCAGCACCAGGGACTCGGCTTTAAGCTGGCAGATATGGCGACTCAGGTGGAAGCGGCTAAGCTTCTCACGTACCGGGCAGCAGATCTGCGCACCCGCGGCCTTCCTTCCGGTAAAGAAGCATCGATGGCCAAGATGTTCGCTTCTGACACGGCTATGAAGACAGCGGTCGAGGCCGTGCAGGTATTCGGAGGGTACGGATACACAGAAGAATATCCGGTGGAGCGGTTTTTCCGGGATGCAAAAGTAACGCAGATATATGAAGGAACAAATGAAATTCAGCGCATTGTTATTAATAAGAGCCTTATGAAGCAGTAAAACATATTGAAGAACCGGCATTGTCGTCCGGAAACGAGTGAAAGGGGTAAATATTTATGAATTTTCAACTGACAGATGAGCAGGAAATGATCCGTAAAATGGTAAGGGATTTTGCAGAAAAGGAAGTGGAGCCGACGGCGGCAGAGAGGGACGAAGAAGAACGGTTCGACCGCGGCATTTTTGATCAGATGGGAGAACTCGGCCTGACAGGGATCCCGTGGCCGGAAGAATACGGGGGCATCGGAGCAGACTATTTAAGCTACGTTATAGCGGTCGAAGAGCTTTCACGCGTCTGTGCCTCAACAGGTGTAACCCTGTCCGCACACGTGTCTCTTGCCGGGTGGCCGATTTATACGTTCGGTACCGAAGAGCAGAAGCAGCAGTTTCTCCGCCCGATGGCAGAAGGCCAAAAACTCGGAGCCTACTGCCTTAGTGAACCGGGATCCGGAAGTGACGCGGCAGCGATGAAAACGACAGCGAAACGTGACGGGGACGACTATATTCTCAACGGTTCCAAAGTGTGGATTACGAACGGCGGGGCAGCGGACCTGTATATCGTTTTTGCCATGACCGACGCAGAGAAAAAGCATAAAGGGATCACGGCCTTTATTGTAGAAAAAGGGATGGACGGTTTTACGATGGGCAAGAAAGAGAAAAAGCTCGGTATCCGCTCCTCCCCGACGCTGGAAGTAATTATGGATAACGTCCGCGTACCGGCAGGAAACCGTCTCGGAGAAGAAGGAGAAGGTTTCAAAGTCGCCATGACAACACTTGACGGCGGCAGAAACGGCATTGCAGCCCAGGCTGTCGGTATTGCCCAGGGAGCACTTGATAAAGCAGTGGACTACGCGAAGGAGCGGAAGCAGTTCGGAAAACCGATCGGCCAGCATCAGGGCCTCGGTTTCAAACTGGCGGATATGGCTACCAAAGTCGAAGCATCACGTCTTCTGACGTATCAGGCCGCCTGGAAAGAATCAGAAGGAGTTCCGTACGGAAAAGCTTCCGCCATGTCCAAGCTTTTTGCGGGAGATTCCGCTATGGAAGTGACGGTGGAAGCTGTGCAGGTATACGGCGGCTACGGCTTTACAAAAGACTACCCGGTGGAGCGCTACATGCGTGACGCCAAAATCACGCAGATATATGAAGGCACAAACGAAATTCAGCGTCTCGTCATATCTAAAATGCTGATGCAGGACTAAGGAGGAAGACGATGGAACAATCTCAGATCGATTCCCTGCTAAGGGGCAGCGAGCGCGCTTTGGGAAAAGCTATTTCCATCGTCGAAGACCGTGCGCCTGCCCAGCGGGAACTTATGAAACAGATTCATGCCCACACCGGCAATGCCCAGGTAATCGGTATTACCGGTTCGCCGGGAGCGGGCAAAAGCTCCCTCGTGAATCAGCTCGTCAAACACTGGCGCCGCGCCGGAGAAAAAGTAGCCGTTATAGCGGTGGACCCGACGAGCCCGTTTTCAGGCGGCGCTCTCCTCGGCGACCGCATCCGGATGCACGACCACGATGCGGACCGCGGGGTTTTCATCCGCAGTATGGGCACAAGAGGCAGCCTCGGCGGCCTTTCGGAAGCGTGCCAGGATACCGTGCGCCTGCTCGATGCGGCAGGCTATGACCGGGTGATTGTGGAAACGGTCGGTGTCGGTCAGTCGGAGCTGGATATTATGAAGACAGCCGACACCGTGGCGCTCGTTCTGTATCCTTCCGGAGGCGATATTATCCAGGCATTCAAAGCAGGTATTATGGAAATCGCCGACCTGTTTATTATTAACAAAGCAGACCTCCCGGGAGTTACACAGCTCCGGGCGGAACTGGAAGATCTGCTCCACATATCCGGAGCTCCCGAACACCGCCGGATTGTAGAAACTGTTTCTACGAGCGGTAAAGGGACGGGTGAAGTAGTAGAGGCTTTAAAAGCCCACCACGGCTACTTGAAGGACAGCGGAGAAAAAGAGGAACGCAGAAGCCGTCAGCTGGAGTCCGACGTCTGGCGCCGGGTACTCGAACGCTTCAGAGAAGACGCCGCCCCGAATGTCCGGCACGTTATGGAAAATGCAGCTGGCGGCGATCCTTATGAGCTGGCAGAAGCCGTATATGAACAGTACCAAAAAGGAAGGAAGTGAGCCCCTTGCCGAAAAAAGACGTTCCTTCCCTCGTGAAGGACCAGCGGCTGATTGATAAACGGCGCGCCCAGATCGTTAAAGCGGCTGTCCAGCTTTTTAATGAAAAAGGCTATCATAAAGCGACTACCAGGGAGGTGGCAAAAGCTTCCGGTTTCAGCATTGGTACGCTCTATGAATATATCGGATCCAAAGAAGACATTCTGTACCTCGTCTGTGACTCCGTTTACGACGAAGTCGTGCGGAAGTGGGAAAAGCTCCTCGATAAGGAACTGACAGGACTGGAGCGTCTGGAGCAGGTTGTGGAAGCTTATTTCCGGGTCGTGGATGTCCTGCAGGACGAAGTGCTTGTCATGTATCAGGAAACTAAATCGCTTTCAGGTGACGCACTGAAATACGTTCTGCAGAAGGAAATGCGCATGAAAGAAATGTTTGAAGTCGAGCTGGAGCGGGTGAGAGAAGCCGGACTGATCACCTTGAACGACCGTCAGGTATCTCTCGCTGCCAACCAGATACTCGTTCTCGGCCAGATGTGGACGTTCCGGCGCTGGGCACTCCAGAAGGAATTTACGATCGACGAGTATGTCCGGTATCAGCTTCAGCAGCTGTTCTATGGATTTTCCGTAAAAAAACCTGCCGAAAACGTCGAATCTTAAGGACTGTATATAGAAACCAGATTCCCGGGCAATTTATTAACAGAGCTAAATTCATAAGGAGGGTTTAGATTGAGCTATCAGCCAGAGCATCCCGTTCGTTTCGTTACAGCCTCAGCCTTGTTTGACGGACACGATGCTTCCATTAACATTATGCGCCGTATGCTTCAGGCATCCGGAGCAGAAGTGATTCACCTCGGGCACAATCGTTCCGTCGGTGAAGTCGTACAGGCAGCCATTCAGGAAGACGTGCAGGGAATTGCTATTTCCTCCTATCAGGGAGGGCACGTAGAGTATTTTAAATACCTTTACGATGAACTGGAAAGTCTCGGAGCCGGCCACATTAAACTTTTCGGGGGCGGAGGCGGAGTAATTATCCCGTCTGAAATCAAAGACCTCCACGACCACGGTATCAGCCGGATTTTTTCTCCGGAAGACGGCCGGAAAATTGGTCTGCAGGGAATGATTGATCAAATCATGGAAGCGTGCGATTTTGAAACCCCGGCACAGAAAATGTCGGTGGAGCAGCTGAAGTCGAAGGAACACCGTATCGTGGCAAAGTATATTACGATGGCCGAAAAGCGTTCCTTCGGAGAGGAACTTTCAGAAGAAGAAAACAGCGAGCTGGATGCTATTCAGCAGTCCGCCGGTACAGCAGCACCCGTTCTAGGTATTACCGGAACCGGGGGAGCGGGGAAAAGCTCCCTGACAGACGAACTCGTCCGCCGTTACCTGCGGGCATTTCCGGATAAAACGATTGCGATTCTTTCCGTCGACCCGACGAAGAAGAAAACGGGCGGGGCACTTCTCGGCGACCGTATCCGGATGAACGCGATCCATCACGAACGCGTGTATATGAGGTCTCTTGCAACCCGTGACAGCCGCCAGGAGCTTTCCAAGGCTGTTTCGGAAGCCATTCCGGTTGTGCGTCTTGCAGGCTACGATCTGATTATTGTGGAAACGAGCGGTATCGGTCAGGGGGATGCAGCCGTAACCGACGTGTCGGACGTATCGATGTACGTTATGACGAGCGAATTCGGTGCTCCTTCCCAGCTTGAAAAAATCGACATGATCGATTTTGCCGATTTGATCGCGATCAACAAATTTGACCGGAAAGGGTCGGAGGATGCCCGCCGGGAAGTCCGCAAGCAGTACCAGCGCAGCCATATGCGTTTTGAAGAGGATCCCGAAAATATGCCGGTGTACGGCACCGTGGCAAGCCAGTTCAACGATCCCGGAACAAACCGGCTCTTTTACGAGCTCATTCAAGTACTCAATGAAAAAACGGATGCCGGATGGGAAACCGATCTCGGAAAGAATGACGAAATTCAGCTCCGTAACGCAGTGATCCCACCGGACCAGATTCATTATCTCCGGGAAATTGCCGCTACAGTGAAAAAATATCACAGGGAAACAGAAGGGCAGGTTGAAAAAGCCCGCCGTCTTTTCCAGGTTGAAGGTACGATGGAAGTTTTAAAAGAAGAAGGCATCGAGAATGACAGCCTTCCGGCAGTCAAAGAAAAACTGGAAGCAGAGCTGCTTCCGGACGTAAAGAAAACGCTGGATACGTGGGAAGCGACAAAAGAAGCCTACGCCCAGGATACGTTTATAACGAAAGTACGGGACAAGGAAATTGTAACTGAGATGAAGACGCGCTCCCTTTCCGGAATTGATATTCCGAAAGTGGCCCTTCCGAAATACCGGGACTACGGAGAAATTGTCCGCTGGGTACGGCAGGAAAATGTACCGGGATCCTACCCTTATACGGCTGGAGTCTTCCCATTTAAACGCCGCGGGGAAGATCCAAAGCGCCAGTTTGCCGGAGAAGGAAGTCCCCTGCGGACCAACCGCCGCTTCCATTATCTTTCGGACGGCGAGGATGCGAAGCGCCTGAGTACGGCCTTTGACTCGGTGACGCTTTACGGGGAGGACCCGGGCCACCGTCCGGACGTCTACGGAAAAGTCGGGGAAAGCGGGGTAAGTATCTGTACGCTCGACGACATGAAGCAGCTGTATTCCGGATTCGACCTCACTGCTCCGTCCACGTCCGTGTCGATGACGATCAACGGCCCGGCGCCGATTATTCTCGCGATGTTCATGAACACAGCGGTCGACCAGCAGATTGATAAGTTCATCGAGCAGGAAGGCCGCAGCCCGGACAGTGCCGAAATGGAAAAAATTCAGGATGAAACGCTCAATGTCGTCCGTGGTACCGTACAGGCCGATATTTTAAAAGAAGACCAGGGACAGAACACGTGTATTTTCTCCACGGAATTTGCCCTTCGTATGATGGGGGATATCCAGCAGTACTTTATTGACAAAAAAGTACGCAACTACTATTCGGTTTCCATCAGCGGCTATCATATTGCAGAAGCCGGTGCGAATCCGATCAGCCAGCTGGCGTTCACACTCTCAAACGGCTTTACGTACGTGGAGTACTACTTGAGCCGGGGCATGGATATTAATGATTTTGCACCGAATCTGTCGTTCTTCTTCAGCAACGGACTCGATCCGGAATACTCCGTCATCGGCCGGGTTGCCCGCCGCGTCTGGGCCGTGGCCATGAAACGGAAATACGGAGCCAATGAGCGCAGCCAGAAACTGAAGTACCATATTCAGACGTCCGGCCGCTCCCTGCACGCCCAGGAAGTCGACTTCAACGACATCCGTACAACGCTGCAGGCACTGATGGCGATATACGACAATTGTAATTCCCTTCATACAAATGCGTATGACGAAGCGGTCACCACACCGACAGAGGAAAGTGTACGGCGCGCGATGGCGATTCAGCTTATTATTACAAAAGAGATGGGTCTTGCCAAAAACGAAAATTCCCAGCAGGGCGCCTTTATCATTGAAGAGCTGACGGACCTTGTCGAGGAAGCCGTGCTTCTGGAAATGGAAAGAATGAGCGACCGCGGGGGCGTACTCGGCGCGATGGAAACCCAGTATCAGCGCGGTAAAATCCAGGAAGAGTCGCTGCTCTATGAAACGAAAAAGCATAACGGGGACCTGCCGATTATCGGCGTGAACACGTACCTCAACCCGAATCCTCCATCGGAAGAAGATTTCGATATGGAGCTGGCGCGTGCTTCCAAAGACGAGAAGGAAGCGCAGATCAACGAGCTGAAAGAATTCCAGAATCAGCACGCCACAGAAGGAGAAAGAGCACTCGAAGCTTTAAAGCAGACAGCGCTTGACGGAGGCAACATTTTCGCCGAGCTGATGACGACTGTACGCTCAGCAAGTCTAGGCCAGATCACCTCCGCTTTGTACGAAGTAGGAGGCCAGTACCGGCGTAACCTGTAACCCGGGTTTCAGGCGAAGGCCACCGGGAAAGGATGGTCAGTGAAGGTTCAGGACAGCTTAACGTCCTGAGCCTTTTCCTGTTCCGGCCGTACTGGTGGGCTTCGTTAGCTGCGTACTCATTAATTGGTAGAATTCCCATCCCCCTTCCCGGCCGAAACAGCACACAGAAGCGTTTTTCCTCTGTGGAGGGCAGCTGCGTCTTTGTTATCTGGTAGAATTATGAGGAAAGCTGGTAGAATCAAACGGGTATTTGGTAGTATTATTTCCATTTGGTAGAAAAAGGGCGGAGGTTGGTAGAATTCCGGAGGCAGGCTGGAACTATTCCGCCGGAAGCTGGTAGAATTCCAGGAAAAGTTGGTAGAATCGAGCGGCCGCCCCTACAAGAACTACTCTTTTCCAACGATTTATGCGCTCTTTTCGTACTTGAAAAGCCGATCCCTGAAAGATGGACGGAAACCGGGGAAAAAATTCTGCGATCTGCTGGAAAAACAGACGTCTATGTGTTTATAATGGAAGGTATGAATTTATGCGTAAAGTCGATACCTGTGAATCAGGGATCATGCTGGATATATGAGAAAAGAGAAAGGGTGTGCCAAACATGAGTTTAAAAGATTACACAGAAGAACAGCTGAAGGAAATTTCCATGATTGAAGTAACGTTTGAGCTGCTGGAAGAAAAGAACAGCCCGGAAGACTACGGAGTACTTATTAACAGAGTATCGGAAATTCAAGGCCTGTCAAAAGAACGCAGAAACGAGCGCATTGCCCATCTTTATACACAAATGTCCCTTGATGGACGATTCGTCAACCTCGGGGACAACCGCTGGGCGCTCCGCTCCTGGTACCCGTTTGAGCAGACAGAGGAAGAGCTTTCCCAGATGATGCCTAAAAGACGTAAAGCTGCCAAGGAAGAAGAAGGCTTCGACGATGAACTTGAGGAATACGACGAGTTCGAAGACATTGAAGATGAGCTCGATGAACTGGCAAACGAAGACGATACGGACGTAGACGAACTGCCGGAGGATGAATTCGGGGATACCGCGGATAACCTGCCGGAAGAAGAAACAGAAGCAGAAGAAGACGAGGAAGAAGAGAAGTAAATCCCGTGCTTGACTTTTCAACGGGACGCCGATAAAATCATGTTTGGGCTCCCTAAAAAGGAGCAGTGGTACGTGACGCACGTATCCTGTGAATGAAACAGTCACGCGCCCCCTCTTTTACATTAAAGAGGGGGCGCTTTTCATTTGTAAAGACCCTCCAAAAAGCTGAAAAATGGGGAGAAAATTCCCTGAATGGACTGACAGGCAGCCTGTCTGCTGAAAATAAAGGAGATGAATAGTTATGACAAAGTATATTTTTGTAACCGGCGGGGTAGTTTCCTCCCTCGGTAAAGGTATCACAGCGGCTTCCCTCGGACGCCTGCTGAAAAATCGGGGAATGAAAGTAACGATTCAAAAATTTGATCCATATATTAACGTGGACCCGGGAACGATGAGTCCGTACCAGCACGGCGAAGTGTTCGTCACAGGAGACGGAGCAGAAACCGACCTCGACCTCGGTCACTACGAGCGCTTCATTGACATAAATGTAGGCAAGTACAGCAATGTTACAACAGGAAAAGTGTATTCCTCCGTTTTGAAAAAAGAGCGCCGCGGCGACTACCTCGGGGGAACAGTGCAGGTCATTCCTCATATTACGAACGAAATTAAAGAACGCATTAAGCTGGCAGCCTCAGATGGAAATCCGGATGTTGTCATTACTGAAATCGGCGGTACAGTAGGGGATATTGAAAGCCTTCCGTTCCTCGAAGCGATCCGCCAGATGAAAGGGGATGTCGGAGCGGACAACGTGCTTTACATCCACTGTACGCTTATTCCGTACTTAAAAGCAGCAGGCGAAATGAAGTCGAAGCCGACCCAGCACAGCGTTAAAGAGCTGCGGAGCCTCGGTATCCAGCCGAACGTGATCGTCGTACGTACCGAATTTCCGGTGCCGGAAGACATGAAAGACAAAATTGCTCTTTTCTGTGACATCGATAAACATGCGGTGATCGAAGCGCGCGATGCAGAAACCCTTTACGAAGTGCCGCTTCACCTTCAGGAACAGAAGCTCGACGAATTCGTCTGCAACCATCTCAGTCTCGAGTGCCATGAAGCCGATATGGTAGAGTGGAATGCTCTAGTCGACCGCGTGAAAAACCTTTCCAAAAAAGTGAACATCGCTCTCGTCGGAAAGTACGTTGAGCTTCCGGATGCCTACCTGTCTGTAGCGGAGGCTCTGAAGCATGCCGGCTTTGAATTTGATGCCGATGTCGAAATCAGCTGGATCAATTCGGAAGAAGTAACGAGGGAAAACGTAGCAGAAAAAACAGCAGGTACAGACGGCATTCTTGTTCCCGGCGGCTTCGGTGACCGCGGTGTGGAAGGAAAGATTGCAGCGATTGAGCATGCCCGCACGCAGAAAGTCCCATACCTCGGCATCTGCCTCGGAATGCAGCTTGCGACCGTGGAATTTGCAAGAAACGTTCTCGGATATGAGGATGCTCACTCGGCCGAGCTGAATCCGGAAACGACCCATCCGATTATCGATCTTCTGCCGGAACAGAAGGAAGTGGAGGACCTCGGCGGAACACTACGTCTCGGGCTCTACCCGTGCAAGCTGGAAAAAGGAACAAAAGTATACGATACGTACGGAGAAAGCGTAGTTTACGAACGTCACCGTCACCGTTATGAATTCAACAACGCCTACCGGGAGGAAATGGAAGAGAAGGGATTCCTGTTCTCCGGTCTCAGCCCGGACGGCCGTCTCGTGGAATTGATCGAAGTAGCAGACCATCCGTTTTTCGTTGCTTCCCAGTTCCACCCGGAATTTGTGTCGCGTCCAACACGCCCGCAGCCGCTTTTCCGTGAATTTATCCGCGCTTCCCAGAAGGACGCCTAATAGTAAAAAGGAAGCCCCCTGTTATGTATGGCAGGGGGCTTCAGGCTGTTTATAAAGTGTTTTTTATGTGTAGATATACGATGCCCTGCTTCCGCCTTTCAGGACGCTTTCCGGGCGGGCCGGCCTCAGCTGATTTCTTCCGCCCGCAGGTTGGAAGAATTGGATCTTCGCCTCGTCCTTGATCGCCTCGGAGTCGCCCCTGCGGCTGCAGCAGGAAAATAAAAAGAAGATTTCTTTTCTAAAAAAACGTGTTGATTCCGTCCTCTCTTCCATCAAGGAGATGCTTTTTCCTCCGGGGAGTGCAGGAGAAAGCTATACGCTGGAAAAATTATTCTGAAATCAAGACTTAATCAACACATTGAATATTCGTCATCCGGAGGGAAGAGGCCCCTCCAGCGACTGGAGAAGTAATTACCCGCACTACATTTCCTGATGCTCTTCGAGAATTTCGTGAAGCTGGAAAAACAAGGCGTAATACACGTGCAGGGAAACGAGCAGGTGGGGCTCCCCGATCCGCTCTCCGGATTCGACAGGAATAAGCGGGCGTGTCACGTGGGTTTCGATCAAAAAGGAAGCAGCCTGCTCCAGCTCATGTCCGTAAGCCTCCGGGAGCACGAGCACGAGAGCGGCACCGGCTTCCTGAACCGCCCGTATCTCCGTTTCGGTATCCTCCACCCGGGCTGTAAAAACCCAGACAGTATCAAGAGAAGAAAGAACGGTATCCTTTTCCAGACGGCTGCACTCCGGTACAGCATCTGTCCCGTGAACCGCCTGGGAAACGATCCCTCCAAGTTCCGGGGAAGCGGCTGCATAAACTTTGCCGTCGCTTAAAATACTCTGGGCTGTCACGCGGGCGGCATCCTCTATATCCATTTCTGATTTATTCAGTTTCCGCAGTATACCGGACAGCTGCGTTTCAAATATTTTCATCATTTGATGTTCCTCCTTAAACGGTCATTTTTTTATTGTAGCAGGTCTTTTGGGGAGATCTGAAGATATTGTCGAAGAGAAAACGTTGAATTTTCCATAAATATAACATACGATGGTAACAATAGGTAATTTATCATGACGTACATCTGAGAAGAGGAGGGGTTTATTATGACGGAAAAACTGCTGGTAGTTGATGATCAGTTCGGTATTCGTGTACTGCTGAAGGAAGTGCTGGAAAAAGACGGATATGAAACCTACGAAGCCGAAAATGGTCAGGCAGCTCTCGCAATACTCGAGCAGCATCATCCGGACCTCGTTCTCCTCGACATGAAAATTCCCGGAATGGACGGCATCGAGATTCTCCGGGAAATGCGCCGCAGGGATATGCAGACCCCGGTTTTTCTAATGACAGCGTACGGGGAAATCGATGTAATTAAAGAAGCGGAGCATCTTGGAGCACTCGAACATTTTGCCAAGCCTTTCGACATAGAGAGCGTACGGGCACAGATACGGAAGTTCTTCGATACTAAGCAGGCGTTGTAAGCGCTGCAACTAAATTAATATTTTATTCCCTCAAAAAACACAGGCCGGATATGCTATAATGGGCTTGTGAGTTTTTCACCTGTTTTATCTGCAAACGTCCGCATGATACAGCTTTTTTGACCGGAAAAGGCATCCGGAGCTGTGTCGTACATTTGTGCAGTAAACAGGCAGAAAAGACTAAATTTGCGCGTGACCTATCGAAGGAGGATCTTATCGTATGCCTTTAGTATCAATGAAAGAAATGCTGGAAACAGCAAAAGCCAATTCCTACGGAGTAGGACAGTTCAACCTCAATAACCTCGAATTTACTCAGGCGATTCTGCAGGCTGCAGAAGAAGAGCAGTCTCCGGTAATCCTTGGTGTATCTGAAGGAGCAGCAAAATACATGGGCGGATTCAAGTCCGTCGTCGCGATTGTAGAAGGCCTTATGGACAGCTACAACACGACAGTTCCTGTAGCAATTCACCTCGACCACGGCTCCAGTTTTGAAAAGTGTGTGGAAGCGATGTATGCCGGATTTACATCCGTAATGATTGACGGTTCCCACTTTCCACTGGAAGAAAACATTGCTCTTACGAAAAAAGTAGTGGAAGTAGCCCACCTTCTCGGTGTATCTGTGGAAGCAGAGCTGGGACGTATCGGCGGTCAGGAAGACGATATCATCGTTGACGACGCAGAAGCTGCCTACGCAATTCCGGAAGAGTGCGATCAGCTTATCCGTGAAACAAAAGTAGACTGCTTTGCACCGGCACTCGGTTCCGTACACGGCCCTTACAAAGGCGAGCCGAACCTCGGATTCGACCGTATGGAAACGATCTCCAGCAACACGGAAGTACCGCTCGTACTTCACGGTGGTACAGGTATTCCGACGAAGGATATTAAAAAAGCCATTTCTTTTGGTACAGCCAAAATTAATGTAAACACAGAAAGCCAGATCGCTTCCGCGGCGAAGGTACGTGAAGTACTTGACGCCAATCCGGAAATGATCGACCCTCGTAAATACCTGGGACCTGCACGTGAAGCGATTAAAGCAACAGTAATCGGAAAAATGCGTGAATTTGGATCTTCCGGGCAGGCAAAATAAAGAATGTTAGGAGGTCTGTGTCTCCGGACACGGACTCCTTCTTCCAGTCAATAGTAAGCGTTATCATTAAGAAGAGGAGGAGAAAAGGCAATGAAATTTTTTATTGATTCAGCCAACATGAACGAAATTAAGCAGGCACAGGAGCTCGGAGTACTGGACGGGGTAACGACGAATCCGTCCCTCGTAGCAAAGGAAGGAGCCGATTTTCACGATCGCCTTCGTGAAATTACAGGTCTCGTAAGCGGTTCGGTCAGTGCAGAAGTTATTTCCCTCGATGCGGAAGGAATGATCCGGGAAGGCAAGGAACTCGCAGCGATCGCACCGAACATTACAGTCAAGGTTCCAATGACGGTGGAAGGCCTTAAAGCTGTACGGGCGTTCAGCGAAGCAGGCATCAAAACCAACGTGACCCTCATTTTTTCAGCCAACCAGGCACTTCTTGCCGCGCGCGCCGGGGCTTCCTACGTTTCTCCGTTTCTCGGAAGACTGGATGACATCGGCCAGAACGGCGTCGACCTGATCGGAACGATCTCAGAAATTTTTGATCTGCACGGCATCGACACAGAAATTATTGCCGCGTCCATCCGTCATCCGCAGCACGTAAGCGAATCGGCGCTGCAGGGGGCTCATATTGCCACACTGCCGTACAAAGTAATTGAGCAGCTGACGAAACATCCTCTCACAGACATCGGTATCGAAAAATTCCTCAGCGACTGGCAGAAAAGCCAGGCCGGAGTTTAACAAAGAACGGCCTGCCGGAACGAGCAGGCCGTTTTTCCCACATTCACTACTCATCACGATCAAAGACCAGGCAGGGAAAGGAACAATTTATGGACAAACTACTTATTGAAGGCGGTCATCCGCTGGAAGGCACAGTGACGATCAGCGGTGCCAAAAACAGTGCCGTTGCCCTCATACCGGCGGCTTTAATGGCGGACACAGCGGTCACTATCGATAACCTGCCGGATATTTCCGATATTAAAATTCTTGGAGAACTGCTCGAAGAAGCCGGGGCCACGACGGAGCGCGAAGGAGATTCCTTTACGCTTTATCCGGAAAAAATGTTTCCTATGCCGCTTCCAAACGGCCACGTTAAAAAGCTGCGCGCCTCCTATTACTTGATGGGTGCTATGCTCGGCAAATTCAACAAAGCAGTGATTGGTCTCCCGGGAGGATGCAACCTCGGACCGCGGCCGATTGATCAGCATATTAAAGGATTTGAAGCGCTTGGGGCCAGAGTGACAAACGAGCATGGAGCTTTGTATCTTCAGGCGGAAGAGCTGCGGGGGGCACGGATTTATCTGGACGTAGTAAGTGTCGGTGCCACGATCAATATTATGCTCGCTGCTGTAAAAGCAAAAGGAAAAACCGTCATCGAAAATGCAGCGAAAGAACCGGAAATTATCGATGTCGCTACGCTTCTTTCCAACATGGGAGCAAAAATTAAAGGGGCAGGAACAAATGTAATCCGTATCGAAGGGGTGGAGGAGCTGAAAGGCTGCCGTCACACGATTATTCCGGACCGCATTGAAGCCGGTACGTACATGATTTTTGCCGCTGCCGCCGGCAGGTCGGTAACGATCGATAATATTATTCCGCTGCACCTGGAGTCGCTCAGCTCCAAACTCCGTGAAATGGGAGTCGGGGTCGAGGCAGGAGACGACTGGGTCCGTATTGAAACGAAGGAAAAACTGGATCCGGTGGATATAAAAACTCTCGTCTATCCAGGGTTTGCAACCGATCTTCAGCAGCCGGCCACCGCACTGCTTACGAAAGCGGAAGGAAGCAGCATGATTACGGATACCATTTATAATGCCCGTTTTAAACAGGTGGATGAGCTCCGGAGAATGGGCGCCTCGATCAAAGTGGACGGCCGATCCGCTCTCGTCTTCGGCACAACAGCTCTCCAGGGAGCAAAGGTCCGGGCAACAGACCTCCGCGGAGGCGCTGCTCTCGTCACAGCCGGACTGATGGCAGACGGCGTGACAGAAATCACCGATGTGTTTCATATCGACCGGGGCTATTCCAACCTGGAAGAAAAGCTTCAAAACCTGGGTGCCGTAATCTGGAGAGAACAGCTGACAGAAGCGGAGATACAGGAAATCCAAAATTCTTAAACCGGGGGGATCACAAATGGAACGAAGCTTATCAATGGAACTTGTACGCGTAACCGAAGCAGCCGCTTTAAAATCAGCGCGCTGGATGGGGCGGGGCCAGAAGGAAGAAGCAGATGATGCCGCTACAGAGGGTATGCGCGACGTATTTGATACAATTCCAATGAAAGGCACCGTAGTGATTGGAGAAGGAGAAATGGATGAAGCGCCGATGCTTTACATCGGCGAGCGGCTCGGCAACGGCTACGGCCCCCGGGTGGACGTAGCGGTCGATCCGCTCGAAGGAACAAACATCGTCGCCAACGGAGGATGGAACGCGCTAGCGGTACTCGGAGTCGCTGACAAAGGCAACCTTCTGCACGCACCGGATATGTACATGGACAAGATTGCTGTCGGTCCGGAAGCCGTAGGCAAAGTTGACCTGGATGCTCCCGTGGAAGAAAATATTCGAGCCGTAGCCGAAGCAAAAGGCAAGGAGATAGAAGACCTCGTCATAACTATTCTGCACCGTGAACGGCATAAAGAACTTATTTCAGCCATCCGTGCGACAGGAGCCCGGATTAAGCTCATAGGAGATGGAGACGTTGCGGGGGCTGTTAATACTGCCTTTGAAGACACAGGGGTCGATATGCTTCTCGGTTCAGGAGGCGCTCCGGAAGGCGTACTCGCCGCCATCGGACTGAAATGTCTCGGCGGGGAAATTCAGGGTCGGCTTCTCCCGCAGAACGACGAAGAGAGAGAGCGGTGCGAAGGCATGGGCATCGATGATATTCACCGCGTGCTGCACATGGAGGATCTCGTTTCCGGCGATGATGCCATTTTTGCTGCGACCGGCGTAACGGATGGCGAGCTTCTGAAAGGGGTGCGCTACAAAGGGGAAACAGGCACAACCCAGTCACTCGTTATGCGCGCTAAATCCGGAACGGTCCGATTTATTGACGGGAAACACCATCTTGATAAAAAGCCCGACCTCGTTATTCGTGATTAGCAGCCGGAAGGAGAAATCTGCCTGCAGCATTAAAAATGGCGGGCAGATTTTCCCTTCTTCTACCATTGTCAGTCCTCCGAAAATATGCTTAGATAGATAAAGCTGATTTGACACTGAACGCAGGTTCAGAACCCCCCGGATTTCTTCCAGAAGCATTATCCCAACATTCCCACATGCCCGGCGGAGCAGTTTCCGTCACTGAAACTTAGAAAAGGTCTGGTGACATATATGGCAGTAACGTTGAAAGAAATGGAGCATATGAAGCTCAAAGAACTTTACGATCTGGCAAAAGAGCACAAAGTATCCTACTACAGCCAGCTCACAAAGAAAGAATTGATTTTTGCGATTTTTAAAAAGCAGGCAGAAAATGAAGATTTAATGTTTATGGAAGGCATCCTGGAAATAATTCAGTCGGAAGGTTTCGGATTTCTCCGGTCCAACACGTACAAGCCGAGCCCGCAGGATATTTACATATCTGCTTCCCAGATCCGGCGTTTTAAACTCCGGAACGGCGACCGCGTATCCGGTAAAGTCCGTAAACCAAAAGAAAACGAGCGCTACTACGGCCTGCTGCAGGTAGCTGCCGTGAACGGGGAGGATCCGGAAAAAGCGAGTGAACGACCGCATTTCCCGCAGCTTACACCGCTGTATCCGGAAAAGAAAATGACGCTGGAGCATCAGCCGAACATGGTCGCTTCCCGCGTACTCGACATGATTGCGCCGGTCGGCTACGGCCAGCGCGGCCTGATCGTTGCTCCTCCGAAAGCAGGAAAAACGCTTTTGATGAAGGAAGTCGCCAACAGCATCGCCGCCAACCACCCCGACATGGAAATCATCGTGCTGCTTATTGATGAGCGTCCGGAAGAAGTCACCGATATGGAGCGTTCCATTAAAGGGGAAGTCGTCAGCTCCACGTTTGACGAAGTACCGGAAAACCATATTAAAGTAGCGGAGCTTGTTCTCGACCGCGCAATGCGTCTCGTGGAATCCAGGAAGGACGTCGTAATTCTGATGGACAGCATCACCCGTCTGGCCAGGGCATATAACCTTGTGGTCCCGCCGAGCGGACGGACGCTTTCCGGGGGAATCGATCCGGCGAGCTTCCACCGTCCGAAGCGTTTTTTCGGAGCGGCACGTAACATTGAGGAAGGCGGAAGCCTGACGATTCTCGCTACCGCTCTTGTAGAAACCGGTTCCCGGATGGATGATGTGATTTACGAAGAGTTTAAAGGAACAGGCAATATGGAACTGCATCTGGACCGGAAGCTCGCGGAGCGCCGGATTTACCCGGCGATTGATATCCGCCGTTCCAGTACGCGCCGCGAAGAGCTGCTGCTGCCGAAAAAGCAGATCGAAGACCTGTGGGCGATCCGCCGGACCCTCAACGATCAGCCGGATTATATGGAGCGGTTCCTTAAAAAAGTGAAAGAAACAAAAACAAACGAAGAATTTTTTGCCTCATTCGAACGTGGGAAGCAGAGCCGCAGCACACGCAGCCAGTCTTCTGGTAATTCCTGACGTCATAATCTTTTATTGCATTCTCCTTTCTGCCTTGTTATACTTTTTTTATGTGTGAAAGAGTTCAACACAGACTTACTCTGTTTCGAAAGATTCAGGGCGGAAGGAGCTGAAAAGACATGAAACAAGGAATTCATCCAGAATACCGTAAAGTCGTATTCAAGGATTCAAGTACCGGCTTTATGTTCTTGACTGGTTCTACATCGTCTACGGAACAAACTGTAGAGTGGGAAGATGGCAACACTTACCCGCTTATTACAGTGGAAGTATCTTCTGATTCTCACCCGTTCTACACAGGTAAGCAGAAGTTTGCTGACGCCGGCGGACGTGTCGACCGTTTCAAGAAAAAATACGGTATGTAATGTGCAGACGAAACAGGCAGAAAATATTCTGCCTGTTTTTTTGTGACTAAATACGCTTGTTCTCTGCGGCAATTGCGCGTAGGATTACATATAAATGATCAGGAAAAAAATTATCGGAACAGGAGCGTCGCCTCATGCACCTTAATCAGAAAGAAGGCTGGGTAGAAGTCGTCTGCGGAAGCATGTTTTCCGGAAAGTCGGAAGAACTTATCCGCCGCGTCCGCCGGGCCAGCTTCGGCCGTCAGAAAATCCAGGTTTTTAAACCCCAGCTTGATAACCGTTACAGTGAAAAAGAAGTGGTCTCTCATAACGGAACGACAGTGTACGCCTATCCTGCGACGGATGCAGAGGACATTTACACTCTGCTCGAAAAAGATACGGAAGTCGTCGCAATTGATGAGATTCAATTTTTTGATCCAAAGATTGTGGATGTCGTCCAGACACTCGCAGACGATAAAGTCCGGGTGATCTGCGCCGGTCTGGACCAGGATTTCCGCGGGGAGCCGTTCGGCTGTGTTCCTGTGCTGTTAACACTCGCAGAGTCCGTAACAAAGCTGCAGGCTATCTGTCTTTCCTGCGGGGCTCCTGCAAGCCGTACGCAGCGTCTGATCGACGGAAAGCCGGCTTCCTACGATGATCCGATCATTCTCGTCGGAGCTTCAGAGTCGTACGAACCCCGCTGCAGGCACTGCCACGAAGTACCCGGCCGCCCAAGAACCACCCACGTCCCGGCCGTCAACCTCGCCCGGGAAAACAACTGATCCGTACCGAAGAAAAAACCTGTCAGGTCATCTGACAGGTTTTTTCTGTGAAGCTGCATTTTATTGTACAGGCTGTCTTGAAAATAAAATATAGATAAAAGGAGCGCTTTCGTTTCCATGGGGAGGCTTTCCGGGCGGGCCGGCCTCAGCTAATTCCGTCCTCTTTTGTCGGTCGGAATGGATCTTCGGCTCGGCCTTTATCGCCCCGGAGTCCCCCCATGTCTCCTGCAGCTGCAAAGAATATTTATTCTTCAAGAGGTACAGTGTATCTGTCTCCTTCGGCACCGACAAATCATCCACTCATCCTGATTCTCGCAGAGTTACTGTATACAGTTTCAACAGGCTGTTCCGGTTTTTCATCCGGCTGCTATCAAGCGGTCTGCTGATTGGAAATTCAAGTTCCTTTCTGAAGCGGAAGGCGGGGACTCCGACGGGATTAAGCGAAGTCGGAAGATCCTTTCTGAAGAAGCTCAGCTTCGGCAGAAATAGCTGAAGACGAGCCCCGCGGAAAGCCTCCGCCGGCAAGCGTAAGAAAGCCGGTACGAATAAACGGTCATGAGGTATTCCGGATAACTTGTCCGCAGGCAGGCCGCCGTCTACAAACTGCGTGAATGACGCTGAACCGGATCCCACGTGGAATTGTAGGGAGGGGCGTAGCTGATATCAAGGTCCTGTATTTCATCAACAGTCATGCGGTTAAACAGCATGACAGAAGAGGTATCGATCCGCTTGTCCACACCGTGGACCCCGGCCGCCTGCACGCCGAGCAGCCGGTCATTTTTATTATCCTTCAAAAGCTGGAGCGTCATCGGCTCCACTCCCGGATAGTAGCCGGCAAAAGCAAGCGGTTCAAACGTTTTGCAGCTGAAGTCGAAGCCGAGACTTTTCGCTTCTTTAATGCCGATTCCAGTCCGTCCGGCAGTAATATCAAAAAACTTCAGAATGGCGGTGCCGAGCATGCCCTGAAATGTTTTTTTGTCCCCCGCAATATTGGCTCCGGCGATACGCCCCTGCTTGTTGGCATGGGTCCCGAGCGGCACGTAGTCGTCCTGCTCCTTAATCCGGTGGTACTGCGTGGCGCAGTCTCCGGCAGCATAAATATTCGGGACGTTCGTACGCATGTAGGGATCGACAATAACCGCTCCGGAAGCGTGGGTGTAGATACCGGTGTCCTCCAGAAAATCCGTATTCGGCCGGATACCGATGGCGACGAGCACCCCGTCTGTTTCATAGGAGTATTTTTTTGTTTCCACGCTTGTTACCCGCCCGTGCTGATCTCCGGTGAAGCCTGCCACGTCCTCATTCAAACAGAGTTCAACGCCGTGCTTTTCCGCTTCTTTACGAAGAACATCGCTGACCGGTTCGTCGAAGTTGCTGCCGAGTTTGTCATTACGGTTAATGATACGTACTTTTTTACCGATTTCCACGAGGTTCTCGGCGACTTCCAGACCGATATATCCCGCTCCGATAATTGTAATATGCTCCTTGTCCTTGAAGTCTTCAATAATATTTTCTGTATCAGGAATCGTCTTCATCGTATGGATACCTTCGAGGTCCGCACCGTCCACCGGAATTACGTTTGGACTTCCACCGCTGGCCACGAGAAGCGTGTCATATTCCAAAGAAAATGATTCTCCTGAATCCAGGTTTTTACCGCTCACGATCTGGTTTTCGGCATCGACGTTCGTTACTTCATGAGAAACCCTCGCATCGATACCTTTTTTACGAAAATAGGAAACAGGCCGTGCGATCAGGTCATCGCTCTTCTCTACGAGCCCTCCCATATAATACGGCAGACCGCACTGGGCATAGGAATAAACCGGACCGCGCTCCAGTACAGTAATTTCTGCATTTTCCGCTTTATGCACGATCTGCATCGCGGCACTCATGCCGGCTGCATCTCCTCCAATAATTACAACTTTCATCCTGTATCGGCTCCCTTCTGTATCTACGTTTCTAATACCCCCACCCCTTCCGGAAGTAAACATATCATCCGGCCTGGTTAAATAAAAGTTGCTGAAACCTGTCTACTCAGGAAATACTGTGGGATAAAGTTAGGGAAGGAGTTAATTCACGGATGGGTTACTGATGAACAAGAAAATATTGCCTCCCGTCCTGTACCGGCCCATTATAAAAAAGCCCTGAAATAAACAGGACTTCTGAGTATAGAAAATTTCTAAAGAAAAAAATCTCATCCGATGCAGTATAGGATACAATATATGCTGGGCATCAGCCTGCTATTATTTAGACTCCGAGTGCGGAGCTGACACCCTTTCCTTCAAATTAGCTCTTAGGTAATAATCTGAGAAAATTATTTGCAGTCAGTTTCTTATGTATAAGAGGGTAATGGCAACTACAATGAATTCGTGCATCACATATTTATGAACATAACCAGCAACTTGTGTATATTATCTGCCTTAATAAGATCATCGATACAATCCATGAAACGAAAAGGTCGTGAAATCGGGAGCTGCCGTTCTGGAATTACGTCGACAATAAACCAGGAAAATGAAGAAGCCAGGCATCAAAGCTGATTCAAACTACAGTAACAATAGACGTTGTTTGATTTGCTGCCCTTGTATTTAACAGTCTGTATTAGTTGGCAAAGTGATTTATTTAATCACTTGAAAATATTAATGATGAGCAGATACAGGCGTTAATTAAATAATTTTTTTTCTGATTGACGAAGATAACTGTTCAAATAAAATGACGACAACAAGAATTAAAACGATGATCATCAAAGCTTCGTCGAAATTTCTCATAGTAAACGCTGTAGAAAGCTCCACTCCGATTCCCCCCGCTCCGACAAGGCCGAGAACAACTGCCGAGCGGATTGACTTTTCAAAAGCAAACAAGCTCGTGCCTACAAATGACGGAAATCCAAGCGGCAGCACTGCCCCTGAAACAATACCGATCTGGGAAGCTCCGGTAGATTGAAGGGCCTGAGATGGTCCTTTTTCAATTTCTTCGATTCTTTCAGAAAAGAAACGTGCGCAGAACCCTATCGTGTCCACAATAATCGTCAGTATCCCCGCCAAAGGACCGAGCCCGACAGAAATAACAAATATTAATGCCCAGATTAAATCCGGAATCGTACGCATAGCTGAAACCGCCCCGCGGCTGATCCAGCGTATTGAAGGATGAGGTGCGGTATTGTGTGAAGCCAGAAGAGCTACCGGCAGACTGAGAACGACGCCTATGACGGTACCGACTAGTGCAATTTGAAAGGTTTCGTACATCGCTGAAGATATAGAAGTTATTCTTTCAGGATTGGGAGGAAAGGCCGAACCGATGAAATGTAACATATTAATGATGCCATTTATTATTCTTTCAAAGGAAAGCTGGGCATGCTGAATCCCCATAATAAATAGAAAGGTGAAAATAACGAGCAGAAAAATTGCAGGAAGTTTAGGGAGTTTGAACCGCGGCGGCATAGACGTATGCTGGTTCATGAATGCTTCATCCGCAGTTCGTCATGGTAGTAAAGGTTGGACAAGTCCTTTTTGGAAATAGTTTTTTTGCTTCCGTCCAGTACTACTTCGCCTTTGTTCAATCCGATTAACCGTTCCCCAAATTCCATAGCAATATCCGTTTGATGAAGGATACAAAGAACCGTCCAGGATTTTTCCTCTACGATTTCCCATAAAAGCTCCATTACTTCCCTTCCCGCTTTTGGATCAAGACTTGCGATTGGTTCATCTGCCAGAATAATTTCTGGATCCTGCATCAGCATTCTTGCAATGGCCACACGCTGCTGCTGGCCTCCAGAAAGCTGATCAGCCCTTCTGCCTGCAAGATGGGCAAGTCCGACCCTCTCCAGGCAGGACATAGCCCGTTCTCTGTTTTCAGCAGAAGCAAAAGGCGTCGTTACACTTAGAAAATTACGATGGTACCCCATTCTTCCAAACAAAACATTCTGGAAAACGGATAAATTGTAGATTAAGTGAAAGTTCTGAAATACCATGCCGAGCTTTTTTCGAATAGGTTTAAATTTACTTTTTCCCAATTGTGTAATTTCTTTATTGTTTATAAATATACTTCCATCGCTCGGTTTTTCGAATCCGGCTATATTTTTAAACATTGTCGATTTCCCGGAACCGTTGTGTCCGAGCAGCACCACACCCTCCCCGCGCTTAATCTCGAAAGAAACGCTGTTCAAAGCTTTTGTGCCGTCCGGAAAGATTTTTGTTACATTGTTTACTTCAAGCGCGTTCATGATTTCTTCCCCCCGGATAAATTAATCTATATCAAGTCCCAGTACTTCATAAGCTTCACGCATTTGATCGTAATCACTATCAGCCGCTTCGACAAATTCAGCTTCCATGTACTTGTCATTTTCACCCGTTTCCAGAATACTGGCTATAAGTTCTTCCTGAGCGTCCATCATGGCTTCTTTCATTTCATCTACAAATTCTTCAGGCAGTTCCGGGCTTGCTATGAATACATCATTCGGAAGCGTAGGTCCCTCATGGAGGAGGCGGTACTGATCTTCACCATCTTCTTCCACCATTTCATGGTAGTCTTTTATCCCTGTCGCCAGAACGTCTACTTCATTATTCTTAAAAGCTTCAATTCTTACACTGTCAAGCAGCTGTATATCAAAATCATTGTCCAGATCGTATCCTTCTTCGATTAAGATCGAGCTCGGGCCGACATGCCCACTTGTGGATCCTGCATCTTTCATTGCTATAGAAGTTCCGACTATATCGTCAAGGGTTTCATATTCGCTGTCTTCATGAACGATAAAAGCTGCGTGATATTCATCTCTTTCTACTCCGACAAAAGGATAAGCTTCCGGGACAACACTATTAATCTGCACATATTCAGAAGGTCCTGCAAGCATCACGTCAACTTGATCGTATTCCAGCGCAGTTGCTCCAACAATTCTATCGGTCACGGCAAAAAACTCGACCTCGATATCAAGTGCCTCTTCCATTGCGTTCTGAAAAGGTTCAAATTCTCTCTGCAGCTCTTCCATACCTTCGACGCCTGTATCGGCAAAACGGATTTTATCCGGCCTCTCTGACTCGTCACCAGTGTTATTACTGGTTTCTGTTGGATCGGCGTTAGCTTCTTCAGAGGACACTGAATTGCTGCTTGCTTCTACTTCATTTTCTCCTGCTTCATTTTCATTCTCCCCACCACAAGCGGCCAGCATCGCAAAAGATACGGTAATTCCTGTTAATAAAGATATTTTTTTCATTACTTTTTCCTCCCCCTTATTCTTAATTCTTCTCCAACTCTACAGAGAATTTATTAAGGCAGTAGTAAAAGCACGTAAAGGTTAGATGAAAATTGTTAATGAAAACAATGGTGGTGTTAATTTATTATTAATGTTTTTTTGAATTTTTTCTGACAATTGTACTAAGCAAGAAGCCTCTTAGATTTTCTTATACAGTGGCTGAGGCTTGTTTATTGTTAAATATTGCTGCGTTCAGATGTGATAAATAGCCATTGTTAATAAGCTTTGCTAACTGTTTTCGGCATCTGCACATTTCAAAAACGGATACTACATTCAGAAAACTCCCGATGCAGGTGAGTTTTCTATAAATAAAAGCCCCTGCCATAAACAAAATATGGCAGGGGCTTTTATTATTTGCCGGGTATTGGCCCGGTTTCTATGTGATCAATGAGAAAACTATTCAGTTGACGGTTTACAGTTCAGTCCGCAGATTCCAGAGCTCCGGGAAGAAACGGTGGTCGAGTACTTTTTTCAAATAGTTTACACCGGACGAACCGCCGGTGCCTTTTTTAAAACCGATGATCCGCTCTACCGTCTTCATATGCCGGAAACGCCACTGCTGGAAGGAATCCTCGATATCTACAAGCTTTTCTGCGAGCTGATACAGCTCCCAGTAGCGGTCGACGTCCTGATAAACAGTCATCCATGCTTTTTTTACGGCTTCGTTTTCTTCATACAGCACGGAAAAGTCCCGGTCAGCAACGTCCGCCGGAATATCAAAGCCGGCTTTTCGGAGCGCCTGGATGGCTGCGTCATACAGGCCAGGGGCATGGTACGCTTTTTCCAGCTGCGCGTGCAGTTCCGGGTCTTTTTCATAAATTTTCAGTATGTGACTGGTTTTGTAACCGAGCGCAAATTCAATCTTACGGTACTGATAGGACTGGAATCCGGAAGCCTGGCCGAGCGCATCGCGGAATTCTATGTATTCCGCCGGGGTGAGTGTCGAAAGCACGTCCCACCCTTGAATAATCTGTTCCTGAATTCTCGTCACGCGTGCCAGCTTTTTGAACGAGGCCGGGAGGTCATCCGCCTGAATGGCCGCAATGGCGGCATCTGTTTCATGTATAACGAGCTTCATCCACAGCTCGCTGACCTGATGGATAATAATAAACAGCATTTCGTCATGATGGCCGGACAGCCGCTCCTGGCTGGAAAGCAGCTTATCAAGGTGCAGGTATTCGCCGTATGTCATGTCGTTTTTAAAGTCGGTATGAATCCCTTTTTCGGAAGACGGGCTGGAATATTTCATAATCAGTCTCCTTTCTCGTTTTGAAGCGGCCGGACGACAGCCCGCACCGGACTGCCGTCTGCTCCCTGAAGCGGAAGGGGGAGGGCAATCAGCTCATAGTCGCCTTCCGGAAGATCGTCGAGCATCAGATTTTCCAGGACGGCAGTTCCGGCCTCGAATAAAGTGTGATGAGCCCGGACTTCGCGGCTGTCGAGCGGATCGATCGAAGGGACGTCGACGCCAAGCAGTCGGAGGCCGGACTCTGCTAAAAATAAAGCGCCGTCCTCCGTCAGCGCCGGAACAGCCTCCGGGAAGCGCTCCGGCCGGTTCGGGACGGACGTTTTAAGAAGGAGGCGTGCCGTACCGTCCAGTTCCATCGTCCGGAACAGCTTGTCGTCCAGAACAGCAGCGGAGGAAACGTCCACGATGCGCGCCGTGCCGAGAAAAGCATGCAGATCCAGATCCAGTATGTCTGCGCCGTCGTTATTTACGTGAAAAGGCGCATCGGCGTGCGTTCCGGAATGAAGACTTGTCGTGATACGGCCGATGTTGACGGATCCGGTTTCCTCTTTCGTCATAGCGGTCTCGTAGGAGAACGGTGTGTCGCCGGGCCAGTGGGCAGTTCCTTCGTGCAGCGGCTGGGAAATATCGATCCACGGCCGGCTTTCATCACGGACATTCACGCGACAACCCCCCGTTCATTTTTAAACTTTTTGTACGTTTCCTTCTCCATAATTTCCTTCAGCGTCTGCACGCACTCCCATACTTCGGTAAACGTATTGTATAAAGCGACGGGTGCGAGGCGGATCCCTTTCGGTGAACGGAAATCAGGAACAATTCCGGCTTCTTTTAAGGCACGGCAGATGCGGGCAGCCTCCGGATGTTCCACGTAAATGTGCCCGCCCCGGCGCTCATCCTCCAGCGGATTCCGGATTTGAAACCCATGGGGGTGAAGCTCCTGATCAACAAGTTCCATCAGGAATCGTGTAAGCTGAAGCGATTTAAGACGGATATTTTCAATGCCTGCTTCTTCAAAAATAGGAAGCGAGCCGAGAAGCGGAGCCGTACTCAGTACGTGCGGCGTTCCGATCTGAAAGGCGCCGGCGTCCTCTGCCGGTGTGAGGGTGTGCTTCATATCAAACTGACGGTCTTTACGGGAACTGAACCAGCCGGCAAGCCCCGGTTCTGTCCCGAAATGTTTTTCGTTGACGTAAAGAGCCCCGACGCCTCCCGGACCGCTGTTTAAATGTTTATACGTACACCAGAAAGCAAAATCGACACCCCAGTCGCTCAGTTCGTGGGGCAGAGAACCGATTGAATGAGAGAGGTCGAAACCGATCACGATACCGCGCTTATGAGCTTCTTTTGTCAGAAGTTTCATATCGAGCAGCTGGCAGCTGCGGTACAGAACACTCGGCAGGACGATAAGCGCCGTCTCCTCCGTCATCGCTTCGATAATTTTTTCTTCATCAATTGTATGGCCGTCGCTGCTTTCCACCTGGACGAGATGTTCTTCCGGATCCAGTCCTTTTAAACGGATCTGGCTTTTCAACGCATAAATGTCACTTGGAAAGGTGAGGGAATCTGCAAGGATTTTCGTTTTCCTGCCGGAAGGGTTATAAAATGTGCCCGCAAGCTGGTGGAGATTAACAGTGGTGGAGCCTGTAACGATGACTTCCTCCGGGCGGGCTCCAAGAAGCGGAGCCATCCTGGTCCCGAGCTTTTCGGACAAGTAAAACCACGGATGCTCCCCGCCTGTCCATCCGCCGATGCCTTCCTGCTTCCACATGGCGAGCAGATCCAGCGCTGCCTGCTCTGAACGTTTTGACAGAAGCCCGAGGGAATTGCCGTCAAAATAAATGCTGTTTTCCTGCACGTAAAATTCACTGCGGAAGGAGGCAAGAGGATCCTCCTGGTCAAGTTTCTGCGCGTACTCTCTGGAATGTGTGATCGTCATTCACCTGCTTTCCTAAAAGTCTATTCAGCTGCATTGTATACTTATGGTGACGAATAGTCAATGACATCGTGTCAATGTCAGAAAAATCCGTATTGCAGGAGCTGAAATTACGTGTAGAATAGGAAATAGATAAATCAAGGCTCTGTAAAGCTCCGTGTTGATAGAAGAGTGCCAGCGGCTCTTTTTTCTTCACCTGCCGCAAAGCAGAATCGAAAAAAAGAGGTGGACGTATGGAGGAAAGGCACGGACTGACAGCGAGGGAAAGAAAGGCACTGAAAACAAAAAATAAACTGCTGGAGGCAGGAAAAAAAGTACTTCTCGAGCAGGGGTTTCAAAAAGCAACCGTCACGCAGATTATCCGGGAAGCCGGTACCGGTTACGGCACAGCCTACGTATATTTTAAAAACAAAGACGAACTGCTTATCGTTCTGATGGAGGACGTCATGGCGAAGTTTTATGCCGTTGCCGGAAGGACGTTTGCACCGGAAACTTCCGGGGAAGCCTACGAGCTGATTGAGGATCAAGTAAGAAGCTTTCTTTCACTGGCTGTGGAGGAGAGGGATATCCTCCGTGTCGTAAAGGAAGCATCAGGCGTCTCGGAAGCCGTGGCCTCCTACTGGGAGGACGTCCGCAGCCGTTTTATCGGTAGTATCGCTGCGGACATACGGCGCGTACAGGAAAAAGGGCTCGCCGGGAAACACTTCGATCCCGAATTTACGGCGAGAGCCTGGTACTATGCCAACGAAATGTTTCTCTGGGACGGCGTAAGGGACGGAAGCAGTTTTCCTTCACAGAAGGTGATTCAGACACTGACGGACCTTTACACAGGTGGCCTGTACAAAGATCAGGAAGGTCCCTCCCATTGATTTTAACGGTTTTTACGCCTATACTGGGAAGAGGTATGAAAGTTGTACGAATTTTAAGGTGAGGTGAAGTTAGGTGTTTGATCGCCTGCAGGCAGTAGAGGACCGCTATAACCAGCTGACAGAGCTGCTTATGGATCCCGACGTAATTAACGACAATAAGAAGCTCCGCGAATATTCAAAGGAGCAGTCCGATATTCAGGAAACAGTAGAAACGTATAAACAGTACAAGGACGTAACGACCCAGTATAATGAAGCGAAAGAAATGCTTCACGACAATCTGGACGAGGACATGCGTGAAATGGTGAAAATGGAAGTCGACGAGCTCGGCGACCAGATTCCGGAACTCGAGGAAAAGCTGCACGTGCTGCTGATGCCGAAAGATCCGAACGACGATAAAAACGTCATCATCGAAGTGCGTGGAGCAGCCGGCGGGGACGAAGCAGCGCTTTTCGCCGGCGATCTATACCGCATGTACTCCCGGTACGCGGAAAAGCAGAACTGGAAGATCGAAGTGATCGAAGCGAACGAAACAGGACTCGGCGGCTTTAAAGAAGTCATTTTCATGATCAACGGTAAAGGCGCGTTTTCCCGGATGAAATATGAAAACGGAGCACACCGCGTACAGCGGGTTCCGTCGACCGAATCCGGCGGACGGATCCATACGTCCACGGCAACGGTTGCTGTACTTCCGGAAGCAGAGGAAGTGGAAGTCGACATCCACGACAAGGATATCCGTGTAGATACCTTTACTTCAAGCGGCCCGGGCGGCCAGAGTGTTAACACGACGATGTCCGCCGTCCGTCTGACGCACGTACCGACAGGCGTCGTCGTTTCCTGTCAGGACGAAAAATCCCAGATTAAAAACAAAGAAAAAGCAATGAAAGTGCTGCGTGCACGTATTTATGACAAGTTTCAAAAAGAAGCCCAGGCGGAGTACGACGAACACCGGAAGTCCGCTGTCGGCTCCGGTGACCGCTCCGAGCGGATCCGCACGTATAATTTCCCGCAGAGCCGTGTCACGGACCACCGCATCGGCCTGACGATCCAGAAGCTCGACCAGATCCTTGAAGGAAATCTGGATGAAATTATCGATCCGCTGATTGTCGAAGAACAGTCCCGACTGATGGAAAACGCGGAGTAGGAGGAAACAATGTCTGTTCCACACGTTCATGAAGCCCTGAAATGGGCTTCTTCTTTTTTGGAAAGCTGGCACCGGGAAAAAGAAATAGGCTATATTCTTCTGGAGTTTCATACCGGATGGAGCCGGTCCCGGCTGCTGGCGGAAATGCAGTCACCGCTTCCCGATATAACAGCCGCCCGCTTCAAGGAAGATGTAATGAAAGCGGCAGCCGGCACCCCGGTTCAGCATATTACCGGACTGGAAACCTTTTACGGACGGAAATTCCGGGTCAACCCGGACGTGCTGATCCCCCGTCCGGAAACGGAGGAGCTCATTGAAGCAGTCCTCAAGAACGTTCCGGCCGGACCTCTTCGGGTCGCGGATATAGGGACCGGCAGTGGAATCATCGCCATCACTCTCGCGCTGGAACTGCCGGCAGCGGACGTCACTGCCGTGGATATTTCCACCCAGGCACTGGAAACAGCCCGCGTAAACGCTTATGCCCACGGCGCAGAAGTTCAGTTTCAGGAAGGGGATTTATGCGGACCGCTGCTCCAGGCGGAAGCCCCCTTTAATATCATCGTTTCCAATCCGCCCTATGTGCCGAAAAGGGACAGGGGGAATATGGATACGAACGTAAAAGATCACGAACCGGAAGGCGCCCTGTTTGCAGGGGAGGACGGGCTGGATATTTACCGCCGCCTCGCAGTGCAGCTGCCTGCCGTGCTGAAGAAACCCGGTTTGGCAGCATTCGAAATCGGCCACGGCCAGGGAGCTGCTGTCGGGGAGCTGATTAAAAAGGAACTTCCGGAAGCTTCCGTGGAGCTCCTGCTGGATATAAATGAAAAAGAGCGGATCATACTCGTCCACATATAAATGTTCCCCTTAGTGGATAACTTTTTCAGCCCTCCACAAAGTTATCAACAGAAACCGCATCACTTATCCACTGAATTTGTGGATAAGTGATATTTTTCTACCTTAGAATAAGAAAGGTATATACGAACAAAAAGAAAAAATATGCCGGGAGGTGAATAAGTCATGACTTATCAACACACCATCCACTGGACTGTGGATAAAGATGTGAGTAACTTAAAAGAAAGTGTGGAAATCAAGGAAGCCGCACAGAAATTGGCCTCCGGGGAGCTGGTTGCTTTTCCGACGGAAACAGTCTACGGACTCGGCGCCAGCGCGCGTTCGAACGCTGCTGTGAAATCAATCTTCACGGCAAAAGGCCGTCCATCCGACAATCCGCTGATTGTCCACATCGCACGTGCGGAGGATGTGAATAACTATGTGGAAGAAGTGCCTGAAACCGCCTGGAAATTGATGAATTCTTTCTGGCCGGGGCCTTTGACGATCATTCTGCGTCATAACGGTGTGTTATCCACAGGTGTAACAGCCGGTCTGCCGACTGTTGCGCTCCGCATGCCGGATCATCCGGTCGCTCTGGCGCTCATTGAAGCGAGCGGTGAGCCTGTCGCTGCCCCGAGCGCAAACCGTTCCGGCCGTCCAAGTCCAACGACTGCCGGACACGTCCGGGAAGACCTCGATGGAAGAATTGCTGGAATCGTAGACGGAGGAGCAACCGGTGTCGGTCTCGAATCCACCGTTGTGGACTGCACGCAGCATCCTGTGATGATTCTGCGTCCAGGCGGGGTAACAAAAAGCCAGCTGGAAGCGATTGTCGGGCCGGTGGATGTCGATCCTTCCCTGCAGCAGGATACGGCTGAAGAGGCCCCTCGGTCCCCCGGAATGAAATATAAACATTATGCACCGGAAGCTCCGCTGACATTAATTGACGGAGACGAAGCATTTTTCCACATGTGCATAACTGAAGCGAAAGAAAAAGGGTCCCGCATCGGTGTAATTGTGGATAAAAAAGAAGCCGCGGACGTGGAAGCCCACAAAATATATCTCCTTGAAAACAGCGACGGAGAAACAGTCGCCCGGGAGCTTTACGCCGCCCTCCGTTATTTCAGAAAAGAGGACGTCGACCATATCTTCATGCGTGTCCAGCCCGCAGACGACATCGGCTTTGCCATCATGAACCGTCTGATCAAAGCTGCCGGAGGACGCATCCTCTCCCAATACTGACCGCTGCGGACTCAGATCAATAGAACGGCATCCGCCTTCGTCTTAGAGGCGGATGCTTTTTTACTGCGCACAAAAACCCGGATAGTAAGGAATCCGAACGGGCATTTTTCTGACAGAAAACCTTTGAAATATGGTAAACTAGAAGTAAGATT
>REBZ01000059.1 GCA_007692495.1 Alkalicoccus sp.
TTTCAAAGGGCAAATCATGGCGCCGCCGTTTTTGGCGACTTAATTAATATACCATTTCCAAAAAACTAAGTCAATAACTTTCGAAAAAGAAAATGAATTGTTTTTTGTTTGTTGCTCAGCGCCTCATCAGCGACAATTAATAATATACCAGAATAGCATTCTTCTGACAACCATTTATTTAATACTTTTTGAGATTTCTTAAATGAATTTTATAAGGATGAGCTTCGGGAGAAACCAGGTTCCAATTTGAACCGGCCTGGACTATTCTAAACAGATACCAGCAAAAATTCAATACTTTTTCGGCTGCTCTATCAATTCATCACTTCTCTTTTTATCGAAAGCGGCTTATTACCGGCGGCATTCCCTGTTGTTTTTTAACCGGCTCTGTTAATTACGGTTGTAAATACGTAACAAAACTTCCCTCCAGCCGGCTGCATTATTCTTCTCCATAAGCCAATTTATATTTCCATCACAACAACAGAGCCGCTGAATTCAATCTATTGCTTTTGTACAGTGCTCCTGGCCGGAGGACAGGTACACTTTTGTGCGGCTCTTAAAGGAAAGTCTCTATTATAATGTCAGCTGGCGCCATCAGAAAGAATTTTAAAAACTTTGCAGCTGGGTCTGAAGGAGATCCAATACTTTTAATTAGCGAAGCTCTCCAACCTTTAACTCTCTGAAACCTCTCTTTTATTAACGAACCTCCATACTATAAAACCAGAGTCCGGTATAAAACACGTGTAATAAGGGAAAGAACGATCCCCCGACGTGAGGAAGCCGTAGTTTTTTCTCGTTACTAAGTATGGGTCTTACGTATAGAAAAGGAAGCCGTCTTTATCGTTTTCGACCACATAAAGTTTTTTCACTTAAAATCCCGGTATAGGAGGTTTCAACAAATGGATTTTACTTCCTGTAGAACGTGCTGCTTATTTTCACCAATTCCGTATAAAACCCTCGACTTTAACAAACCCAATTGAAATCCAGTCTGATGATTATTTCTGAGATATACAAAATTTTCAATTGACAGATGTAAAACAAACGACGTATTCTATTGTTAACTTAAATAAATAAAAGTTAACAATAGGAGGTTTTCCCATGTCCGCTTCACCTCGTTTTTCTGCTTTACATATTACGTACGCTGCTATGTTCATTGCCCTCATGGCTGTAGGGGCCAACCTCACTGCCTTCGTTACTCTCGGCGGAGTCCCACTTACTTTTCAAAGTGCCGTTGCTGTTCTTGCGGGAATTATACTTGGCAGAAAGCTCGGCGCCCTCTCTATAATCGGATACGCTCTTCTCGGACTTGCCGGAGCACCTATATTTGCCGGCTTCAGCGGAGGTACTTCCGTACTCGCTTCTCCGACATTCGGATTTATCGTTTCTTTTATTTTTATAGCCTATGCAGCCGGATTTGTAAGTGAACGGATGCGTGAAAAAACAAAGCGCGGATTTTTCCTCGCAGGAACAGCAGGTTTGATTTTAAATTATGGAATTGGCGTACCTTACCTGTATTTCTATACAGTTTACGTTCTCGGAGCAGCAGACGCCAGCTTCATTGTTATCGCCGCCGGAATGAGCGCGTTTTTCATTAAGGATATGATTTTAATTTTTTTCACAGCTACTTTAGCTTATCAACTTTATTCAAGGAAAGCTGTGCAGCCTGTCTGGCAGAAAGCCGCCTGATTCACTGTGTAAAGATCAGCCGGTTTATTTATATTAACAAAGAGAGCTGCAGTTGAGTATACTCAACTGCAGCTCTCTTATTTTATAGGATTACTCTTCGTCTTCCTCATCTTCGTTCATGTTATTGTTTGTCTCTTCATTATCCGTTTCATCTTCCACATCATCCCCGGATTCACCGGCTCCAATGTCCTCACCGCTCATATCCTCAATTTCCTGTTCCAGTGTATCGAGGATTTCTGAAGCCTGATCTCCTCCATTTTCACGGAAGTAGTCACGTACAGGAAGGGCAAGTTCACGGAAAGCGTCCCGTTCTTCTTCGGAAAGCTCGGTAATTTCCGTTGGATTATCTTCATCATCTTCAATCTGTGCCAGGAATTCGTTATTCTGTTCTTCCTGAATTTCGAATCCTCTCTCCCGCATTTCCTCGGTAGCTTCATCGATGATCTGCTGAACGTTTTCGTCCAGACCGTTATAGAAATCCGGATTTACCGTAGTCATTGTTACATACATGTTGTGATTGGAAATTGTCATGTAGTCCTGCACTTCATTAAAGTTGGCGTCTGCGATAAAGAAAATCGGATTTTCCTGACCGTCTACCGCCCCCTGCTGAAGACCTGTATATAATTCTCCCCAGCTCATCGCTGTAGGGTCTGCTCCATATGCTTCATAGGATTCCAGGATTAAAGGAGATTCCTGTGTACGCATCTGGAATCCCTGAAAATCGTCCGGTGTCTGAAGAGGAGAGTTACCTGTCCACTGCATTGCACCCTCTGTCCAGAACGAAAGCGGAAGGATCCCCTGCTCTTCGTAAAGCGGCACGAGCTGTTCATTAATTGCTTCTGATTCATTCAGAATCTCCTGATTGGTTTCCTGATCATCCGTGAAAAGGAACTGAAGGGCGAAAATGTTCCCTTCCGGTACAAGTGTACCCGTAAACCCTGGAGATATAATTGCAAATTCAACGATTCCCTGTGTCAGCTGCTCAACCTGGTCGACCTCGCTCCCGAGTGCACCGAACTCATATACATCAATATCGAGTGCCCCGTCGGATTTTTCATCTACCAGATCAGCGAATTCCTGTGCATATTCATATTGCACCTGGCCCTCGGTTTCCTCTACGACAAAGCGCCATTCCTGAGGCTCAATATCCCCGGCAGCTTCTCCGTCGCCTCCATTATTACCCGTGTCTGCATTTCCGTTGTCTGCCCCGTCATCATTGCCGCATGCAGCAAGAACAAAACTTAAAGATAAAGCTCCTGTTAGTAAACCTGTTTTTTTAAACATACGTTTACATACCCCCATAATTTTTTATTTATTTTAAAGATAAGCTCCCCTGCTTCTTAGAAAAGGTGGAGCAGGAAGAGGGAAATATCTTCAAAAACAATTACCAGTACTGATGTTATCAGTAATATCACGATATAAGGCGGCGTTCCGCGTATAACATCCAGATAGGATTTATTAAACACGGCGCTCGCGGTGAATATGTCGACTCCAAACGGCGGTGTTGCTGAACCGAGAGCCGCCTGAAATACGATAACTACTCCAAGGTGAATAGGATCCACACCAGCCATCGTTGCTACTGGAGCAAAAATTGGTGTGAGAATAAGGATTACGACGATCGGATCCACAAACATACATCCGATGAAAAAGAAAATTGCTACGATGACCAGCACCTGCAGTGCGGTAGGATCTGCAGGAATAACAGCATCCGTAAGCATCGTTGGTATTCTCGCAAAAGAAATGACCCAGGAAAATGCCTGACCTCCCGCCACGAGAACAAAAACGGCGGATGTAACAATCCCTGATGACAGGGCAATGTCCGGTATTTCCTTCATTTTTATGGAGCGGAAAACAAAAACTTCCAGAACCAATGCATAAAGCACGGAAATTCCTGCGGCTTCTGTCGGTGTAAACTGACCTGTATAGATACCTCCGACAATAATGACAGGGAATCCAAGAGGCATTAGCGCTTTAACAAATACGCTCCGCCTTTCCTTCCAGTCCGCTTTCGGAGCGAGAGGAATATTGAAAATTTTTGCATGGATGAACGCATAAGCAGCGAAAAAGATGAAAATAAGTACTCCGGGCCCTATTCCGGCAATAAAGAGATCCCCTACTGACGCATCGGCAACAAGAGCATAAATAATCATTCCAATACTTGGTGGAATAAGTAAAGCTACGTCACTCGCGTTGATAATCAGAGCAATTGCGCTCGAATCTTTGTACCCTGCTTTCAGCAGGCGCTGCCTCATCGGTTTACCGATCGCTACAACCGTCGCCTGTGTGGAACCGGAAATCGAACCGAACATCGTACAGGCTGCTGCAGTCGTAATCGCGTAGCCGCCGCTTAAATGACGGACAAAAGCACCTACAAAGTCGAGAAGTTTTTGAGAAGTCCTTCCGGATGTCATAATATCAGCCGCAAAGATAAAAAGCGGAACTGCAATAAGTACGTACGATGATATTCCCTCTACCATCTGCTGGATCATAATGGTAGGTTCAAGCCCGTCCATAAAGAACAGAATCATTATGAGCGGTCCTGCAATCAGCGGAATCATCATCGGAAAGCCCAGTAACAGTGTTACGACCATTACCCCTAATAATGTCCAAAGCATAGTATGTCCCTCTCTGTTCTTCTAAATTTGTGATTCCTGCTGCTCACTGTAATCTTTTTTATCTTGTGCCAGATAAATTTCTTTATTAACAATATTGATCCACATATTGCGAAGAAATTGTATCCCTCCGAGGAAACACCCGATTGGAATAGCTACCACCATCAGCCAGAAAGGGAACTGCAGCGCAGCCGTCGTACGGCCTGATTCGTAAATACCATGCGTGTACAGCACTGCAAAATAGCCGACGGCAAATAATACAATGGCTGTAACAAAGGGAATGATGATTGCCAGCGCTTTTTTAACAGGTCTTGGTGAAAGGTCGAAGAAAGCAGACATGCTGATGTGCCGGCCTTTGCGCGCAGCATAACTTATGCCTATAAAGCTTGCCACGATAACAGACAGACGACTTATCTCTGCTGCGAAGTGCCAGCTCCCTCCGGTCACCAGCCGGTAAATAACATTTCCGAATGTCATGACGGAAATCACGATAATCGCCCACTTAAGAATAAATTTTTCAAGTGTGTGGAGCCCTGTATCAAGAAGCTTAAAAAACTTTTTAAAGGTTTCCAATGCCCATCCCCCCTTTAGTAAAATATGAAGTTTTTATCGAACGAAGGAAGGAAACAGCGATTTGTCTCCTTCCTTCATTATAACAAAAAATACCAGCAGTTGAATATGTATTTTAGGTCGAGTATCCTATTAAATAGGATAATACAGTAAATAGAAAGTCTCAAAACGCATATAAGTATATCCAGGCCTATAGGAGCACAGCAGAAGACTCATCCTTCCCGAAGCGGCCTGCAGCTAAGAATTTGATGGATTTTGACTAACTATTGGTTTGATTACTTTTTTACCCTTCCGAGTATAAACTAAAACATAGTTTTACATACTGTTTCTCGTTTTTTCTTCTCTACCCTTTCGGTCTTATCATCCAGCTGTAATATGCTATAATTACGGGTGTACTTTTTATATCTTTCATCAGGAAAGGACGATTTATACTGCAATGGAATTTTTCACGAACTTCCCTCTGCTCGTGGCACTATTTACAATCGCTTTTGCCCAGTTCATTAAAGTTCCTCTCCAGTATATAGCAACCCGCAGAGTAGACTGGGCTCTTCTGACCAGCACCGGGGGAATGCCGAGTTCCCATTCCGGAGCTGTCACCGCCCTCGCTACTGCTCTTGCCATTGAACACGGCCTCGGTTCACCTTATTTTGCTATCGCGGTCATTTTCGGTGTCATTGTTATGTTTGATGCCACCGGCGTAAGGTGGCACGCGGGTGAACAGGCTACTGTTGTTAATCAGCTGGTTATGGACTTCACTAAATTTCGTAACGAAATGAAACACTGGCCGGAAAAAAAGGAAGAAGAAAAGCGAAACGAATTGAAAGAACTTCTCGGACACCAGCCTATCGAAGTTTTTTTCGGCGGTCTGCTGGGTATCATTCTTGCCTTAACACTGCATTTTATTTTTAACACTTAAGCTGATGGATAATGAAGCCGAATAAGCAAAAATAAAAATCCGCCGGGGGAATTTAATCCCCCGGCGGATTTTTTAAAACATTTGATACCCCCGCACCCGGAGCATCCTTATGGCAATCCCTGCAAGAACTGCCCCTATCATGCCGGCACTCAATATGACAATATCCACAAACGTGAGCGAAGCCAGACTGTTCCCAAGAACCGTGAAAGAATCCCCGGGAGAAGTGAAGTAACTGAAAAAACCTGCTTCACTTACGATAAATAAAACGACCAGTGGATAAATAACAGCCATTACCCAGGTCGAACGAAGCAGCATATTTAAAATAAATCCAATCCCAAAGAAAAGTACAAAATACAGCAGTACTGCTATAATAAGCTGTGGCAAATTTAACAAGCGTGGCATCCCCCTTCATTCAGTCAAAATCAGTTTACTGAATTGAAAGGAAGACGTCAATGATGAAAGGTCAGCGTTTCTTCCCCGAGCCCTGGCAGCGGCTGCACGTTTCTGATCCGCCAAGAAGCAGCTGATGATAGCCGCGGCCGGTGCAATAAGCGCAGCTGGAACTTTTATTTTGTTTGCGCTGATACATATTCTCACCTCAATTATCTGATATTTCTGATAATATAACACCTTTTCTCGATCTTTGCAAAACCTTGATTTCCTCTTTATATCTTCATGTAAGCGCAAACATCAGCTTTTTCCTCTTCCTCAACGGATAATTCTTTTATTTTACCCTTTCTGCAGCTTGGAGAGGTTGATCTTTTTATGCAGCTTCATCAAGAACGGTCCTTTTACCCTGCTGTATATCCTTCGTAACAAGCTCCCAGTAATAAAATAGTAAAAGTCCACCCGGATAACCGGATGGACTTTTTTATAAAGGGGATTTAATAAAGTTTCAGTTTTCCTTTTTTCATAACCAGAGGAAGACCACCGAGCAGGAAGAGGTAGCGGTTATCAATCAGCTTTTTCATAACAGACGCAGAATTACCGTAAAGCTTGCGGGAGCCGACGACTCCTATTGCTTCATTTCCTCCGAGGGAGGCTACTGTGCCTTTAATTTCCGGATTAAATACTTCGAGCTCCTTTTTACCTTCAACAAGCGCCTTAAGATTATTGGCACACGTGTATGCCTGCTGAATAGCAATCTGGGCCGTTGGAGGAAAAGGGCGTTCTGTCTCTTCATTAATGATCAGCGAGCAGTCTCCGATAACGAAAATATCTTCATAGCCAGGTGCGCGCAGGTCTTTTTCAACTTTGATACGGCCACGCATAGCTTCGAAACCGGAATTTTCCACCACCGGGTTCCCGCGTACGCCTGTCGTCCAGACTACCGTATTTGATTTCAGCATCGTATCATCATTAAGGAGGACTCCGTCTGCACGGACTTCTTTAATCGGCATATTGATTTTAAATTCGACCCCGCGGCTTTCAAGAAGGTTCATTGCATATTCTACAAGTTCTTCGTCAAAGCCAGGAAGAACAGTCGGGGCTGCCTCCACAGATACGAGCTTTACTTTTTCACGCGGTATATCGTACTCTTCGCAAAGCACTGGTACCCGCTCAGTAAGTTCTCCGACAAATTCCACGCCGGTGAATCCTGCACCTGCCACAACAATGGTCAGCATTTCGTCGTGCTTTTCTTCCATCTGGCTGTAGGTCGCGAATTGATAATCAATGTGGTCTTTAATCTGACGGACCGAGTCCACACTCGTAATACCAAACGCATGCTCTTTGACACCCGGAATGCCAAACGTTTCCGGCACGGCACCGAGTCCAATGACAAGATAGTCATAGTCCAGCTCCATCGTGCCGAGAACAACTTTCTTCTCCTCCGGCTTAATCTCTACGACGGTGTCCTTCACGAAATTAATTTTGTTCACATCAAGTATTTTAGAGATATCCATACGGGTTTTCTCATGATGCATTGTTCCCGCTGCCGGTTCGTGCAGCCAGGTTGTCTTGTAATGGTAGTCGTTTTTGTTAACAAGTGTTACGTTTGCATCTTTTGACGCCGTCGATTTCTGCAGACGGGCAGCAGTGATCATCCCGCCGTATCCGGCTCCTAGAATGACGATATTTGGTTTATTGCTCATTCTGCTCACTCCAATAAATTAATGAATTTTTACAGCTCAAGGAAATCTGCCTCTACCGCACCCCACTGAATATGCTGCATAGAATGTGATTTTTTTCACTTAATTGCATGCAGGAAGACAACGCTGCTCTTTAAGCTGTATGTACTTTTTTTTACTCTCCATTATGATACTCCTGTAATTTTAGGCGGTTTATCAAGGATTTTCAACTTTTTTTGAACATTTGATGAACTATGCACATCCATTCTCTATTCTATCCTCTTCCTCTCTTTTTCTCAACCATAAATAACCGCTCTTTTCAATTCCCCTCCCTTTTCATTAAACAGGAGAAAGGCTATAATAGTTTAATGGAACATATTAAAGCCGGAGGTGTCTTTAAAGTGTCACAAGATCAAGAAATATACGACCTGACCATCATCGGCGGCGGCCCCGTCGGATTATATACGGCATTCTATGCCGGTCTTCGTCAGATGAAAGTGAAAATTATCGAAGCTATGCCCCAGCTCGGAGGTCAGCTTTCTGCTTTGTACCCCGAAAAATACATTTATGATGTTGCAGGATACAAAAAAGTGCTGGCTCAGGAACTGGTGGACAACCTTGTTGAACAGGCAGTTCAGTTTGATCCTGCTACCGTGCTCGGAGAAGCTGTACAGGATGTAGAAAAAGATGCAGACGGTATTTTTACACTGCGTACAAATAAAGGTGAGCATTTTACAAAAACAGTTGTTATTGCCGCAGGAGTCGGAGCTTTCCAGCCCCGGCGCCTGAAAATTGAAGGAGCAGAACGATTTGAAGATACGAACCTTCATTATTTCGTAAACGACATTAACCAGTTTGCCGGTGATCGAGTGGTACTTGCCGGCGGCGGGGATTCAGCCGTAGACTGGACACTAATGCTCGAAGATATTGCAGAAGAAGTGACTATCGTCCACCGCCGGGATAAATTCCGCGCACACGAACACAGCGTGTCACAGATGGAACATTCCGAACGCATTAACGTAAAAACACCTTACAGTATTGAAGAGCTTCACTATGAAAACGATGAAATTACAAGCGTCACATTGAAGCACAAGGATGGAGACCATTCAGAGGAAGTGGATATCGATTCGCTGATCGTGAATTACGGCTTCGTCTCTGATCTTGGCCCAATTAAAACGTGGGGACTTGAAATCGTTAAAAATTCCATCGTTGTTAATTCAAATACCGAAACCAACATCGAGGGTATATACGCTGTGGGAGATATCGTAACGTATGAAGGAAAAGCAAAACTTATAGCCACAGGCTTCGGCGAGGCCCCTACTGCCGTAAACAAAGCGAAGGTACTCATTGATCCAAAGGCGAAGGCAACGGCTGGACACAGCACAAGCCTCTTTTAATTTTCAGTTGATAATTGGATAAAATTCACCTCCCCCGGCAGGGTTCCCTTTAACAACCCGGAGCTTTAACAGGGCTGAATTTTAAACTTCCGTATAAAAAAAGGTCCGTCCCCGCCGTTTAAGGCGGGGACGGACCTTTTTGTTTGAATAAATCAGCAGTCTTCCGGCTTGCCGGCGTTTGTGGCCGTACGGAAAGACGCTCCGCAGCCGCAGTTGGCTATAGCATTCGGATTGTCGAGTGTAAAACCGCCGCCCATCATGTTCTGCTTGTAATCGATCGTAACACCGTCAAGCATCGGTGCACTTTCATTATCGATAACAAGATCGATCCCGTTTATCGTAACCTGACTGTCGTCATCATGTACTTCCGAGTCGAATCCCATACCATAAGAAAGACCAGTACAGCCTCCCCCTTGAACACCGACTCTCATATAATTAGCCTCTTCGTTATCTTCCATCATCTGCTTTATCTGCGCAGCAGCTGTTTCAGTAATTGTAATCATATACTTCGCCTCCTTGGATAACCTCTTCCTATTAGTATAACAAGATGCACCTTCTCCTTCAAATTTACTGTACACGTACGTTGCGTTTGGCAAGAAAGTTTGGTTGGTGGTAAGATATAGATAGTTTCGGGCAGCGAAGCAGCCTGAATGTTTCAGGCGGAAATTCTTTTATCAGCAGATCTATTGGACACCACGTATAGTTTTGACAACTGCAGCAATAATTATCCGGTACTGTTCCGGCGGAATAAAGGCAGGGCTGGTAAACGCAGCCTATACTCCAGCCGTTATTAACCGTCCCTTTTTGAAGGGGATGGGAGCAGCCGTGAGCGGAAGCAGAGAAGACTGCAGCGGATATCCAACTTGAAGGATATCCTAACATAGAAAAGGCAGGGGATTATAAATGAGCACAATCGTAATGGATGACAAACTGCAGGCAATTCAGGAAAAAGTTAAAAACGGAGAGCGCCTGACAATTGAAGACGGCCTGACACTTTATGAAACTCCGGACCTGTTAACTGTAGCCCAACTCGCCAATCAGGTGAACGAGCAGAAGAACGGTGACAACGTCTATTTCATAGAAAATATGTACATTAATCCAACGAACGTCTGTGAAGCAAGCTGTGCCTTCTGCGGCTTCAAACGTAAGCCCGGAGAAGAAGGCGCCTACACGATGCATGAAGAAGAACTTCTTGAATACGTTCAGAAACGCTGGAATGATAATATCCGTGAGTTCCACATCGTTGGAGGCCACAACACGGACGTTCCTTTCGACTATTACCTGAATACTATCCGTACGCTTAAAAAGCATTATCCGCAGTGTACAATTAAAGCTTATACCGGTGCGGAAATTGAGTTTTTTGCACGTCACGCCGGCCTCTCCATGCGCGAAGTGCTGGAACAGCTTGTCGAAGCCGGGCTTGACACTCTTCCAGGCGGCGGTGCAGAAATTCTAACTGAAAATTACCGGGCTAAAATGAGCCCTGACAAAGCTTCCACTGATCAGTGGCTTGAAGCGCATGAAATTGCACACGATCTTGGAATGAAAACTCATGCCACGATGCTTTACGGATCTATTGAATCTAAAGAAGAACGCCTGATTCATATGGACCGGCTCCGCCAGCTGCAGGATAAAACGAACGGATTTATGGTATTTATTCCACTCGCCATGCAGCCGCGTAAAGCAAGTGCAGGACTTAAGCGCCGCACCTCGGCATATGACGACCTGCGAACAGTAGCTATCAGCCGGCTGATGCTCGATAATTTTGATCATATTAAAGCTTATTGGATTAACATCGGCGTACAGCTGACCCAGATGTCCCTCGCCTTCGGCAGCTCTGATATTCACGGCACACTTATTGAAGAAAGAATCTCACATTCTGTAGGTGCCCTTACTTCCCAGAGCCTGACACGAAGCGAACTTGTCCACCTTATTAAAGGTGCCGGTAAAACTCCGGTTGAACGGGACACCTTTTACAACGTAATCAAATCCTACTAATATTCCCGTCGTCCCTGCAGCGGCAGCGATGAACAAAAAAAGCCACCGGCATTCTGCCGGTGGCTTTTTAACGCAGCGGTTCATCCGCCCAGAAGTAATCGTCATCCGCTTCAAGAATTGTCATTGTCTGAAGACAGCACGGGAAATTAAGTCTTGTTTTTACCCCTTCCTTTGCCCGCTTCAGAGTAGCGGCTTTCATGTAGGTTAGAACATTGGACTCTCCGCAGTATGGACATGTATCTACATAAATTTCGCCCATCTGCTTCTCGTAGGGCCATGTATGATCAAACGACAGCGGTATCACACTTTCACCTGCTTTCTAAAAAGTAAATTTCCGAAGAGGGTAATAGAGCATTTTCAATATGGAAACGAAGCCCCGGCAGGAGTGAGCACTGAAAGCCTGCTCCGCCAAGAAAAATCAGGCCCCTGCCGTCGGCAGAGGACCTTTCTTTATTAAAACATCGGATTATCTTCTAAATACTGATAAATATTCTGCAGCAGTTCGTCATTCGTTTCTCCCGTGACCATGTCTCCGTTTACAAGAGCATACCTGCTGCGGGCACACATACCGCAGTAGCTGAGACAGCCGTATTCGATAACATCGAGGTCCGGATCTTTCTCCAGTTCTTCCATAACTTCCTGTGTTCCGCTCGCAAGATTGCTGATGCAGAACTCTATGATAGGTTTCATTTCAAGCTTCACCTCATTATTTTCTTCTTCGTTTATGCTAAGGGCAGCACCTCTGTTTGTCAACATTCCGGACTCAGAAAAGGAATGGAAAAGCAATTCGTAAACCGCTTTCAAATTTCATTGTATACGCCTTAAAAAACTGGTATATTTAACAATGGTATTGTACTAATTACATCGTTGGAAGTTGAGAGAACGGCAGCAGCCGCTTCTTCTCCTTTGGCACGATTGAAAGGGGTTGATCCCGTGCGTCATCTCGTTATTTTAGGAGGAGGCTACGGAGGGCTTCGCGTGATCCAGAGATTACTTGCAGATAAAGAAATAAAAGATTTTAAAATTACTCTGGTGGAACGGGAAGCTTATCACAGTTTAAAAACAGAGTTTTATGCCCTGGCAGCAGGTACGGTGGCAGACCGCCATCTGCGTATCTCCTTCCCCGAGGATAATAGGCTTAAGCACGTATGTGACACTGTTACAAACATCCGCCTGGAGGATAAGACGGTCGAACTGAAATCAGGTGGAACACTTACATATGATGATCTGCTTATCGGTCTCGGCTGTGAAGATAAATATCACGGAGTACCCGGTGCCCAGGAAAAAACTTTGAGTATTCAAAGCATGCGCCGAGCACGCAAAACGAACCAGATTATTCAGAACGTTCCTCACGGCGGAAAAATCGCTATTATCGGAGGCGGCCTCAGCGGCGTGGAAACAGCCAGTGAACTGAGAGAAAGCCGGGAAGATCTCGATATCCGTCTTTACGACCGTGGAGAAAATATCCTTTCCATGTTTCCACCCAAGCTCTACAATTACGTAACGGACTGGTTTCACAAAAATAACGTTACTATTATCAACCGGGCGAACATCACCAAAGTGGAATGGAATATTCTGTATAACCACGGTGAAGCAGAAGAACTGGACGCTATTATCTGGACAGCCGGTGTGCAGCCGAATAAGCTTGTCCGGGACCTGACTTCAAGGCACGACCTTGTAACCGACCGTATGGGCCGGGTCGAAACAACAAAATACCACCACATTCCCGGATTTGAAGACGCGTTTATCGTAGGAGACTGTGCCGCTTCCGAGCACGCACCAAGTGCTCAGCTCGCAGAAGCGCAGGGAGACAATATTGCTGTCCTTTTGAGCAAAAAGTGGCGGAACCTGCCTTACCCGGAAACACTTCCGAAAATGAAACTTAAGGGTGTGCTCGGATCTCTCGGAAAAAAACATGGCTTCGGTCTGATGGGAGAAAGAAAACTCGTCGGCCGGGTGCCCCGCGTCCTGAAATCAGGAGTACTCTGGATGTACAAGCATCATTCCGGATCCTGATAATTCCGTAGCAAAAAGAGTGCCGGTGCAGAAACCCGGCACTCTTTTCATGATCATGCTGATAAATCAGCTTTTCACCGGATCCGGGAGGACTCAGTCAACGAGCTGGATAAAGCACAGTCCTCCCGCGTACTTTATGGCTGAACGGGGAGAGCCTTCTCAATTTCTCTGTAAAGTGCCGGAAGCCGCGGGTCCCCCTCTGCTACAGCTTCTCCATTCAGGACAACTAGAGGGTAAAAGTATTCATCATCCAGAATCATCTCTGAAAAGCGGTGTTCTTCTTCTGTTTCCGGATGTTCAATGTCACAATAATGAAACTCTATCTTATCTTCGGGGAACCTGCGGCTGACCGCCGCTTCGAGCCACTCCTTTGTTTCAAGGGCACTCGGCAGATGAATACAGCTGGCACATTTTTGTTCTGCTCCGTAAACTGTTATTTTCACCGCTTTCACATCCTTTCTTTTCTTCATTTTACCACGAACTATTTTCTGTCTGAATAAAATTAAGCCTCAGCCGTGGATTTTTATCGTCAATGATACTATAATGAATGTTAAAGGAAAGGAGAGTGTATGCAATGACTACAGAAACAATGGAACCACAGGTACAGGAAGTACTCGATAAATTACGTCCATTCCTTCTTCGCGATGGAGGCGACGTAGAACTGGTGGATATTGAAGATGGAGTGGTAAAGGTCCGCCTTATGGGTGCGTGCGGCTCATGCCCAAGTTCCACAATCACTCTTAAAGCCGGTATTGAGCGTGCCCTTCTGGAAGAAGTTCCAGGATTTACTGAACTCGAACAAGTATTTTAATTCAACCGATAATATTATTTCATAAAAAAGCCCCGGCCCAAAATAAAGCGGCCGGGGCTTTTTTGCTGTTTCCTAAAGTTTATGTCCCCAGAAAAAAGGTAAACAGAATGGTAAAACCTCCTATAAATTGGGAGCGTTATACAGCAGGAGGTGGAGAGTAGTGGCGGCATACGATGCAATCATTATAGGAGGAGGCTTCAGTGGACTGGCTGCTGCACGCGAACTGAGTACAAACGGCTGGCATCCCCTCGTACTTGAAGCTAAAAACCGTCTCGGCGGACGTGCATGGACAGATAAGCGTTTAGGAAAAAAACTTGAAATGGGGGGAACATGGTTTCATTGGTATGAACCTCATATATGGAGTGAAATAACAAAGTACAACCTGGAAATCACCCGACACGTAAAGGTGGAGACGTTACACTGGCAGAATGGAAAGTCGGTCAGAAAGGTCCCTCTGGATATGCTGTATACTTTTCTTAAAAAAAGAATGAAGACGTGGACAGAAGAAGCTTCTTTTTACTTTCCAAACCCCTACCGCCCATTGGAGGAACGGGAAAAACTGCTGGAAATTGACGGATTGTCCGCCAGAGACCGCCTCAACAGAATGAAGCTTACTTCTTCCGAATACGAATGGATGGACAGCCTCTGGTCCCTTATCTTTCACGGGCGGCCGGAAGAAGCTTCCTATACCCATTCACTCCGGTGGCTGTCTCTTTCTATGAATGACTGGAAAAGGCTGCTTGAGACTTTTTCAGCTTTTCAGCTTACAAATGGAACGGAAGAACTCATCTCCTGTATAGCCGCTGATGTAAAAGGAGCCATACACCTCTCCAGCGAAGTCACCGCTGTAGAAAAACAGGAAGACGAAACGTATACCGTAACTACGCAGACAGGGGAAGCCTTCCATGGAAACACCGTCATCATGACCCTTCCTCCACCGGTGATGCAAAACGTTACTTTTACTCCTCCCCTCTCCTCTGTCAAAAGACAGGCTGGTAAAGAAAAAGCCGTTTCGAGAGGAGTAAAAGTATGGGTAAAGATCAACAGCTGGCCGGAACCTTTTATAGCAGCCGCTCCGGCACACTATCCGTTGAATTACATTCAATACGAGTATGAAGAGGAAGACGGTGCCTTTCTCGTCTGCTTTGGAAGCGACGCAGAAAAATTGGATATTTCCGACAATGAAGAGGTTGAGGCAGCTGTCCGCAAAGTCCTTCCTGATATAGAAATAACAGCCTGTACCGGACACGACTGGACACATGATAAATATGCCGGCCAGACCTGGTCCATGCACGGTAAAAATCAGCTGACCCGGTATCATATGGAGCTTAACCGTGAAGAAAACGGTATTTTTCTGGCTGGAGACAGTCTTGCCGACGGATGGGCCGG
>REBZ01000098.1 GCA_007692495.1 Alkalicoccus sp.
GAAGTGAAGTTTTCTGCCTATACCAACACCAGACTTTAACAGAGCTTAAAAATAAGAAATTTTGTTTATAAAAGCAGACGGTTTTCCACTGTAGGAAATAGAAAGACGAAGTCTGAGTTATCATGCACGAAACTGGCTCCTTACCCGTAATATCGCAGGTTAACCGGGTATAGAGATCGGTAAGAACCTCTTTTTCCCATCAGAGCTGCATTACGGAAGGGGTTGAACGAAGTTTCTTCCAGAAATCAGCACAAAACTTTACTATAGCTTAAAAGAAAAACGGAGGTTATTTTATGGTTTCTATTACAATCCGTCCTTCAGTGAAAGAGGACGCCGGTGCCCTGCTGCAGCTTGCCCGTCTTACAGCAGAAGAAGGCTTTGGTCTCACTTCCCCGGAGGAGTTCTCCACTACAGAAGATGCAATAAAAAAGAGAATTGCCGCAGTGCAGAGCTTTCCCGGGGATAGATTTATGCTTACCGCGGAAGCAGGAGAAACGGTCGCCGGTCAGCTTTCCTTTTTACGCCGTCCGGAGGAAAAATACCGGCACCATGGAAGTTTCAGCATGAGTTTTTTCCCGGAATGGCGGGGCCGGGGAGCGGGCCGGCAGCTGATGAAATCTTTCCTTACATGGGCGGATACTGCTGAGGGGCTGGAAAAAATCACACTGGAAGTTCTGGCCGGCAACGAATCCGCACTTCATCTGTACCGGAAGTTCGGTTTTATCGGAGAAGGCCGGCTCGCCCGTCATGTGAAGTTCCGCGGCCGGTATGAAGATCTTCTTCTAATGGCACGGTTGAAAGGCAGAGACGGGTTTTCCCCTCCTGGTGTTTAAACCGTACTTTCTGTGGGAAAAGACAGTTAACACTTTTTACAGGAGGAGATGCTCATGGCACAACACCGTTTAAATGAACTTGAAATAGGAAAGAATTATCTGGCAAAAGAACTCGACAGCTTCGTTTCCACAACAGATGTCGTTGTTCTGTCGTCAAACGAAGAACAGCTGTTTACTGATCCGGACCGCGAATACCGGGTTGCCGGTTCTTATAAAGGTTTTTTTGAACACTCGTCTGAAGACGGCGAGAAATATTTCCGCGAAAAAAGAGCGTACGTCGTAGAAAAAGTATAAAGTACCGCACAGGATGGCCCGGCTGAGGGTCATCCTTTTTTGTGCCGGCCGGAGATCTTCTCCACGGCAGGCCGGAAGCTAAGTTTCCTCCGCCCAACACCAAACATTAATACAGCTTTTCCACAAATCCCTTTCTTCTCATTTCCCTGATTAACAAGGCCTCAACGCAGAATAAAGCACGCTACTTTTTCTTTTCTTTTTTCTTTTTTTCATTTCTCCAGGCATGAATCTGCGAGCTCAGACGGTCCATCTTCTTTTCGTAACGGACAAGCAGATACAGGGTAACCGCTCCCGGAAACCCTACGTTCTCCAGCAGTGTCGTCCACTCGTATGGAATCATCCGGCATTCCCCCCTTTTGTTCCGTCGTTTCTTTTCAAAGAGAAAAAACAGGCAGAATTCACAACTGTCTGAAATTTATACTTGCCGAATGAAGCGTTCTGTCTTAGTATAAGAACATACGTTCCTGTTACGGTTGTGAGTCAACTTCTTCCTCCTCCTTTATCTGGTAACAGCACGGAAGGGAGGATACCGAATATGCCGATTGACAACAAGCACCTTTCCCCACAGGAAAAAGAGGCTTTCAGAAGGTTTCAGCAGCAGCATCAGCTGCTGTTTCAAAATCCTCTGATCCGCTCTTTTTTTAAACAAAGCGATCATCAGAAGCTTTTAACAAACTACCTTATCCAGCCCGATACAGCAGCCTGGAAAGCACTGGACGATGCGTTCCGGGATTATTATACCGGCGTAAAAATTGTTCACTATTTATCACAGACACTGCACTGGAAAGCGGTGCAGTTTGATAAACAGCTCCGCCGGGAAGCCGAACGGTTCCTGCTCACTGCCGGGGAGGAAGAGGGAAGAAGTTATCCGGAAGAGACGGAGGCTGGAGAGGGTCTGGGCTGGCTGGAAAACCCCCGGCTGCCTCTAACCGAAAAAATCGGAGACCCCGCTCTTCTGGAATGCTGGAAAAAGCTCACATCAAGACAACAGCAGGTACTTCACTACCACTACAGTGAAGGGCTCAGCCTGACCGAAACAGGACGGATACTTCATATTACCCAGCAGGGAGCATCAAAAATTCATCAGACAGCCCTCAGGCAGCTGAGGGAAGGATTAAAACAAAAAGGAGGCGGTGGAGAAAAATGAAAGAATGGAGACTATTAATTGAACAGGCACAGACCGGCCACGAAGCAAGCAGACAGAAAATCCTTGAAAAGCTTGAACCTAAAATAAACAAATCGCTGCGTCAGACGACTCATCAGAACCGCGCGGATTTAAAACAGGAGCTGGTAATAAAAACACTCACAGCCGTTCAGGAATTCGATACCCGTTCGGTTCCCGGCTTCTGGCATTTTGTTGAGGAGGCAGAACCGCCGAAAGCTGCCCGTCAGGCAGGAAAATAAAAAAAGGAGTCCGTACAGCGGTACGGGCTCCTTCTTCTTATTTCCGTTTCCATCGTTTAAAGAGAGAATCTGTAAAACTATTTTTTTCCGGCTTCTGCTTCCATCTCCGCCGGGGCCGCTCGGAAAGCGTTTCGGAAGGCACACGCAGGGACCCATATATCTATACATACAAAAACACTCTATCAACAAACTAAAAGTGCCCCGGAAAATTCCGGGGCACTTCATACATATTAATCTTCTACGAGCTCATAAACACCGTCTTCGTTGTGCGTTTCCTGCCCGGTAATCGGCGGATCGAATACGCATACCATACGCATATCTGTATGGGCACGAAGGTAGTGCTCATCGTGCTTATCAAGGGCATAGATTTCGTTGGCTTTGATCGGCCATACTTTGCCGTCTGCGACTGTTTCTACTTCCCCTTCTCCTTCGATGCAGTACACAGCTTCCAGGTGATTCTGGTACCAGATGTGTGTTTCTGTACCCGCTTTAATTACTGTGTCGTGCACAGAGTAGCCCATGTTGTCTTTTTTAAGAAGAAGACGACGGCTCTCCCAGTTGTCGGATTTCACGTGCTGATCTGTATTAATAACATCTTCAAGACGTACTACTTTCATGATGAATGCCTCCTGTGATCTTTTTGGATATTTTTTAGTTAGCTACTGTTTCTTTTTTCAGGTTCATGGACTCAATAGCTTCCTGGATACTCTTTTCGATAATATCCAGTCCGGCCTGAAGTCCTTCCTCATCGATATTAATTGGTGGGAAAAGCTTGAATACCTGGTCGTGTCCTCCGGCTGTTTCCATGATCAGACGGTGTTCAAAGGCATGCTCTGCTACTTTTTCGCTGAAGCCTTCGACGTCAGAAGAAATTCCCTGCATAAGGCCGCGCCCTTTCAGGCTTCCCTGCATTTCCGGGTACTTCTCGATCATGTCGCTCAGGAACTTCGTTACTTTATCTGCTTTTCGATGAATACTCTTTTCGAACTGGGGATCTTCCCAGTAAGTGAAGGATTCTGCAGCTGTAACGAACGCCATATTGTTGCCTCGGAACGTTCCATTGTGCTCACCCGGCTTCCACTTATCAAGCTCCGGCTTAATGAGTGTAATCGCAAGCGGCAGACCGTATCCGCCGATGGATTTGGACAGGCAGATAACGTCCGGCTTGATGCCTGCAGGTTCAAAGGAGAAGAACGTACCAGTACGACCTACACCTGCCTGAACATCGTCCACGATAAGGAGAATGCCCCACTTACGGCAGATCTTTTCCAGACGCTGCATCCATTCAATGCTTGCTGCGTTAATACCGCCTTCACCCTGGACTGTTTCAAAAATAACAGCAGCAGGTACGGCTACGCCGCTTCCGTTGTCTTCAAGAAAGCGCTCGAAGTATTCGAGTGGATCATTGTCGCTTTCTACAAAGTTGTCATAAGGCATTGTTACTGTATGGCTCAGTGGAATACCGGCACCTTTACGCTTCATGGAGTTTCCTGTCACGGCAAGAGAACCGATCGTCATACCGTGGAAACCATTCGTAAAGCTTACGATATCTGTGCGTCCGGTCATTTTACGTGCAATCTTCAGGGCACTTTCCACCGTATTTGTTCCTGTTGGTCCCGGGAACATTACTCTATAGTCCATTCCACGGGGCTTCAGGATAATTTCATTCAATTTATCGAGAAATTCTACTTTTGCATCCGTTGCTTTATCCAAAGAGTGCGTAATGCCGTCGTCTAAAATATAATCTACGAGCTTTTTCTTCATTCCCGGCTCGTTGTGTCCGTAGTTAAGGGCTCCTGCACCGGCGAAGAAATCGATATATTCATTGCCGTCTTCGTCCCAGATTTTATAGCCGCGGGCTTTCGTAAATACGGCCGGAAAGCTTCGTACATAGCTTCGTACACTGGATTCAAGGTCTTCAATAAGCTGTAGTTTGTTATTCATGGATCAAGGTCCTCCTAATTAATAGTTAGAAACCATTGTCTCAAGCGAGCGGTTTACTATACTCTTTGGTCAGTTGAACGTTTTATTTTTTCAGCGGGCCGATACGGTACGTGTACTCTGCTTCGCCCTCTTCCGGGAAAACATCGGCCGGAAACGTTTCTTTTACTTCAAAGGAAGTATCATATTCCTTCGCGAGTTTCTTAAACAGCGCCTGGGACGCGGAATTGTCTTTTGTAATTGTTGCCTCCAGGTATTTTACGTCACTGGCTGCTTCACGGGTCACCAATTCTTCCAGCATTTTGTAGCCGAGGCCTTTTCCACGCTGGGAACCGTCGACACCTACCTGCCAGACAAAAACAACGTCCGGATGTTCCGGCTGGATAAACCCTGTGATAAAGCCAACAACCTCGCCGCGCTCTTTGGCGACGACACAAGTTTCCGAGAAGTATTCTGCCATCATGATGTACTTGTAAGCAGAGTTAAGATCTAAAGATGTCTTCTTTGCCAGATTCCACATCCCCTGACCGTCTTCTTTGGACGGCTGCTCCAATGTGAAAGTCTCAATAACAGGAGTCGCTGTAGCGCTGTTACTCATAACAAAAAACCACCTTTACTTTTATTTGGCTGCGGGAAGAAAATTTCTTCCGGCAGATAATCTACCGTTTTTCAACACTTTTAATGATAGGGGGCTTTCAGGTAATTCGCAAACGTACTAAATGGGCTTTAATAACCAAATAATTGTATGACTATAGCTTAATACCGGTCAGACCACTCGCTTTACAAATAACTGCCGAATATTAGCAATTACAGCGGATAGCTTGAAGTCAGACCTATTTTATACTAAAAAATGGAAATTATTTTATGTTTTTCAGTCGTGGACTCCGAGTTTTCCATAATATATAAATGCGCTCCCACCGGGATATGCTGTTTCCCCACAGAAAACATACTGGAAATAAAAATCCAATCGGTCTCGTCACAGAGCGATTTGAAAGGACTTATTATGTAAGAAACCGTCCCTGCTCCGTATAGGATATAATAGAGAAAAACAGTTAAGGAGCTGCTTTATGAGAAGAAAAGGGTGGATGACAGTGGGGATACTTTTTCTCGCTTTATACCTCGGCGTAATCACCTGGCATCAGCTGAAGCCGATGCCGGAAGGTACTTCCTATGCCGGGGAACTCAGAATGATGGGAGAAGAAGAAATCGAATTTCTCCGGGACCTTACATATAATAAAAAAACGACAGGAGGAGTTCAGCATGATCATGAAATTTTCGAGGAAATATTTTCTGCGGTGGAAGAAGCCGAGCATTTTTTAATTGTGGACATGTTCATGGTCAACGAATTTTCTGATGAAGAAAAAGATTTTCCAGAGCTGAGCAGCCGGCTTTCCGAAAAGATAGCTGTGCAGATGGAGAAGCATCCGGAGCTGAAAGTTGTTTTTATTACCGACGAAATCAACACGACCTACTCTTCCCATCCGGCCAGGCATATTGATCCTCTCACTGAAAAAGGAGCGGAAGTTGTGTACGTGGATCTCGAAAGGCTGAGGGACCCGAATCCGATTTATACCGGTTTCTGGCGCATCGCTTTTCAATGGTTCGGACAGGAAGGGACCGGCTGGCTGCCGAATGGATTCGGTCCGACGGCACCGGACGTCACTATGCGGTCCTACTTAAAGATGGCAAACATTAAAGCCAACCATCGGAAAGCGGTGATTACCGAAAACGAAGGTATTATCACTTCCGCCAATCCGCATGACGCGAGCGGCTTCCACTCCAACACAGCTGTCAGGGTACGCGGGGAGATTTTGTATGACATGGTGGAGTCCGAAAAAGCAGTCGCTGCTTTTTCCGGAGGAGACTTGAGTTATTTTCCCGAAGAAGAGGAGCTGGACGAGTGGATAGAAGTAGAAGACCTCGTAGAAAGACCGCTTCAGGCGCAGATCGTTACCGAACGAAAAATCGAAACAGCTGCCCTGAAAGCTCTGGAACGTGCAGAGGAAGAAGATACGGTGTGGATCGGAATGTTTTATTTATCCGACCGGGACATAATGGAAGCTCTCGTAGAAGCGGCGGACCGCGGAGCGGAAGTCCGGCTGATTCTGGACCCGAATCAGAATGCTTTCGGCCAGGAAAAGATGGGGCTTCCGAACATACCTGCAGCCGCAGAGCTGATTTTTCGGGGAAATGATAATATCAGTATCCGCTGGTACGACACTCAGGATGAGCAGTACCATACAAAAATCATGTATGTAGACCGTGGAGACACGGCCAACGTAATTGCCGGCTCTACTAATTTCACGACGAGAAATCTTAATGATTATAACCTGGAAAACAACATAAGTATCACAGCGCCTCCGGAAACAGCGTTTATCCAGGACGTTGACGATTATTTTCATAAGCTCTGGGAAAATGACGGCGGTATTTATACCGCTGATTATGAAGAATACACCGGGGAGCTCTCCCCGGCCATGTACGGCCTGTACGTCGTTCAGAAAGCATTTCGTTTCACTACCTACTAAAAAATACCGTACTGCAGAAAGTAAAGCTGTCTGCAGTACGGTTTCAGAAAGGCACATTATTCAGGCCGCCTTGATAATAAAGAGGACCGTTTGCTTTCGTTTCATGGAAAGGGTTTTCGATCGGGCCGGGCTGGAGCGGAGTTTTCTACATTTATCACCACTGGACTTTAACACAGCTGAGAACTTATGGCTGAATAATGCCCCTGAGCTTTATTGTTTCACGTGAAACGGACATTTTCCTTTAATCGGCTCGGCATCGTCACCGATGAAAAACTGTTTCCACTCGTTGTGTTCCGGATCTCCGTAGTGGCTGATATCCGGATGCTTCGGCAGCTGATCCCATACTTCCACCCGCTCCCGGACTTTTTCGCGCGACATCATACCGCCGGGCTGGGTACCTTCGAGTCCTTTAAAGATTTTTCTTGGCTGAAAACCGAGAATCAGACTGTTTCCGAGGTCACGCGTTTTCCGCTGCTTGTAGGCGGGCGCATTTCCGAATACGAAGATCGGCTCCTGATGAAAATGAAAGTCCCACAAATAATGTTCCGGATCTTTCGGCTGATCCCCGGGCCAGTTCATGGAATCTTTTTCGTGAAGATACTGCAGCAGATCCCAGAAGAAGCTCCGGTAATAGTCGATCGTTTTTTCTTCTTTTTCCGGCTCGATAAAAACGAACAGCCCGTGCCGTGCCGGGGAAAGCTCGTCAAACAGCTTTAAAAAATCGCCGACAATATGCGGAAGCGGTGACCAGTCATCCCGGGAAACACACCCATAACGGAGCTCTCCTTTTTTCTCCCCTTTCTGACCGAAGTAGCAGGGGAAATCCTTTCTTGTAACAATGTTTCGAAACGTTTCATATTCACGGTGGAACCACCCCGGCAGCCGGTCTGATTCCGCTATATAGTCCTGCGTAAGCAGTTTCTTCATTAAAAGTCCCTTCTTTCCTGATTTATCTAAAGGACAATATTCCCTTTATACTGTAAATTAAACGACCGCTGTTTCCATTATAAATTGTTCTTTTACACCTGCGAGCCGGAAAAAGCAGTTCATGGTATGCTTAAACGACTTTATCAGCATCTGAAAACGAGGAGGAAATCTTTTATGTACCGATTTTACTGTCGTTTTATTCAAAAAGTTTTGTTTGCAGTCTCTCCTTTCCTCCCCTGGCGGGAGCCGGAGATTCTTCAGGGGCCGGGAAGCCTGCGGACGCTCCCAGCATTAATTAAAGGAAAAAAGTGGCGCAGAGTACTCGTTATTACGGATGAAGGCATCCGCCGGGCCGGGCTGCTCAATCAGCTGCTTGCGCTGTTGGAAGAAGCAGATATTTCCTATGCCCTGTACGAAGACACATCGGCAGATCCGACGATTGAAAACATCGAAGAAGCTGCCAGAATGTATGCCCAGGAAGAATGTGATGTTCTTCTCGCGTTCGGCGGCGGTTCCCCAATAGACTGCGCAAAAGGAACAGCTGCCCGCACAGCCCGGCCTGAAAAAGACCTTTATGACCTCCGCGGTCTCTTACGCATACGGCGCACGATTCCTCCTGTTATAACGGTGCCGACGACCTCAGGGACCGGCAGTGAGGCAACGTTGGCAGCTGTTGTGACGGAAAGCGTCACACATAAAAAGTTCACTTTGATCGATCCGTCCCTTATTCCTCATTACGCTGTCCTGGATCCACTTCTGACAGTCAGCCTTCCTTCACATATTACGGCAGCTACGGGAATGGACGCCCTCACCCATGCAGTAGAGGCCTATATCGGAAAAAGCAATACTGCATCAACCCGCATGCAGGCACGCCGGGCGGTAAAACTCATTTTTGATAACCTTCCCGGCGTCTGGGAAAATGGAGGCGACGCAGATAAGCGGGAAAAGATGCAGATTGCCGCCCACGAAGCCGGCAAAGCATTTACAAGAGCTTTTGTCGGCAACGTTCACGCTGCTGCCCATGCGCTCGGCGGCTTTTACGGTGTGCCTCACGGTCTGGCCAATGCCGTTATTCTCCCTCACGTGCTGGAGCAGTATGGAAGCAGCGTGCATCGGCCTCTTGCCCAGCTGGCTGACCTGACAGGCTGCAGCTCTCCGGGGCAGACTACTGCCGAAAAAGCCCGCTCCTTTATTCAGGCAGTAAGAGATATGAATGAGCACCTTCATATTCCAGCTTATATTGAAGGAATACAAGAAGCTGATATTCCCGTCATGATCGAGCGCGCCCTTAGTGAAGCCAACCCGCTTTACCCTGTCCCGAGAATTTTCACGAAAGCAGATATGCGGCAGATTTACGAGAAAATCAGTCCGCCGGCTGCCTCTTTTCCGGGTAAGAAAGGAACTTAACTTTGTTATGCTTCCGGCCTTCTTCATGGTTTAAAGGAGCTTCCCGTCTGCCTTACGATAGGATGAGTGGACGATCGTCCGCTGATAACGACTCCCGCTCCGCGTTTTTCCTTCGATCTCCATTGCCAGATTGTACATCCCCTCTCCATAGCCGGGGAGGGTTATTTCCGGAGCGGCAAGTTCCTTCCTGAACCGCACGGCTTCCTTCCTTTCCGTGGGGCCGTCAGGATAAAACAGCAGATCCATAGATACCCTGTCCGGAAATTCCCCGTCAGTGCCAGCTGTAAAGACTTCCCCCGTTTCTGCTCTATGGACATATAGTTCTTTATTTAGTGGAGAATCGAAGCTTACGGTGAATCCGTAGGGAATGTCCGGGAAATCGCCGCAAGAAACCGTCCACTCGCCCGGCGCCGGGTTTTCCCACTGCAGCAGATGATGAAAAACTCCACCGAAAAATTCCGTATCGTCTTTAACTGCTTCCACTTCGTACACTGCCGGCTCCTTATCCGGAGATGTCACTGAAAGCACTCTCAGCTGCTGGGGGCTCATCCAGTTGATTACTATTTTCTCCGCTTCCTTTTCCACGTGAAAAGTTTCCTCTGCCTGCTTCTGATCCATACCGCCGCGGATGAGGACATGCAGGGGTGGTGCTTCCTCCACCACAGATACACGAACGTGTGGAGGAGTTTTTCCTTCAAGTATCGGCTTCAGGAGCGGGAACGCATTTTTTCCAAGGTGCACCTGTCCATGATTCCATCTTCCGACAGCAAGCATCGTCCCCCCGGGGAGGGATGCTGCCAACGTGGATACCACACCGTCGTTTTCACCGCTTATAAATCCGCCTCCGAACCAATAGCTGCTGAAAACCGGTCCGTTCCAGTTTCCTGCCATCGTATAGTAGCGGTTTTTGGAAGCTTCTTTACGGTTGTCGGTAATTTCCCGGAAATAATTCATCGCTCCGGTCTGCAGGCTTCTGACTCCCTCATTATTCCTTCCTGTCCACTCCGCCAGCCAGAAGAACGGCGGACTCGCCGCCAGATCGGCGAGTTCGCTTCCATAATGGGGAGAACCAATCGTCATAACGTCCGATACTAACCCGTGCTTTCCTTCATGCACGAGTGCTGCCTGTGCGTCCACTCCGCCTTTACTGTAGCAGATAAGTACCAGTTCTTTTCCGGGAGTAAGAAGATGGATTTCTTCCAGGAGGGAAGCAAGGAGCTCCCCATTCTCCCAGTAGCTTTTTGGATTTCCGCAGGAATCATGAAGTTCAACAAACACTGTTTCATATCCGGCTGCTGACGCTCTGTCACGCATATCGTTATCTTCGTACCATATGGAAGAATCGTTCATGAGTCCCGGTACAAAAACGAGCACCGGCTTATCCCGGCCGCCGGCTGCCGGCTTTTTTCCCCAATTCCACGTCCCTTTCTGCATAAGCACCCTCCTTTTCCACGCTGCACAGACCGCTTCTTTTCTTCTTCTGATAAAGGTATCCAGCAGAACTTCTTTACAATCTTTTCAAGATTTCTTCCCTTTGTTCCTGTAGAAAATTATATAATGAGGGGAAAGGCTGTTGGTAAGCAGTTTTCATGTACGGTAAAATACCTCCGCCTTCGATCGAAGGCTTTCCGGAGAGAATTGCAAAAAACAGGCATCCAGCCGATTAAATAACTATTCGAAGAGGATGCTGATCAGCATTATATTATGAGGTGAGGGCGCCTTACACCCCTTTCTGCAGCAGCATCAAAAGCCGGCTTTTCAACGTTCCGGCTGAACACAAACCTCAAGGAGCGGATAAAGCATGAACACTAATTCCCCTTACAGCTTACAGCAGCTGCAGACAATGAAAATGGAACTGACCCGATTTATGATGGCCTATGAATTTGCACTTGACCAGGTTACGACTAAAATCGATAATTTAAGCCAGGAATTCCGCTACACCCACGAATACAATCCGATTGAGCACGTAAATTCCCGGTTAAAATCACCGGATAGTATTTTTAAGAAAGTATTTAAGCGCGGCCTCCCGCTTACCCTTCCCTCTATTGAGGAAAACATTACGGACATTGCTGGAGTGCGAATTATCTGTTCGTTTCAGAGTGACATTTATGTGCTGAGCCGGATGCTCGAACGTCAGGCGGACGTGCGGATTGTGCAGGTGAGAGATTATTTTGAACAGCCGAAACCAAACGGCTATCAGAGTCTTCACCTTCTTCTTGAAGTGCCTGTGCATATGTCCAGCACGTCCAAAAAAGTTATTGTCGAGGTTCAGATCCGGACAATAGCCATGGATTTCTGGGCAAGTCTCGAACATAAAATATATTACAAATACAATCAGACCGTACCCGACCGGCTCCGCAGTGAGCTGAAGGAAGCGGCAGCTTCCGCCTCCGCTCTTGACCGGAAGATGGAAAAGCTTCATCTTGAAATGAAGGAAATCAAAAAGACAGAAAGAGAAGACGAACATCCGCTGGAGCTGATGCTCGCACGCAGCCGCTTCTCCCTTCCGGAAGGATTTGTTAAAGCCGAAGAATCTCCCGAAGAAGACTGAACCTGAGAGAGCGTCTTCCTTTCTGTATACTATGCTGGAGGCTGGATAATGAAATTCATTAAATTTACCGTGATTAATATGCTCCCGGTATTGGTCATTATGACCGTTATTTATACTGCCTCCTCCCAGACATCTGAACAGCAGGACATTTCTCCCGTCCTGGACCGTGTGGCTGGAGAGGACAACCTCCGCAGCACCCTCTCTTCTCTCCGCGAGCTGATGGACGGGGGAGCGGACTTTTTGATTGATGCGGCTGCTGCCCGGCCCCTGCTGCTCATGGGTGCTTTTCTTTTCCTGTCCGCCGGAGGTACCGCGGTCTTTTTTTATTTTTTCCAGACGACCGGATCTCTATGGAAAAAAGCGCTTCAGGTGCTGCTGGCAGCCGTACTTGTCCTCGCCTTTACCGGTTCTTTTTTGTACGCACTCCGGGGGGAAACCGTTCTGGCAGCACTTCGGGATACTGCTTCATTCGAACCGGTCCGACTGCTTCTTGCGGGAGTTGATTTCACGTATGCGGGGTCACAGATCAGCCAGCAGACACAGGGAACGGACGGACTGATGGAATTTTTCCTCCGGAAAGGAGCACACTTTGTGCTGTTCGGGCTGCTCGGCTTTTTTGTTTACCTGGCTCTGTTTAAATTAAGCAGGAATGTCATGCTGTCTTTCTGCTTCACGATGCTGTTTGTCACCGGCTACGCTGCTCTGGACGAATACAGGCAGACGTTCATTGATTCCAGGTCAGGTCTTGTGGAAGATGTTTTTCTTGATACCACTGGAGGCCTATTCGGAACGCTCCTCGCCTGGGCAAAAAGAAATCTTTTCCCCAACCGACCGTGATTTCTCTGATTTATGGAAAAAAAAGGAATCAGTTTGACTTAATTTGATGTTTATGCTACTATAGCAATTACACGAAAAACATTAGTATTTTCGTGCAGACATTATTCCTAATTCCGGTTTAACCAACTCAAAAAATAATAAGACTAAATATTGGTCAATTGTGACAGACAATAGTGCTGTAGACAAAGCCGAAAAGACTCACCTATCCGAGGTGCATCTTTTCGGCTTTTTTGTTTCCCGTACTTAAATCAAGGAGGAATGGAACGTGCGGTATTTCGTAGATCATAAAACAAAACTCGTACACAAAATTTTATCGGCAGGAGATGAATGCGGCTTCAATACAACCCCCGTTTCCGAAAGGGAATTTACAAACGATACGGAATACATTGAGAAGCTGACAAACAGTTCCGAATACGAAAGATGTCCCCACTGTCAGAAGTTCGCACTCGTCAGTGACTAAATAAGCTCACCCGGCCTCCGGGTGAGCTTATTTTTCTTTTGCCAGCCCTTCAAGAATCAGAACGATGTACCCTTCATCCTTTTGAAAGTTCCAGTCGACAAAATAATCGATGATTTTCCGGTGCACTGCTTTTTCCATTCCGACTTCCTGTATGATTTTCCTTTCCAGCGGACGCTTTGCCGTTTTTAATTCCTGGGACATGCCGTTTTCGATTAAAGCTTTTTCAATTCGTACGAGAATACCGGAACGCCGTACAAAAATGGTACGTTCATTCAGCCAGTATGCTTCGGTTTTATCCGGCACTTTCTGTGCTTCCTCACTCGCTTTTTCCACGAGATTCATAAAATTTCTCTTATCCATTTCTGCCGGCCACAGGAATTTTTCTTCCGATTCCCCATCTTCCATAATGCCGACAATAACTCCGGTTTCTGCTCCAAGGTTCCAGTCCGCGTAAAGTTCCTGAACGTTCAGGTCCCCGATCTTCCGGAATTCTTCTTTCATTTCTTCCTTCAAATCAGACATCATTATTTCACGGGTTTCCAGAATCCGTTTCGATTCTTTCTGCTTAAGTAGAATCTGATCCATCGGTGCGGTGAATCCCCGGAAGTAAATTACCAGGAAAGGGGGCTGCAGAGTAACGTAGACAGAAGCCGGGCCTTTTCCAAAATGATCCCGCAGCATTGAAGAGATATAGCCGCTAATTTCCGCTTCCGTTGATTTTTCTTTTGCCATGCCTGTATGCTCCTTTATCGTTTACCGTCCTATATTCCGGAGGCCATGCATTTCCTTATATTATGCACGTTTCTTCCTTAATTATATCGGATTAAGTGCTGAAAACAAAGCCCGGCTTTTCGTTTCACGTGAAACAGACCCTTTTTCCAGGTGGAACTGCCTTTTTCATTCTTTTATAGTTTTTCTGCAGAATCTGCTTTTATAATGGGTATAGAATGTTAAAGAGATTCTGCCCGGGATTGGAGGGACCAGTATGACTGAAAACGAAATTACTCTTGCTATTATTAAATCGCTGAAAGAAGGACGAAAAAAAGCTTTCCAGGAAATTATGGACGAACTTCATCCGTATGACATGGCCCAGCAGTACTTAACGGTCCCATCGAAGCATAAACATAAATACCTCTCGTACTTGTCGATCGAGCAGCTGACGGACCTGATGGAGGAACTGGAGCAGGAAGAGCAGCTGGAAGTCATTGAATCACTCGGAGGAAGGCGCTCCACAAAAGTTCTTGATCTGATGGAAAACGATGAGCTGGCTTCCTTTCTTTCGGATCTGGAACCGGAAAAAATTAAAGAACTTCTGGCGGACATGAAACAGGAAGAGTCGGAAATGGTTCAGAACCTCATGAATTATCCTCCGGAAACAGCCGGCCGTATTATGAACAACCGCTACGTCTGGATCAACAAACACTATACAATCGGAGAAGCAATTGAGAAGCTGAAACATTTCGTGGAGCTTGCCGAATATTTAAACTACTTGTACGTCATCGACGATGATAAAAAACTCGTCGGTGTTATTTCCTACCGGGACCTCCTTCTTTCCGAGGCAGGTGAACGGGTGGAAGACGTGATGTACAGTCGTGTTGTTAAAGCAGACGTTCTCATGGACCAGGAAGACGCGGCGATGCTGATCAACCGCTATGATTTTGTATCCCTCCCCGTCGTTGATGAAGAGGAACGTCTCGTCGGAATCATTACTGTTGACGACGTACTGGATGTTCTTATTCAGGAAGCAAACGAGGATATCGAAAGGCTTTCGGCTTCCGGTAAGTCGATTGATTTTAATACAAAGCCGGTTGTCGCCGCCTACCGGCGTCTTCCCTGGCTGATCGGACTGCTTTTCGTCGGCCTTATTTCCGGAGGCATTATCAGCGGTTTTGAAGATACTTTAGGAGCCGTCGTTGCTCTTGCGTTTTTTATGCCGATGATTGCCGGAATGACTGGTAACACTGGAACGCAGTCTCTTGCTGTGGTCGTGCGGGGGCTTGTTACTGAAGATCTGACATTCAGGCAGACACTGCACCTGATTTTCCGGGAACTCCGTGTCGGCATCCTGATCGGTATTTCGTGCGGAATTATTATCTTTTTCATCGCTTTCTTCTGGCAGGGAAGTGCTATTCTCGGATTCGTAGTCGGAGTGTCTCTCTTAATGACGTTGATTATCGGGACACTTGCCGGGACGATTATTCCCCTTGTCCTCTATAAACTTAATATCGACCCGGCGATTGCTTCCGGGCCGCTCATTACGACAATTAATGACATTCTTTCCCTGCTTATTTATTTCGGTATCGCGACGGCCCTGTTGAGTCAGCTTACGATATAACAGCGGTTACCGGCGCTTAAATTCAGTGACCCACCCTTGATAAATCAACTCTCAAAGCGTGCCTGCAGGAGAACGGGAACGCAGGAACGCGACATATCACGCCGTGCGCCTGCCTCCTGATTTAATATTCCTCCCGTAAGGGGAGGGCTGAAAGGAAGTATTTCATGCCGTCTTTTCCACTAATGATTGATCTGAGAAATAAACAAGTTATAATTATCGGCGGCGGTCCGATTGCTGAAAGAAAGATTCAGCCGCTGCTGACAAGCGGGGCTTTTCTAACTGTAGTGAGCCCTGAAGTGACACCGGTAATCGAAGCTCTCGCCCTGGACAAAAAAATTACGTGGCGGAATAAAAAGGCAGATCCGGAGGATGTGGAGAAAGCTTTTTTTGTTATCGCTGCTGCTGACCGGGAGACGAATGAAAAAATAAGCAGTGCCGCTCCTGAAAACTGCCTGATCAACAACACAGCAGACGGGGAAAAAGGCAACACAGCTTTTCCATCCCACGTTCGACGGGGGCGCCTGACAATTGCTGTTTCCACAGGGGGAGCGAGTCCTAAAGCAGCCCGAAAAATTAAACAGGAGCTGGAGAAGACGTACGGCGAACCCTATGAGCAATATATGGATTTCCTATATGAAGTTCGTCTGCTTCTGAAGGCCTCCAACCTTCCTGAGTCCGATAAACACTGGTGGCTCGAGGAAGTTACTTCTCCAGAGTACCTCTCCCCGGAAAAGCAGTCAGATGTGCTTCACAGACTGGAAAAACTGCTTTCCTGAAAGGGAAATAGAAACAGACATATGAGTTCAAAGGGTCCAGGACCGGAAATCGGTCCTGGACCCTGCTTTCTGAGAGGTGAAAAATAACGGCTCTTCCACTTCTGTACGCTGTTTTTCTCTGGAAAAACCTGAGGTGAACGCCGGCATCCGGCAATTCTTCCAGCCTTTTATGGAATACTTCCGGCCACCTTCATTATTCTTCCAGCCTCCACGTTTTTTCTTCCAACCCTCCGGAATACTTCCAGCTTCCTCCGTTTTTCTGTCAACTGCACGAATAATAATGCCAAATAACGGGTACGCCCTGTTTACTCTTCCACGAAAAAGAAGCTGCCCATGGTATATTGGGCAGCTTCTTGTTTTATGCGTGAAAGTTCAGGCCGGAAGTTACTTCCGCAACGTGCCCGGTACGGACAACGTAATCGCCGAAGTGCTCGCCGGGCTTTCTCTGGGTGGCGTACTCATTTAAAAGCGGCTTCAGGCTGTCGAGAATTTCCTGTTCTCCAATATTTTCCCGATACAGCTTATTGAGCCGGTCTCCTGTAAAGCTTGCCCCGAGATACATGTTGTATTTGCCGGGCCCTTTACCGATAAAGGCAATTTCACCGAGCGCCGGACGTGCACAGCTGTTCGGGCAGCCGGTCATGCGGATGAGGATTTCTTCATTTCTCAGTCCTGCTTCCTCCAGCAGATCATCGATTTTATCGATCAGCGTCGGAAGATACCGTTCTGCTTCGGCCATGGCGAGTGCACAGGTAGGCATCGCTACACAGGCGAGAGAACTTCTCCGCAGGGCGGAATTGGCTTTCCCGTCGGTTAATCCGTACATCTTTACGAGACGGTTAATTTTAGCCTTGTTTGATTTGGAAACGTTGGCAATAATGACGTTCTGATTTGCGGTGAGCCGGAATTCCCCTTTATGGATTTTAGCAATTTCCCGGAGACCGGACATCAGAGGATACTCTTCAGTATCTTTCACCCGGCCGTGTTCCACGTACAGCGTCAGGTGCCATTTGCCGTCTCCTTCCGTCCAGCCGTAGCGGTCCCCGCTGCTTTCAAAATGAAACGGCCGCTCTTCTCCAAGATCCCAGCCGAGACGGGTGTTGAGCTCCTGCTTCAGCCAGTCAACACCATAACGATCAATCGTATATTTAAAGCGGGCGTATTTCCGTTCTGAGCGGTTACCGTAATCCCGTTGAATGGTCAGGATCTTTTCTGCTACGTCGTGAATTTTCTCTGCCGGACTGAAGCCGATGACGCGGGCGAGCTGCGGATACGTATCCGTATCTCCATGTGTCATTCCCATTCCCCCGCCGGCAGTTACATTGAATCCCTGAAGCTCTCCGTTCTCAATGACGGCGATAAAGCCGAGATCCTGGGAAAAAATGTCGACGTCATTGGACGGTGGAACAGCAACACCGATTTTAAACTTTCTCGGCAGATACACCGGACCGTACATTGTTTCCTCCTCTTCACCGCTTCCCGCTACTTTTTCTTCGTCGAGCCAGATTTCGTGGTAGGCTCTCGTCTTCGGGAGGAGATGGTCACTCAGCTTTTTCGCCAGTCCGTGCACTTCTTTATGCACATCCGACTGGAATGGGTTCGACGTACTCATGACGTTCCGGTTTACGTCCCCGCAGGCGGCGATCGTATCCATCAGCGCACTGTCGATCGCCTGAATCGTTTTTTTCATGTTCCATTTTAAAATTCCATGCATCTGAAACGTCTGCCGGGTCGTCAGTTTCAGCGTTCCGTTTCCATATTTATGGGCAATCTCGTCCATTTTCAGCCACTGGTGCGGATCGGCCACTCCACCGGCAAGCCTGACGCGGATCATAAACTGATACGCCGGCTCCAGCTTCTGCTGCTTTCTTTCATTCCGTACGTCCCGGTCGTCCTGCATATAGCTTCCGTGAAACTTCAAAAGCTTCGTCTGGGCTTCCGGTATTCCGGCACTGAGCGGATTCTTGAAATCTTCTGTCAGGCTGCCGCGGAGGCGGCGGCTGTCTTTTTTGATCAGTTCCGTTTCACTCGGCGGTCCGTCCTGTGTTACTTGTTTATCCGACATACTCTCACTCCTTCAGGAACAATTTTCTTAATATACATCCCGCTGATATTTTTTCTGCTTCCGGAGATCCGTAAGAAAATCTTCAGCTTCTTCCGGGCTTCTGCCGCTTTCTTTTTCTACTATTGCCCGGAGTGCATCATGCACGTCCCGGGCCATATAATCTTTGTCCCCGCATATATAAAGATAGGCGCCTTCCTCGAGCCATTCATATACTTCCCTGCTTTTTTCAAGGAGGCGGTGCTGAACGTAAATTTTTTCTTCGGTATCCCGGGAAAAAGCGACATCCATCCGGGTAAGAACACCTTCCTTCAGCCACTGCTGCCATTCCGTCTGATAAAGAAAATCGGACATGAAATGCTGCTCGCCGAAAAAGAGCCACGATTTTCCTTCTGCTTCTGTTTCTTCCCGTTCTTCGAGAAAAGAACGATAGGGAGCTGCTCCCGTACCGGCTCCGATCATAATAACCGGGGTGTCGGGATTTTCCGGAAGCTTGAAGTTTTTGTTCGGCTGTACAAACACGGAAAGTTTTTCTCCGGTATCGGACCGCTCCGCACACTGCACCGAGCAGACACCTTTTCTGTCTCTTCCGTGGGCGTCATAACGCACGGCTCCGACAGTAAGGTGGACCTCCTCCGGGTTCGCCTTCATGCTGCTCGCAATCGAGTACAGCCGGACGGGGATTTTACGGAGAACGGAAATGAATTTTTCCGGTGGAGTATCCCACGGTCCAAAATCCCGTACGGCATCCAAAAGGTCCCGTCCATAAATGTATTCCGTGAGCTGTTCTTTGTTGTCCGGGGCAAGCAGATCTTTCAGTTTCTTGTCTTCTGTCAGAGACGCAAGCTTTTCAAGAAGCGGCTTCGTCAGCGTCGTGATTTCCACATGTTCAACGAGGGCGTTCCGGAGCGGAAGGATCGTTCCTTCTTTTCCGACAGGCAGCGGATGCTCCGGGTCCCAGCCCATCTGCACAATCAGCTGATCGACGAGCTCCGGATCGTTTTCCGGAATAATGCCGAGGCTGTCCCCCGGCTCGTACGTGAGCCCGGAACCTTCGAGGCTGAGCTCCAGGTGGCGTGTTTCCTTGTTGGAACCGCGCCCGTTTAAATTAATATTTTCCAGAATTTCTGCCTGGAAAGGGTTCTTTTTACTGTATTTCACGCTGCCTGCTGCCGGTGCTGTTTTTTCCTCCGGCTTCGCTTCTGAAGCTTCGGTGCCGAGCTTTTCGAGCACCCCTTCAAACCATGCGGCCGCAGGCTCTTCAAATTCCACATCACAGTCGTACCGGGGATGGATTCTCTCCCCACCGAGCTCCTCCAGCCGCTGATCAAATTCGATTCCCGTCTGGCAGAACTTCTCGTAGGAACTGTCGCCGAGCGCAAGAACGGAAAACCGGAGACCATCCAGTGCCGGCGCCTTTCTGCTGAAAAGAAAATCGTGAAAACCGATAGCATTATCCGGAGGATCCCCTTCCCCGTGGGTGCTCGTTATAACGAGCAGATCCTCCACCTTTTTCAGGTTTTTCGGCTTAAAGGAGTCCATGTCCACCGCTTTTACAGAAAATTGTTTCTGACGGAGTTTTTCTGCGGTTTCCTCTCCAAGTGCCTGGCAGTTGCCTGTATGGGAACCGATTAATATCGTAATTTCCCGTTTTTCAGTTTTCCCGGAAACTTCAGCCTGCGCTTCCGCAGGAGCCGGAGCTTCCACGGTTGCTGCTGCGGAAGCGGATGCGGTTTCCTGGGAAAAAGCGAGATACCCGCTCAGCCAGTTTTTCTGGCTGTCATTTAAAGTATCCAGCAGCTGATTCAGCAGCTCGGCCTGCTTTTCGTTAAAAGGACTATTTGTTGTTTGTAGCTGCAAACTCCCCACCTCTTTCTAATTAATTGGTACTGCGGTAATAATGTTCCAGAGCGACAATCATTGCCCCCATCTTTTGGGATTCAGGAGCTGTCACCTCTGTAATACCGCTGTTTAAAAGCTCCCGGGCCGTAACTTTCCCTACCGCTGCCGCCTGTACCCCGCTGTTGAAGGCATGCACGAGCTGCTCCGGTTCCTCTTTCAAAACATTTATCACCTGTTTTTTACTCGTAAATACGACGGCGTCCACTGTCCTGTCCGTCACTTCCTGTTTCAGGCGCCGGACTGTTTCCAATTCCGGAGGTTCGTGGGAATACGGTTTGGAAACGTACACCGGGGACCCGTTTTCTTCCAGAACGTCCCGGAGTATGGCGTCGTCCTGATCGTAGGCCTGAAGAAAGATGTTTCCATTCCTCTTTTTATGATCGAACGTCTGCAGAAGCTGATCCATCGTCCCGTCCCCGGAAAGTATATCCGGTGCCAGAGCATTTTCCCCCAGCCACTTAACCGTTTTGCTTCCGCGGACGGCAAGCTTCGTTTTTTCCAGCTTTTCAATAAAAGCCTGGTGCAGGCCTTCTTTTTCAGCTGCTTCAGCAAGTGTCCGGGCGCCGATACCCGTCGTAAGAACTGCCCACTCGAAGGATTCTTCGAGAAAAATTTCCACGTCCTGCCTGCTGATCATGTTATCAACGACCTGACGCCCCTGTATCGGATAGATGACCGGCTGTCCGCCTTTTTTTTCTATCATCGTACTGATCGCCCCGGACTGTCTGTCCGCAGCTACAGCGATTCTTTTTCCTTCCAGACTGCGCATCGTCTCCCCCCTTCTTTTTCCGTTATAACGCCTGTGCGGCGAGTGTACCTGCTGCCGGATCCTTTTGCAGTGCTTCCTGAACAGCATCCCGAAGGGCTTCCTCCATCGCCGGGTGGCCGCCGAGATACTGACAGAGAATAAACGATCCGCCGGATGCGTTTCTTCCGCTGATTTCTTTTTCCATCTCCTGCATTAATATTCCGGTAAACCAGAGATACGGTACGACGAAAACCCGGCTGTTTTTTCCGACTGCCTCGAGTCCCTCGTGAAAGTCGGGACGGCAGGCTGCAAGGTAGCAGACGCTGATTCCGGCAGCTCCCGTCCGCTCTTTCAGCCCCTCAGCGATTGTTTCCATATCCCGCTTTGTCTGACCGTTGCGGCTGCCGCGTCCGACAAGAAGTATTTCGGAATCATCCTCCATCGGAAAGCCCGTTTCCTCGATCCTCTGTGCCGCCAGGTCGATCACCCTCTCCTGGACGCCAAGCGGACGGCCGTACGTAAACGTAATTTCCGGGAATCTCTCTCTTACTTTATCCACTTCCTCCGGTATGTCCTGATAGTAATGCCCGGCGCTGAGAAGAAGAACGGGAATCACGGCAATACTTGCCGCTCCCCGGGAAACAAGTTTTTCGATTCCCTGGGAAATATCGGGCTCTGCAAGTTCCAGAAAGCATATTTCCTGCAGGGGAACATCGACCTGCTCCTGTACTGATTCCATAAAATTCTGCGCCTGCCGGCGTGCCTTTTCCACCCGGCTGCCGTGACCGACATAGAGTACTCCCTGCATTTGTTTTCCTCCTTTAAACGACAAGTTCCGGCGGGGCTTCCTGCAGTTCTTCAAACCACTGCAGTTCATCCCGGAGCTTCACTACTTCGCCGACGACAATCATCGCCGGCTGTTCCACGCTTCCGGCTTTTTCCACAATATTTTTCAGTGTCCCGGTGACGGTCCGCTGCTTATCCGTTGTTCCCCATTCAATGACAGCGGCCGGTGTATCAGCTTTCAGTCCGTGGCGGACCAGTTTTTCGCTGATTTCAGGCAGCTTTCTTACTCCCATGTAGATGCAGAGTGTATCCATGCTTTTGACAACATGTTTCCAGTACTCGTCCTGCTTCTCTCCGACTTTGCTCACCCCGGAAATAAAGGCAACCGAGGAGCTGAAGTCCCGGTGGGTGACCGGAATGCCTGCGTAGGCCGCGGCAGCGACTCCTGAAGTGATACCCGGAACGACTTCGTACGGAATACTGCGTGAAGCAAGCTCCTGGGCTTCTTCGCCTCCCCGTCCGAAAATGTAGGGGTCTCCCCCTTTCAGCCGCGTGACCGTTTTTCCCCGGAGGGCGTGACGGCAGAGAAGCAGGTTGATCTGCTCCTGGCTCATGGAGTGGCTTCCGGGGGTTTTTCCGCAGTAGATCAGCTCCGCTCCCGCTTTCGTCTCCTTCAGCAGATCCTGGTTGATCAGCCGGTCGTACAAAACGACGTCTGCCTTCTGGACTGCTTTCAGCCCTTTTACTGTAATCAGATCAATGTCTCCCGGCCCTGCGCCGACAATGTATACTTTACTCATTAAGAATCCGCCCCTCTTCTGTTTGTTTAATTCAGCGCCTGTTTCCGGCCGTGTGGAGCCCGCACTCTGTTTTCATGCTGCCCTGCCATCGACCGTCCCGGCTGTCGCCGCCTGTTTCAACAGCTGTTGTACATGGCACGCAGCCGATGCTCGGATAATTTTTATCGTGCAGTTCGTTATAATCGAGTTCGTTCGTCTGGATATACTCCCATACATCCTCCCACGTCCAGTGGATCAGCGGGCATACTTTTATCGATTCAAACCGCTCGTCGCGGTTGACAAAATTCGTATTCTGCCTGCTTGGGGACTGCTCTCTCCGCAGACCGGAAACCCACGCCACCGCCCCGGAGAGCGCTTCTTCCAGCGGCTTGATTTTACGGATATAGCAGCACTGGTTCGGATCACTTTCCCAGAGAGCCTGCCCGTATTTTTCTTCCTGAGATGCCACTGTCAGCTCCGGCTGCTTCATTTCCACCTGCAGGTCCGGATAGCGTGCTTTCACTTTTTCGATCAGCTCGTACGTTTCCGCAAAATGGAGACCGGTATCGAGAAATACAATGGAGGCGTCTTTTTTCACTTTGGAAATGAGGTCGATCAGGACGATACCCTCTGCCCCGAAGCTGCAGGCGTAGACGATGTCTTCTCCGTATGTGCCGTACGCCCATTCCAGTACTTTTTCTGCTCCTTTGGAAGCATCCCCCGGGTTTACTCCCCGGAAAGGATCTTCCTGAAAATTTTCAAAGGTTATCCTGCTCATCTGCCTCTCCTTTCCTCCGCTTCGTCACCGGAGATAATTTTCTTTTTTTAAATAATCGATAATCTGCTCAACTGATTCTTCCAGTGACTGGGTATCAGTTTCCACTGTCAGCTCCGGATGTTCCGGTTCTTCATACGGGGCATCAATACCGGTGAACCCTTTGATTTCCCCGGCCCTTGCTTTTTTATAAAGTCCTTTCGGGTCTCTTTTTTCACATGCTGCCAGACCGCACTTCACGTATACTTCAATGAATTCTCCTTTTTCCAGCAGCTCGCGGACGCTGTCCCGGTCTTCCCGGTACGGTGAAATAAACGCGGTGAGTGTGAGCAGGCCGGCATCTGTCATCAGCCGGCCCACCTCCCCGATCCGGCGGATATTTTCCGTCCGGTCCTCCGGGGAAAAGCCGAGGTTTTTGTTCAGACCGTGCCGGACGTTATCCCCGTCGAGCCGGTACGTATGGATCCCTTCTTCGTACAGCTTTTTTTCGAGTGCGGAGGAGATCGTCGATTTGCCGGAGCCGGAGAGGCCGGTGAACCAGAGTACCGCGCTTTTATGCTGCTTCTGCTTCTGTCTTTCCTGTTTTGTTACTTCGGAGTCGTGCCACGTAATATTTGTTGAACTGCTCATAAAAACCTCTCCTTTTTCAATGAATTTATTAATCCAATCAATTTACTCGGTTTTATAGTGAAATAAAAAAAGTCTACCCGAGCCAGACGAACTGGACGATGGAAACGGTGACGATCAAATAAAGAATATTCAGTGGAATGCCTACTTTAATGTAATCAGAAAAGCGGTATCCGCCCGGTCCGTAGACGATGAGGTTCGTCTGATAGCCGATAGGGGTGGCGAAGCTCGCTGAGGCAGCGATAGCAATGGCCACAAAAAATCCGGTCGGGTCGTAGCCGAGCTGTTCTGCAATCGCAAAAGCAATTGGAAACATGAGAACGGCGGCCGCGTTATTCGTAATAATTTCTGTAAAAAACGAGGTCAGAAAATAAACGGCTGTCAGAGCTCCAATCACCCCGATCCCACTGGAAATCTGCACGAGATGGGAAGCGATGAAAGCTGCTGTTCCCGACTGCTCAAGTGCCATCCCGATGCCGATCGCCGAAGCGATCACGAGCAGTACATCCATCTGAATGAACCGTCTTGTTTTTTCCAGGGAAATAGAATTCGTCACGAAAAGAGTAAGTACGGCAAGAACCGCCGCTTCAAACATGGACAGAAGGCCGGTTGCTGCGAGTACGATCATGGAAATGAGGGCTACTAGAGAGATCAGCGCTTTGCGGGAATGAACAATATCCGGTTTTTCCACTTCACTTAAAAGGTAAAAATCCTTCGTATTGTTCCAGCGGTGGAGAAAATCCCCGTCTGCGAGCAGAAGCAGTGTATCTCCGGGCTTCAGCTCCGTATCCCCGATTTTCTCTTTGACGCGCTCCTCGTTCCGATGGACAGCCACGACTCCTGCCCCGTACACTGTCCGAAAGCAGCTTTCCTTGAGTGTTCTTCCGGCAAGCGGAGAACGGTGGGAAACGACCGCTTCCAACAGACGGGCACTTCCGTTCTGCAGTTCTTCCAGCTTCAGATCTGTTCCTGTTTCCAGCTGCAGCCCTTTAATGTTCTGCAGGTCGACAAGTGTCGTAAACGAGCCGGTGAAAATCAGGCGGTCGTTTTCTTCCAGTACATCTGTCGGCGCGACTGGGGCTGACCGGTTGCCGCGGCGGATCAATTCAATGAGAAATAATCCTTCCATACGCCTGAGCCCTGCTTCTTCGACCGTTTTTCCTGCCAGTGGGGAGCCCTTTTCCACGACTGCCTGGGATAAATATTCCTTGGATGATTCAGAAAATGCCTCCGTCGACGTCTTGCGGTCCGGCAGCAGCCGGTAGCCGATCGTGCTCATGTAAAGCACACCGATAAGACCTGCCGGCAGGCCGACGACCGCCAGCTGAAACATCGAAAATCCGGCCATTCCCTGTTCGAGCATGAAGCCGTGGATCACGAGGTTCGTCGACGTGCCGATCAAGGTGAGCGTGCCGCCGAAAATAGCGGCGTAGGACAGCGGAATAAGAAATTTGGAAGGAGCAATTCCCCGTTCTCTGCACCATTTCCTAATGAGTGGTGTAAACATAACCACGATCGGCGTGTTATTTAAAAAAGCAGACAGTCCGGCAACGGGAAACATCATCTGTATGAGCGATTTTTTTCTGCCGTTTCCTGATCCGAGAGCCATTTTCACTAAATAATTCAGCGCGTTTCCCTGCTGGACAGCTCCGGCAACAATGAACAGCAGTCCAACGGTGAGCATCCCTTCATTGGAAAACCCCCGCAGCGCTTCTGCCGGCTCCATCACCCCGAGCAGGAGAAGTACAGCGAGCGTCACGAGAAGGATGACTTCCGGCTTCGCGGCTTCCTTTATCAGGCAGAGAAGCATGATACCGATAACTGCCAGTACGATCCCTATTTCAACAGTCATTTTTCTGCCCTCCTGATCTTATCCGGGCAGCTTCCATGCGGGAGTGGGCCTTTTAAGCTTTTACTGTCGTCTCCTGCAGGCCTTTAATCAGCACTTCGGCTACTTCCGGGCGTGTAAACTGCTTCGGCGGCTTTTCTCCTCTGCGCAGCATTTCCCGAACCTTCGTTCCGCTGAGGTGTACGTGAAACTTCTTGTCATGCGGACACGTTTTCGCCGACGCCATGTTTTCACATTCCGTGCAGAAAAAGGCGTGTTCAAAACGGAAGATCTGAATCCCGAGCTCCTCTTCGAACTCTGTAATAAAGTCCTGGGCTTCATACGTGCCATAGTAGTCGCCGACACCGGCATGATCCCGGCCGACAATGAAGTGGGTGCACCCGTAGTTTTTACGGACAATCGCGTGCAGTACGGCCTCTTTCGGTCCGGCGTAGCGCATCGCTGCCGGGTAAATCACAAGTCTCGACCGGTCGGCCGGGTAGTAGTTTTTCAAAATCACTTCGTAGCTTTCCATACGTATTTCCGCTGATACGTCATCGGACTTTGTCTCCCCGACGAGTGGATTTAAAAGCAGGCCGTCCACTGCCTCAAGCGCTGCTTTTTGAATATATTCGTGAGCCCGGTGCACCGGATTCCTCGTCTGAAAACCGACGATCGTTTTCCATCCGAGATCCTTAAACAGGGCGCGTGTTTCCACCGGATCAAGGTGAAAATCAGCAAAATCACTGTGGTCCGGACGGTTTAAAAGAGTAATTGGTCCCGCAGCATATATTTCCCCGCGTTCGTACAGCTTCTGCACGCCGGCATGGGCAGCGTCTTTTGTTCCGTACACTTTTTCTGCTTCCAGCTGTTTGTCGTAAGCATATTTTTCCTGGAGATCGAGCGTGCCGTAGATAACCCCGTCCGCTCCGCGGAGAGCAATCGTTTCCCCGACATCGTAGGTGTCTGCTTCATCAGCGGTCAATGAAAGAGTGATCGGAATGCTCCACACCGTTCCGTCAGCGAGCCGGTTGTTTTCGAGCACATTTTCATAATCCCCGCGGCCGATAAAACCCTCGAGCGGACTGAATCCGCCGATGCCGATCAGCTCCAGGTCGGAAATGGTCCAGTCGGAAACCTCCAGCTGCTTGAGGTCTTCTGCTTTCTGAAGCGCCTCTTCCCGTTCGTTTCCTTTCAGCTCCCGGTTTACGAGTGTTCCTCCGTGCGGTTGAATAGACATATAACCCCTCCTGTGATTGTAATAACGTTCTTCACTTTCAAAAGTTCATAAAACTTATAATTCTTACCTTTTTACTATGTTTTAAAATAAAAAAAGAAAGCTTCTGCGGCCTCACAATTTTTTGAAAATTCGTTGTTAGTAATCATAGTATACGCATCAGAATAATTCAATATCTTTTTTTAATTTTTGTCCTTTTACCAGTACGCAGTAAAGCAATATTTGTAATAAAAAGACTGCTGCGACGGTGTTTTTCCTCCGGTGCTTTTCACGTTTCGGCGTGCGGAAATCTTCTTTCTGCTGCGCTTTCTTTTTCAGTCTGGTAGCATACATAGTAGAAAGGGGCGGAATACGATGAAAAAGAAAGTGAAAGTAGCAGCGGCGGTTATCGAACAGGAAGGAAAAGTTCTCTGTGCGCTCCGTTCGGCACAAATGAGCCTTCCAAACGTCTGGGAATTCCCCGGCGGAAAAGTGGAAGAAGGAGAAAGCCTCCAGGCCGCGCTGGAGCGGGAAATTGAAGAAGAGCTCGGCTGCACGATCAAAGCGGGAAGCGTTTTTCATGACTATACTCATGAATATGAGGCGGCAGTAGTCCAGCTGATCGCTCTTAGAGCAGAGCTTATCGAAGGAGCGCCTTATGCACGGGAACATGAACGGCTGCTCTGGCTGCCTAAAGAAAGTCTATCTTCTCTCGTCTGGGCTCCCGCTGACGTCCCGGCCGTAAACGAACTCCAAAAAGAAAAAGCTGCACCGAAAACCTGACCGGCAGGAAAAACCTCTCCTAAACGGTCGAATAATCAGCCTATCAGATAATTTATAACGAAAGTGAAGGTTTTTGTGTCTGGGTCGGCTGGCCGGGAACTGCGGGGCCGCATTCTTTGTCCATTTTCGATAGAATATTTCTTTTTTTGGTTACATAAAGCGCCGATGATGGTATAGAACAGTAAGCTTAAAAGAAAGAAGGGATAACGGTGGACGAGGCAATCGAACGCTATTTCCGTCAGATGGACCGGAGTTTTTATATGGAACATGATAAAGACAAAGCCCACATGAACCGTCCTTTTTCCATCGGCCACGGCCAGACAATTTCCCAGCCGTCACTCGTTCTGCAAATGACGCTCGCCCTCGGTCTGGAGCCGCATCACAAAGTGCTCGAAATCGGAACCGGGAGCGGATTTCAGACAGATCTTCTCGCTTCCTTTGCAAGAGAAGTGTATACAGTGGAGCGGATCCGTCCTCTTTATGAGCGGGCGGTCGAAAAACTCGGACAGGCCGGATTTACGAATATCCATTTCCGCTGCGATAACGGTTCCAACGGCTGGCCGGAGGAGGCTCCCTTCGACCGGATCATGGTCACCGCTGCGGCCGAAACGATTCCTCATGCACTGCTCGACCAGCTGAAGGAAGGCGGAAAGATGATTATTCCAGTCGGTACTTTCGGACTGCAGGAGCTTCTACAGGTTACTAAGAAGGAAGATGGGGAAATCATCACGAAAAAACTTATGTACGTGCAGTTTGTGAAACTTTACGACGAGTAACCGGGAGGAATGTTTGTGGCACAAATAAAGGCTCTGCTTTTCGACGTATTCGGAACAGTCGTGGACTACCGCTCGACGATCATCCGGGAAGGAAATCAATTTAATAAAGAATTTGCCCTCGATCTGGACTGGGCGGATATTGCCGACAGGTGGCGCGGCCGGTACCACCCTGTTTTAAAAAAAGTACTGGACGGGGAGAAAGAGTGGCAGAAGCTGGACGATCTCCACTATGAAGCTCTGACAGACATTTTGGAAGAGGAAGGTATTACGAGGCTTTCCGAAGAAACGCTCCAGCATATCAACACGGTCTGGCACCGGCTCCATCCGTGGGGGGACGCGGTGCCGGGACTGCACCGGCTGAAGGAGAAGCATATTATCAGCCCGCTTTCCAACGGGAACGTGGCCCTTCTCGTCAATATGGCCCGGCACGCCGGTCTGCCGTGGGATGTGATTTTATCCCCGGAAATGATTCAAAGCTACAAGCCGGATCCCGAAGTGTACAAGATGGCCGCCCGCTTCCTCGATCTGAAGCCGGAGGAAATACTGATGACCGCCGCCCACCAGTATGATCTGCAGGCTGCACAGGACCTCGGTTTCCGGACGGCCTACGTATACCGGCCGCTCGAATTCGGGGCCGGAAAAGTTCCGGATCTCGCCCCGGAAAGAGAATACGACTACACTGCCAACGACTTTATTGATCTTGCTGATCAGCTCCGCTGCTGAGAGGAATAAATAATAACCGGAAAACCGGCTTCCTGCCCCTCTTGAGCCGGTTTTTTTGGCGTGGATGAAAATCGGAGGAGGGGGCGCCGGGGCAGCTTTTAATCATGATAAGCGGGTAATTAATCTTTAACCGGAACTGTTTAATCATTACCGCCGGACTTATTGTCATTATAAGGAGTTTTAATCAGGATAAAGCATCTGCTGTCACGATAAACCGGTTTCCAAAGGGAATTAATCATTATAGACCGGTTATTAATCATCAGGCCGCGCCAAAACTCCGGGAACAGCCTCTCCCCCGCCTTTTGCCCAGCAGGCAGAAAGAAGCTGCCTCCAGTGTGGAGACAGCTTCTTTTATTATATTTACGAAGAGGAATATTCCCACCGAAAACCTTTTGGTTCCTATACGACTTCCCGCTCCCAGAAACGGTGGGAGGCGATCGCTTCGGCGAAGTTTTTCGAAAAATCTCTCGGCGTTCCGCCGATGACTACGCCGGGGCTTTCCTTCATGTTATCAAGCTGCAGCAGTGCTTCTCCTTCATGGGAAGCGCCGATCGGCTTGTAGTGGAAAAACGCTTCGTGCACAAACTGGGCCGCCTGGCGGTAGAACGTTTTCTCCGCTCCGCTTCCGCCTACCGCGTATACGGCATCAAACAGGACAGAGTCCGCCGTGAGGAACGTGTGGTCAACTTCCAGCTCCATGTCGTCGTTCCCTTTAATCGTTCCCTGGCTGTCACTGACGATTTCCGTCTGGACGCCGAGTCTGCTGAGTTCCTTCAGCACAGCGTTAATTTCCTTACCGTTGAACCCGTCACCGATAAGTACTGCCGCTTTCCGCGTGTCCGGCTTTTTCTTCGTATTTTCCTGGCTCAGCGCCGGGGACGATTTGGTCACGCTGCTTCCCGGTCCTTCCGGAATCTCTGCACCGATCGCTTTCGCAAAACCTTTTGCGAGATCCAGGCTCACATTGGCAAACATATCCACGACCTGCTGGCGTATATCCTTGCTTTCAACTTTACCGAGCTCAAAGCTGAAGGCATTAATAATGTGTTCTTTTTCCGCGGCGCTCATGCTGTTCCAGAACAGCGTCGCCTGGGAAAAATGATCCTTGAAGCTGTCGCTTCTTGCACGGATTTTATGTCCCTCGACGCGCTCCTGGTAGTGCTCAAAGCCGCCTTCTTCCTTCGTCGCCGGCTCCGGCGTGTTGTCTGCCATGGAGTTTTTATGATAGGCAACCGGTCCTTTGTTGATCGTCTGCCGGCCGAAGCCGTCCCGCTGATTGTTAAAGAACGGACAGACAGGGCGGTTAATCGGCAGTTCGTGGAAGTTCGGTCCGCCGAGACGGATCAGCTGCGTATCCGTGTAGGAAAACAGTCGTCCCTGCAGCAGCGGATCGTTCGTAAAGTCGATCCCCGGTACGACGTGCCCCGGGTGGAAAGCTACCTGCTCTGTTTCGGCAAAGTAGTTGTCCGTGTTTTTATTAAGCGTCATTTTACCGACAATTTTCACCGGAATATCCTCTTCCGGCCAGAGTTTTGTCGGATCGAGAATATCAAAGTCGAAGTTATGCTCATCTTCTTCCTTCACGAGCTGTACGCCGAGTTCATACTCCGGATAATTGCCGTTCTCGATTGCTTCCCAAAGGTCCCCGCGGTGGAAATCCGGGTCCTTGCCGTTTACTTTCTGGGCTTCGTCCCAGACGACGGAATGCGTTCCAAGCACCGGCTTCCAGTGGAATTTCACGAAGTGGGCCTCTCCCTTTTCATTCACAAAGCGGAAGGTATGTACCCCGAATCCTTCCATCATCCGGTAGCTTCTCGGAATAGCACGGTCGGACATCGTCCACATTACCATGTGCGCCGACTCCTGGTTGTTCGCGACGAAATCCCAGAACGTATCGTGTGCGGAAGCTGCCTGCGGAATTTCGTTGTGCGGTTCCGGCTTCACGGCGTGGATCACATCCGGGAACTTGATCGCATCCTGAATGAAAAACACCGGAATGTTGTTCCCGACAAGGTCGTAGTTTCCTTCATCTGTATAAAATTTCGTGGAGAATCCGCGTGCATCCCGTGCCAGGTCACCGGATCCCCGGGAGCCTGCTACAGTGGAGAACCGGACGAATACCGGTGTTTTTTTCGACGGACTCTGCAGAAATCCTGCTTTCGTATATTCTTTCATGGACTCATACGGCTGAAATTCTCCGTGCGCTGCAAAACCGCGCGCATGGACAATCCGCTCCGGAATCCGTTCATGGTCAAAATGCGTCATTTTCTCACGGAAATGGAAGTCCTCCAGAAGCGTCGGCCCGCGCTCCCCTGCCTTCAGGGAAAATTCGTCTTCTGAAATTTTAAGGCCCTGATTCGTCGTCATCTTTTTGCCGCGGTCATCAGTTTTGAACTGTTCGAGCTGATCCTGCTTCTTGTTTTTACTCAATGATTATTCCTCCCCGATTTTTGAAAATTGATGGGTTAAACCACTGAACTTTTCCCTTATCCTGACAGCAATAAACGTTCTGCCCGGTATTTCCCCGAAAAAAGTCCCCCGGACGCAGCGGGGAGGACAGTGGGGATTCTTCCAACTTTCCGCTTATTTCTTTCACCTTTTGCGGTCCCGGGAGCAGAATTTCTTTCCACATCTGACATATGAGTATATTTTCCCTATTTTCTTTAATTATTTGGAATATAATGAAATTAAGTAAATGATTTCGAGGAAAGAAGGGCTGGATATGAATGAAGCGGTGCAGTTAACTCATATCTCTCACACTTTCGGCCGGCTCCAGGTATTGAACGACGTCTCTATTACTATCGCACCAGGAATCATTTATGGTCTTCTCGGTCCCTCGGGCTCCGGAAAGACTACCCTCATTAAAGTGCTGCTCGGTATTCTAAAGCCGACGCTCGGTCAGTCCATTGTTCAGGGAACTCCGATGCCTTCTTTGGAAAAAATGAAACACATTGGCTTTATGGCTCAGGCAGATGCTCTTTACCCTGAACTCACTGCCCAGGAAAATATGGAATACTTTGCTTCCATCTCCGGTCTCGAACGTCCGCTTATCAAAACACGTATTAAAGTCTGTCTGGAAACGGTGGATCTTACAAGCGCCGCTAAAAAGAAGGTAAGCAGTTTTTCCGGGGGGATGAAACGGAGGCTTTCCCTTGCTGCCGCCCTCGTCCACGATCCGGACATTCTTGTTCTCGATGAACCGACAGTGGGTATCGATCCTGTTCTGCGTGAAGTCATTTGGAAAGAATTTCACCGGCTGACGGTGGAAGGCAGGACGATCATCGTTACGACCCACGTCATGGATGAAGCGGAAAAATGCGATCAGCTTGCTCTTCTGCGTGAAGGGGAGGTTATCGTTCAAGGAACAGTGGAGGACCTTAAAGATGCCATAAAAACAGACTCGCTGGAAGAAGTTTTTCTTCACTACGGCCGGGCTCCGTCATGAAAGCTGCAGCGGTTATCCACCGGATTTTAAGGCAGTTCCGACGCGACAAACGGGCGCTTGCCCTTATGCTTTTGGCTCCGGTTCTCGTTATAACCCTGCTGTGGCTCGTCCTGGATACAGAGGAATATGAGCCGGAAATAGCCCTCGTAAACGCACCGGTTGAATTTACGGAGGCTGTAGAGGAGGAAAAAGCAGGTGTTGTGTCGATGAATATGACAGAAGCAATGGCTGCTCTCGATGCAGGGGAAATCGATGCCGCACTGAGCTGGAGAGACGCCCAGCTTTTTCTCATCCTTGAAGGAAGTGATTCCACAGCCAGCCGGGCGGTTACACAGCTTCTTCAGGAAATGCTCTACGACATGAATCCTCTTCAGCAGGAAATGACGCCCGAAATTCTTTACCTGCATGGATCGGAAGAACTGAATCTGTTTGATAACACCGGCCCTGTCCTCGTTGGTTTTTTCGTATTTTTCTTCGTGTTTCTGGTAGGGGGGATTTCTTTTCTGAGGGAGCGGATCCAGGGAACGCTGGAGAAAAGCCTTGCTAGTCCGTTGAAGCGGTGGGAAATTATTGCTGGGTATCTCGGAGGGTTCGGGATTTTTGCTGTGCTGCAGTCGATTATCATTATTTCCTACTCTATTTATGTGCTCGACATGTTTATGGCCGGGTCTTTCTGGAATGTACTGCTCATTACGCTTCTGCTTGCTCTCGCGGCGTTGAGTCTCGGTACGCTGTTGTCCACTTTCGCAGGAAACGAATTTCAGATGATCCAGTTTATTCCGCTCGTTATCGTGCCGCAGGTGTTTTTCTCCGGGATTTTTAATCTGGAAACGATGCACCCTTTTCTCCGCGGTATCGGAAAAATTATGCCGCTGACTTACGGAGCGGAAGCTTTACGAGGCGTTATGATCCGGGGCGAAGGACCGCCGGATTACTGGCTCCAGCTTGCTGTTCTCGCAGGGTTTTCCGTCCTCTTTATCAGCCTGAATATTTTTGCGCTGAAAAAGCACCGCCGGCTGTAAAAAGACTATTAGAAAAAGACACCCTCCTTATGAAGGTGTCTTTTTAACGTGGAAAGAGCCGGTCCGTCAGAGGAAAAGGCGGGAGAGACCGGGGTCGGGATGTGTATTTCTTCCAAATTTATGCATAATTCTACCAGGCTTCCCCGGAATAGTTCCATCCTGTCCTCGGAATTCTACCAACTTCGACTGTATTTCTTCCAACCTCCAGTAATTCTGCCAACTCCCGGTGGATTTCTTCCAGCTTCCCGCGTAATTCTACCAACTTCAAGCACGCCGATGACCTTTCGCAGAAGAAACCCGCTTCTGCGTTTTGTTTGGCTCCGAAAAGAAGATCTGCTTAAGGTGAAGCGGGGAAGTCCAGCAGCTGGAGGTGGATTTCTTCCAGTTTTCTGCTTAATTCTGCCACTCTCCCCCGGAATAGTTCCATACGTCCGGCGCGATTCTTCCACCTCCTGCGTTTTTCTTCCAACCCCGCGCAATACTTCCAGCTCCCTCCGTTTTTCTGCCAGCTTCCCACACCATTCTATCAACTTCCAAGCGTAACGGAGGCCATAAAAAAAGCCCGGCGGCTACCGGGCTCTGGATGGGACACTTTCTGCTTTTTTCTTGGATTTTATGCGGAAATAAATGTAGTAGACGACGGCCGCGGCAAAAAGGCCGGCAATCAAGTACTGGACGTTCTGAAACACGCCGTACGCTTCCCCGACGACGCCGAGGGTGCCGAGATAGAGCATGAGTACAGCTACCGGAAAGACACCGATAAACGTAAACAGTCCGTAGCGCAGCGGAGTGATTTTGCAGAAGGAAGCGACGTAGACGATATAGCCCATGCCGAGTATCCGTCCGGCGGCAATCGTCCATTCCCGGTACTTCTCCATGAAACGGACCATCCGCTTTGCCCGTCTGGATACAAGCCGGTGCTGAACGAGCCCCTTGAACCGGATGGACAAATAGTAGGGTATATACGAGATCACAGTGTAGGCGGCGGAAGCCAGCAGGCTGATCCATATAATGTCCCAGCCGGTCGGACCGATCAAGTAGCCGTAAATTAAAAAGATAATCGCGGCGGGAAACGGAATCGACAGCGCCTCCACGGCGATGCCGGCAATGAGTCCCGCCCAGCCGAGCTCTCTGAGTATGTCGAATATAACTTCGAGCATGCGGAAGGCTCCTCTCCAGTATTCTTTCTAGGAATACCTTTACCCCATTTCCCGGGAAATTAACTTGGATAAAAGACAGTATTTTCAGGCCGGGGAGACAATTCTCGTAGAAAAAGAAGCTGTTTCAATAGGCATTCGACACCAATATGATACACGTGATTTTTCTCCAAAATTTGCTTACCATAATTTTGTCTCGTTTGAATTTTTATAAAAACTGTTTTTCAAAAATAACCTATAAAAAAAGCTGCCCTCGTTTTTCTGGGCAGCGTAGTGTTTTCAGAGTGAAGAAGGAAAACATAAATACTTTTTCTATAATTCCGTGGCGAGATCAACTGGAGAAAATATCGGAAGCTTTGTTTTTTTGGTCTGGGTCAGTTCCAGCACGAGACGGAGCATCCGATCGTAATCGTTTTCGGTAACAGGATCCAGACCGTGGGCGAGGACTGATTGGTTGCGCAGAAGCAGCAGCTGCTGGATTTCCTCCTGGCGCCGGCCATATTTTCTGCCCATTTCATCTCCGAGTTCCTCGAGCAGAATGTAGGAAGTGTGCAGGCCGAGCTGAAGCAGCTCGTCATCTGAGTAGTCACGCTGAACGTATTTTTGACGGAAAGTTTCAGGCACCTTCTTTTTATCACATTTTTTGGAATCAATGTTGTATCCTTCCCATAGCCGATGCTGTGCTGCAAGCTCCAGCACCCGATTAAGGCGTGCCGCCGCATCGTCGTAACGCCCCTCAGCACCGCGCCTCACGGCGTTCGCGAGAAGATCCTGCAGTAGAAAGCCTCTTTTCTTTTCCGCATTTCCAACAGCCATGGGCTCAAGCAGGCGGATGTGATTTTCCATTAGGACAATCACTGCTTTCACCGGCCTGCTCATAAAACAAAACGGGTGCAGCATTCCCCTGGCCTGTCTCATCAGCTTGAAAGCCTGTTTATATCGAAAGCGATCCCATTCTTCATAAGCTTCAAACATAGGAATCAGCCCTCCACAAATGTCTTTCCAGTAATTTTCCCCACTGACATTATCCTTAATTTCCTGACAGAGACGTGCCGCCTCACCGTAATGACCGAATTTCCATGCGTTCGTAATACCCCTGCGCTGTTTTAGTACGATCGAATTCCATGGATTGGATTTCCGGAGAACTTTTTCTGTCCCGTCTACGACAATCCCTTTGCCACCCCCGTTTTGTTTGTCACCACTTACATAAGCGTACTGTACCCCTGTGTCCACCGTTGCCAGCACGAGTGCAGCCCCCATCGCTTTCGTCCCCCCTGTGTAATCAACAAGGACGTTTTCCCAGCTAAGCCCCCTGCGGTCAACATGGACCGGTAATTCCATGTAGAGAAGGTGAAGATTCGCCTCGATATCCTCTCCGTCCGTCGTTTCCACTACCGCTGTATGCCTGATGAATGGACACTCCCTGATAACGCCGGGGAGGTATTCTGACGCTCCATGCGAGCAGTAAAACACTACACTTTCCGGCTCTACTGCCTTCAATGACTGGACCGTTGATTCCTGTACTTCCCCCATAGAGCAGATCATCATTCTCGTTGTATTTTTCCCTTTCATCGAAGTCCCCCTTTATCATCCTCTGTAAACAGTTCGTTAGAAATATATAATTTCCTTTTTATTTCCGATAATTAACATTAAAAACCCTTTGCTTATCGAAACAAAGGGTGGGCAGGACTCTGAATAGGCTGTTAAATTATTTGTTAATACTAAAAACATTTAAGGTTTTTGGAAGTTACGGGTCCGATAATTTTTTTCTGTTCCTAAAAAAGTTATATATTTCTTAATCTGACTTATGCCATGTAAAAGCAGGCAAATACTTGGTTTTTTCGGCTCCTTTGCTGCCGTTACTGCTTTATCCAGAGGGAGTATTTACCAAAGCCAAAGGTTGTTTCTCTCCCAACGTGATATTTTTCACAGAAAAACAAATATGGCAGCCATGCATCCAGTTCGCTGCTCCGATTCATATGAAAAGATGCAAGTACTCCCCCGAGTATCATGTCTTCACCATGGGACGAAGAGCAGCACGGAATGTCCTTCCAGGACGAGTGATGTAAACGGACTTCATGCATGTCGGGAAACTCCGGAAATACCAGTGTTTTCTTGTTTGTGGGGTCAACTAACTGCATAAACCGCTGCCGGACCTGATTGAAAAATACTGCCGGTACAAATTCCCTGACAAGCTTATTGTTCTCCCGGGCACGGAAAGGCGAAGCAAACTGAATAAATATTTTGTCGTAGCGCTCCGGCAGCTGAAATGTCCTCGAGGTGGCTTCGGGTCTGGCTGTCACTTCATTATCCATTACAGCGAAGGAACTTTCAGGCGTTTTTTGTTCCACACGGTCCAGCTCAAACTGCAGACGGTTTCTGCCAAGCGGATAGGAGCTGATATTCTGGATCACGGTAAACAGCTGAGGGAGGTGTTTTTCTACGTCGTCTCCAAACAGGAGAAAGTCGAACGCCAGAGGATCTCCCGGAGCAAATTCGACCGAGCGGGAATCACAGCTGATGAGGTATGGATCAGATACTGACCGGCTGTGATGGAGAACAGCTGGTGAAGTTTTTGGAAATTCAAACAGCGAACTATATTGACAGTTGTCGAGAAAAGAGCAGTCTCTGCAGGAAATGTTCATGTTATGGCATACGTTACTGCGAAATTCTCTCGCAAGAATGCCACGGAATATGGAATTTTTGTATTCCGGAAGCAGGCCTTGCGAACAGCTTTTTAAATGAATGCGAAAATGAAACGTTACGAGTGCCCTATGTACAGCTTCTGTCATCGAAAAACCCCTATTTTCAGTTAATAAATTTTTAAAAACACAACCCCTTTCCCAGAAAAGAATAATTAAAAGGGATTAATATGTATTTATTGTAAATCAAAAGGCTTATGAACGAAATCTAATTTCACTAATTTTTTCAATTTTACTATGAATTTTCTTTCCGAAAATTAAGCTTTAAAAACTGTTTATCAATTAAGATATAAACAAAAAATGCCCCTTTTAGCAGGGCATTTTAAAATTGGACAAAAACAAGCTGCTTTTATACTTTTATAATAGTCTCAGTATTTAGCTTCTCAGCAATTTCAGTCTACATAGCACTACGGATTTCCACAAGGGTCATCAATCTCCCCACGTTACACAGCACAAAGAAACCACTCTATAGTGAGCAGTTTCTTTATGTTCTTCCATACTTCTTTTTTGTTTAATCAGAAGAGCTGATTTCGGCACCATGCCGGAAAAAGATTGTCTTCTTTTAAACCGTTACTCCCCTGCCTCTATCTTCTCCACAAGCTTCTCGAGCTCCGGGTTCATGCCTTTGACGGCTTCGCCGTTGTAGACGGTGACGGGGACTCCGAGCATGCCGTACGATTCGACTTCGTCGCGGTACGCTTTGTTTTCCATAATGTTGCGCACTTCAAACTCGATGCCTTTATGCTCCAGCATCTGCTTGACGAAGCCGCACTCAACACAGTCATTTGTGGAATAAACGACTACTGACATAGCAGCACCTCCTTTTCTTCTCCAGTGTAGCGGAGAAAAGGAAAGTCATCAATCGTCTGCTTCCTCCCCGAAAAGGCGGTCCGGGTGTTCCAGCAGATCGATCACTTCGTCGAGAAAAGCCGCGGCCGGAGCGCCGTCCACGGCCCGGTGGTCCACGGTGAGGCTGAGGGGCAGCCGGTATTTTTCCCTCGGCTTCATTTCGTACATCGCGACGTACGGCTGGATGCGCCCGATGCCGAGAATCGCCGTCTGCGGCGGGTTGATGATCGGTGTGAAAAATTCCGTCCGGTAGCCTCCGAGGCTCGTTACGGTAAACGTTCCGCCTTCCATATCTTCTTTGGAAAGTCCTTTGTTTCTCGCACGGGACGCTTTTTCGGCGAGCTGTTCCTGCAGCTTCCCGGGGGAGAGGCTGTCCGTTTCCTTCACGACCGCCACCTGCAGTCCGTCTTTCGTATCGATCGCAAAGCCGAGGTGGACGCTCTCTTTTAACACAATTTCCTCTCCTTCGATGTGCGCATTCAGGAGCGGGTGATTTTTCAGCGCGCGGGCGGCGGCTACGGCGGTAAGGGCCGTCCAGCCCGGGTCGCCGTCGAATTCTTTTCTGTCGAGATCGAGACGCGTTACGTCGGCCCAGGCCGTTTCGGTGAGCTGGGCGCTTTCCTGCAGGCTTTCCACCATGCGTCTGGCGATGACGCCGCGGGTGCCTGTAAGCGGCAGGCGTTTTTCCTGCTCGGTCCCTCCCCGGCGGATGTCTTCTTCTGTGATCCGGCCGTCTTTTCCGGTGCCGCGGATCGTTTCCACCTGGACGCCGAGCTCCCGCGCGAGCTTTTTCAGCTTCGGCGGCACTTTCGGAGCATCCGGAACTTTCTCCTGTTCCTTTTTCTCCGGAGGGGCTTCTTCCACCGCTGGTTCCGGGCTGCCTTCCGGATCGATGACAGCGAGCACGTCGCCGACTTTCGCGGATTCCCCGCGCTTAACGGCTATTTTTTTCACGACGCCGTCCGCTTCCGCTTCAATTTCCGACACGGCTTTTTCCGTCTGGACTTCGGCAAGCGCATCTCCTTTCCGGACACGGTCGCCTTCCGAAACGAACCAGAGCACGACGAGGCTTTCGTCCGTTCCTTCTTTTAACTCCGGCAGTGTGACGTTTATCATGCGGACCTCCTTCTACCCTTCCTCCAAAAGCGATTTAACTTCCTGATAAATTTTTTCCTTTCCGGGAATAACAAAGTCCTCCAGCACCGAGCTGTACGGAAGCGGCACGTCCGGTACGGCAAGCCGGCGGACGGGGGCTTCCAGGTCGTACAAAGCTCCTTCGGCCGCAATCGCCGCAATTTCCGCGGTCATGCCGTAGGAGAGATAATCTTCATCGACGACGAGCAGACGCCCGGTTTTTTTGAGCGACGTTAAAATCGTGTCTTTATCGATCGGGGCAAGGGAGCGAAGGTCGATCACTTCCGCTTCGATGCCTTCGTCCGCGAGCTTTTCGGCGGCCTGCACGGCGTAGTGGGTCATCATCTGGATGCCGACGATCGTCACGTCCTTTCCTTCCCGGACGACCGCTGCTTTATCGAGCGGCACTGTGTACGCCTCCTCCGGCACGTTTCCGACCGCTTCGTCGAGCTGATCCATCCAGCCGAGTCCCTGCAGCGACTTATGAAACATGAAGACGACCGGGTTGTCGTCGCGGATCGCCGACGTCATCATCCCCTTCAGATCATACGGGGTGGACGGGGCGACGACTTTCATGCCCGGCAGGTGCGCGAACGTCGCATACAGCGTCTGGGAGTGCTGTGCCGCGTCGTTATAGCCGCCGCCGACCGCCGTCATGAGTACCATCGGCAGCTTCACATTGCCTCCCGACATGTACGGAATTTTCGCCATATGGTTGTAGATCTGGTCCATACATACGCCGAAGAAGTCGACGAACATCAGCTCCGCCACCGGCCGCATCCCTTCTGCGGCTGCGCCGATCGCCGCACCGATAAACGCCGTTTCCGAAATCGGCGTATCAAGCACCCTTTCCGGACCGTACGTTTCGATCAGCCCCTGGGTGGAGCCGAAGATCCCTCCGTATTTTCCGATGTCCTCCCCGAGAACAAATACGTTCGAGTCACGCTCCATTTCCTGCGAAATCGCTTCCGCCATCGCTTTGTTTCCGGACAGCATACGCTTTTTTGCTGTTTTCATCCTGCATCCGCTCCTTTCCGTTTTTTAAGAAGTAAATACGTCGCGGAGGGCGTCGTCCGCCTCCGGAAACTCACTGTTTCTCGCAAATTCATACGCCTCGTCCACTACCTGCTTGGCGTCTTTTTCCATCTTTTCGATGTCCGCATCGTCGACGCCGCTGGCCAGCAGCTGCTTTTTAAGTTTTAATATCGGGTCCTGCTGGCGGAGCCCCGGTACTTCCTCCTTGTCCCGGTACAGCTCCGGATCCCCCTGGAAATGGCCGAGGAAGCGGTACGTTTCAATTTCAATAATCGTCGGCCCCTGTCCGTCCCGGGCTCTCGTGACCGCTTCTTCGGACGCTTTGTACATCGCGACCGGGTCATTATCCTTCACGTACGCTCCGGTAATACCGTAGGCGCCGGCCCGCTTGTCGTTGGACTCGATGGAGGTGGAGGCTTTTTTCGGTACGGATATACCGTACGAGTTATCTTCCACGACGACGATGAGTGGCAGGTTCCACAGCGCGGCAAGGTTCAGCGTTTCGTGGAAAGCTCCGGCATTCGCCGCTCCTTCCCCGATAAAAGCAACGGCCACCCGGTCAGTGCCTTTCATTCTCGCTGCCATCGCGGCCCCGGCGGCGTGGGGAATACCCGCTGCGACGATACCGCCGCACGAAAACTTCACGTCCGGATCAAACAAGTGCATATGGCCGCCCTTGCCTTTGCCGAGTCCTGTTTTCCGTCCAAAAATCTCCGCTGTCATTTTTTTCAGGTCGACGCCTTTGGCGATCGCGTGGTGGTGCGGCCGGTGCGGTGAGGAAACCGTATCGTCCTTTGTCAGGTGCGCACACATGCCGACGGCTGCCGGTTCCTGGCCGGTCGCCAGGTGCATCTCCCCGGGCACGGTGCCGGCACCGATATTAAAAACGGGTGCCTTCCCTTCCGAATACACTTCCACCATCTGATCCTCGTAGTAGCGGATTTTTACCATTTCACTGTACATCCACTTCATTTTTTCCAAAGGTACGGTTGTCTGCTTCTCTTCCGAAATGGACATCCTGATCCCTCCTGTTCATTTTAGTAAGCGCTTACAAAATGAATGACAGGAAACTTTTGACAACATGATACGTCTTCATCTTACGGCTGAAAGGATAGAATTGTCAATATTCTGAAATTTATATTTTGGAAAATCTGCGCCGTTCTCTATCGTGTTGATATGAAAGGCTTTTCAGGAGGAGATCCTATGAAAATCCACAGGACGATTTAATGAAAAAGCTCTGTTAAAGTCTGGTGTTGGTAGATGCAGAAAACTTCGCTTCGGCCTGCCGTGGAGGAGATCTCCAGCTGGCGCTTACGCTCTGCGGCAGGTGAAAAGAGCAGCAGGCACTCCAAAAACAACGCGGAGCCTTTAACAGAGCCAACGCAAAAAAGAACAGGAAAACCGCTGTTCATGCGGTTTCCTGTTCCTGCTGAAATGTGATTTTTACCAAGGACTTTTTATGAAGGCTGGACGAAGCGGTCCACCATCCAGGAAAGAAGGGCGATAATGCCGGCGATGAGAAGCATTTCCACCGCGAGCTGGCCGGCGTAAATACTCGCCCCCTGATCGATTTCCAGCTGAAAGTTCATACTGCCGCTCGTCACGTTCTGCATCGTTTGTTCCGCGTCAAATACCACGCCGTGGTGAAAAAGTGCTGCGTACAGGCTGCTCTGATTAAACGCTGAGTACACGTACGAAAACAGGAGCGCAGAAACGAGGCCGATGACCCAGCCGACTTTTTTGACCGAGCGGGCCATAAGAATGATAAAGACGAGCCCAAGGCCGAGAAAAACGGCCCCGTACGTGAGCGCGAGAAGCATTAATGGAAAAAAGCCTGTCAGAACGCTCTGCATCATTTCGATCGATTCCCGAAGCTGCGGTTCCAGTCCGGAGGCAAAGATGCGCATAGCCAGAAATCCGACGGCGGTCAGTAAAGCAATCGAAATAACATACTGGCTGAAGCCTGCAGCGAGTTTTGCTGTAACGAGCTTCCAGCCGGGAGCCGGAATATTCAGCCATGTCCACTGGGTCCGGCTCCGCCACTCGCCGTGAAACGAGAGGGCCCAGAGCAGAAGCAGCAGCACGAGATGCAGCCCGACGGCAAAAAACCCGAGAAGAAGGGCAAACGCCGACGTATTAAAGGAAGCGGTGAGAATTCCTGCATACATAAGCAGGAATACACCCATAACGATACCGAAGCGCGGCAGGCTTTCCTGCCATTCTTTTTTCCAGAGTGTCATCCACATCAGACCGTCACCTCCCGCAGCAAGTCAATGAGTGATTTTCGTTCTGTTTCTTTCAGTTCCTCAACATTCCGGTCCACGACGATCCGGCCGTCATGAATGATCAGCACGTGATCCAGAAACGGCTCGAGCTCTTTTACTTCGTGGCTCGTAATCAAACAGAGCTGATGCTCCACGTCGAGATGCGTCACGATAAGCCGGAGAATATCTTCCCGTACGAGCGGATCCATGCCGGAGAGCGGCTCATCGAGGCAGAGTACCGGCGTTTTTCTTGCCATCGTTACGGCAAGCTTCAGCCGGGCTTTATTTCCCCGGGAAAGATGTTTTACTTTATCGTTTTCATCGAGCTTCATTTCCTCAACAAGTGTATGGGCGAGCTCCCGGTCGAACCCCGGATAGACACCGGATGAAAAAGCGATCGTTTTTCCGACGGTCATAAAGTCGTAGAGGGAGTCCTCCTCAGACAGGTAGGCCGCTTCCGCACCGCTTTTTCTTCCCGTTTCCGTGCCGTTGATTGTTACCGTACCGCTTTCCGGGCGGATCAGTCCGCTGATCAGCTTTAAAAACGTCGATTTGCCGCTTCCGTTCGGCCCGATGATTCCGGCGATACCATTTTCGGGAAGCGTCAAATCCACCTCACGAAGCGCTTCTTTCCGGCCGTATTTTTTGGTTACATTACTGCAGCTTACGTTTGTCATGAGGCGCCTCCGTTTCTGTCCCACGTGTTTTCCAGCAGCTGAAATGCTGTTTCCTTATCGATCCCGAGCTGCTCCATACTGCTTTTAAAGCGGTCCGCCTGCACGGCTGCCTGGCTTTTTCGCAGTTTTTCAATCACTGTTTTTTCTTCTGTCACAAATGTTCCCTGTCCTCTTCTGGATTCCACGATTTTTTCACGCTCCAGTTCCATATACGTTCTCGATACGGTATTCGGATTGACTCCGGCTTCCACGGCCATGACGCGGACGGACGGGAGCTTTTCCCCGGGGGCGAGATCCCCCCGGCAGATCCGCTGGCTGATATGGTCCATCAGCTGCTGGTATATCGGCTGATAATCATTGAATTCGATACTCATCACGTCACCTCTCTGCTGCTTTATACTGTTTTAATCCAGAACGTCCTGCACCGTAAACCGCCAGAAGGAAATAAGAAGAAACACGGCGGCATAAAGAGCGATGACAATAATCGATACGGCGATGGATACGCCGAGCACTCCCGGGGAGCCCATAAACCGGGAAACGAGATCCGTGTGGGAAAACACCACCGCTCCGGCCCAGCTGTAATCCGCAATCAGAAATGCCGCCTGGCTGCCGGTAAAGAGCAGGACGAGCGGAATGCCGACGCCGAGTGACGTGCTTTTAAATACGGTGCCGATCATAAATCCGATGACGGCAAACAGCAGAAGCTCCACAAACCAGAGCCCGTAAAGACCGGCTGCGTACGAATATACAGGGTGCGCTGCTATGTCCCCCATGCCGGATACGATATAGTGACCGGACGGCATGTTCCAGCCGTAAAACAGAATGCCGGCAAAAAACGAAACGATAAAAAGAAGCACGGTCGCCGCTGCGGCGAAAAGAAACACGGCGGCAAGCTTTGATAAAAGAATCTGCCAGCGCGCCACCGGCCGGATCAATAACAGTTTGATCGTGCCTGCGGCGTGCTCCCCGGCCGTAATTCCGGCGGCGGCAATCACGGTAAACATAGTTACGAAGCTCATAAGACCGGCGTTTTCTATGACCGGAACGAGTGTATGCTCCTCTTCTGTCTGCGTAATTCCTTCCGCCTCGGCGTAGGCCGCTTCCGCTGCTTCCATTTCCTCCGCCGCGGGGGAAGGACCGACGACGAGCGCAAACAGCGCCGTCACACCGACAGCGAGCAGAACGATCAGCGCCCCCATCACCCACGTGCTTTTTTTCTTAAACAGCTTCATGCACTCATTACGTAAAAGGTTCACAGCGCTTTCCCTCCTGTCATATCGAGGAACGTGTCTTCGAGCGTCCCGTTCTGCCCCGGGTACAGTGCCTGTACATCTACGCCTGCTGCGACGAGCTGCCGGTTCAGCTCAGGAATCTCCTCCGCGCTTCCGTAAATGATAAACTCTGTCCCCTTCCTCTCATATTTTCTCTCCTGCAGCACCCCGGCTGCTTTTTCCTTATCTGTTGTTTTCAGTATGATCTGCTGCTTTGCTTCGAGCAGTTCGGTCATCGACGCCGTCCGGATCACCTTTCCGTGCTGCATCACCGCCGCCCGGTCGCAGAGCATCTGCATTTCCGAGAGCAGGTGGCTGGAGACGAGAATACTGACTCCCTCCTGTTCTGCGAGCTGCCGGAAATACTCGCGCATTTCACGGATGCCCGCCGGATCCATCCCGTTCGTCGGTTCATCGAGAATAAGCAGTCCGGGGTTGTGAAGCAGTGCCTGGGCGAGCCCGAGCCGCTGCCGCATGCCGAGCGAGTACGTGCCTGCTTTTTCCTGAAGACGATGCGCGATGCCTGTTTTCTCCGCCGCTTCGGTAATTTTTGAAAGCGGGATGTTTTTGTGCATTCTCGCATAGTGCCGGAGGTTATCCCATCCGCTCAGGTGGTCGTAGAGCTCCGGGTTTTCCACGACGGCACCGACGTTTTCGAGCGCTTCGGCCCGGTGCTTTTTTAAATCGGATCCGAATATGCTGACACTTCCGGACGTCGGCCGGATCAGTCCGCACAGCATCCGGATCGTCGTCGTTTTCCCGGCGCCGTTCGGTCCGAGCAGTCCGAATACTTCCCCCGGCCG